>DATJQW010000142.1:0-22451 GCA_035505395.1 Acidobacteriaceae bacterium
CTGGATGGCCGCGCACGGCCGCAAGGCCGGAATCATGGTCCGCCAGGTCGAAGACGAAATCGGCGTAGTCAACATGGTCATCGGCGCGGCGCAGGCGGGTGTGCGCGCCATGTGCGCCACTTCCGGCGGCGGCTTCGCCCTCATGTCGGAAGCCCTGGGCCTTTCCGCCATGGCGGAAATCCCCATCGTCGTGATCGACTGCATGCGCGCGGGTCCGTCTACCGGTGTGCCCACCAAAACCGAGCAGGGCGACCTGTGGCAGATGCTGGGCGCGGCCTTCGGCGACTATCCCCGCGTCATCGCCGCCCCGCTCGACATCGGCGACTGCTTCACGCTGATCCCGGAAATCTTTAATGTCTGCGACAAATTTCAGATCCCCGGCCTCGTGCTCTGCGACCTGCTACTCTCCGAGGGCCGCCTGAGCGTCGACCCAAAGATTCTGGACTTCGCTCCGCCCGTCGATCGCGGCGAGATGATCACGCAGCCCAACGGCCACGCCGAGGGCGGATATAAGCGCTACCTCATCACCGAAAGCGGCGTCTCTCCGCGCGCCATCCCGGGCATCCCTGGCTACACCCACGTGGTCGCCAGCGACGAGCACGACGAGGACGGCGTGCTGATCAGCGATATGTACACCAACGCCGGCAAGCGCCGCGCCATGATGGAAAAGCGCATGCGCAAGGAAGAGGGCATTGCCGGCGCTGTTCCGCCGCCGCGCCTGCAGGGCCCCGCCGACGCGGATGTGACGTTGATCGGCTGGGGCTCGACTCAGGGTGTGATTGAAGAAGCGCGCACCCAGCTTGCGGAGCAGGGAATTACCGCGAGTCAGTTACAAATTCGCTGGCTGGTGCCCCTCCACGGCGAAGCCATCGTCGATCAGCTGCGCAACGCAAAGCGCACCATCATCGTCGAGAACAACTATAGCGGCCAGTTTGCCCGCTACCTGCGCAGCGAAACCAGCTTCGTCGCCGATGGGCACATCCGCAAGTACGACGGCGAGCCTTTCATGCCGCACCACATTGCGGAAGCCGTTCGCGAACAACTGGCCGGTGACGTTACGCTGTCCGTCCCGTCGCACGAAGTGATGGTTTGAGCGATGCACAGGGTGGCCCATTCAAGCCCGCTTTGGGTTGAGTGGGGAAGGAAGAATTTTTGAAGGGGCACGGCTTCAGCCGTGCCATTGAGAAGTCGATAAGGGCCGGGGCTTCAGCCCCTGCGCTTTTGTATCGAGCAGGTCGGATCGTTGGGCCTCTGGCGCCTAAAGTAGGTTTTTAGGAGATGAATCACCGGACCCGCGCACAGAAATCGAAATCGTTTCCTCTGTGCTCTCCGTGTCCTCTGTGGTGAATAGAGAATTCTGAGGAGAAATCATGGCCACCATTGTCGAAACCCCCAGGCCGCTCACCATCGCCGACTTCAAGGGCCGCGTCGATCCCGACTGGTGCCCCGGCTGCGGCGACTTCGGCGTCCTCGCCGCCGTGCAAAAGGCACTCGTTGAGTTACAAATTCCCAACCACCAGGTGGTCACCGTCAGCGGCATCGGCTGCTCCTCCAATTTTCCCGGCTTCATTGAAACCTACGGCATGCACACCCTCCACGGCCGCTCGCTGCCCGTGGCCACCGGTCTCAAGATGGCCAACCACGAGCTCACAGTGCTGGTCACCGGCGGCGACGGCGACGGCTTCGGCATCGGCGGCAACCACTTCACGCACACCATCCGCCGCAACGTCGACCTCACCTACATCGTGATGGACAACCAGATCTACGGCCTCACCACCGGCCAGACCTCGCCCACCAGCCGTCTCGGCATGAAGACCAAGAGCGCGCCCCACGGCAACATCGAAGGGCCCATCAACCCCGTCACCATGGCCCTGGCCGCCGGCGCCACTTTCGTCGCACGCGGCTTCTCCGGCGAGCAGAAGCACCTCACCGACCTCATCGTGCAGGCCATTCGCCACAAGGGCTTCGCCTTCCTCGACGTCTTCAGCCCCTGCGTCACCTACAACAAAGACAACACCTTCCAGTGGTTCCGTCCGCGCGTGAAGAAGCTCGAAGACGATGCCGCGTACGACGCCTCCGACTGGCTGGCCGCCGTGGAGAAGTCCACGCTCTGGGGCGACGAGATCCCCATCGGAAAATTCTTCGAGCGCACCGACCTGCCCTCGCTCGATCAGGCCGAGCCGGTGCTCGCCGACGGCCCCATGGTCGGCCGCCCCGAACACATCGATCCAGCTGCGGCGCGCGAATTCGTTGAGGAGCTGATGTAGGCCGAAGCAAATCCCGATGTTCCCATATTCGTCGCCCCATTTTGCCATCTGAGCAGAGACGGCAGCATCTCAGGGTTGATCCTGATTGGCGTCCGCTCAGGGGAAATCCAAATCGGCCCGGTAGAGGTCGTCCTCGCCTCGATTGAACTCCACCAACAGATCGCCATCAGGTGCCTGGCCGAAGAACGAGCAGCGGACTGCTCCATCTGCCATGGCCTGCTTGAAATCCGTCATCCATACGGTTGAGTTGGAGGCGGGATCGTACCTGTAAACCGGCTCTCCGTCTTTGAGCATTTCCTGGTAATAAAGGAACCTGCCGTCCTGCGACCAGCTCGGGAAGCCGATGCCCGGACCGCTTACCGCGGTCCTCCACTTTCCGGTCTCGAAATCGAAGAAGTCGACTCCGTGAGAAAGCTCGGAGTACGCCGAAATATAACGTCCGCTGGACGACCAATGCGGAAAGTAACGCCCCTCCGAACGAGGAACCATTTTCTCCGTGCCGCTGGCAACGTCGACGACGAAGAGGCCATCCTCTGCGTCTCTGGCGCCGTGGACCAGGACAATGCTTTTGCCGTCCGGAGACCAGTCGGGGTCCCGAGAAGAGCGCTCGTCGGCAAAAAGCGGTTTTGGCATGCCACCCGCGGCAGGCACCAGGTACACCGTGGTCCCACGGTCGTTGCGGCTGACCGTAGTTGCTAGCCAGCGGCCGTCCGGCGACCAGCGGGGAAAAACGGGCCAGAAGCCCCGCAGGCTCAGCCGCACTCTCTGCCCGCTCTGCGTGTCCACCTTCCACAGTGCGCCTGAGTTGCTGTCCACCAGAACCACGTATCGCCCGTCCTGGCTGAATTCTGGTTCGGTTAATCCCTGGGGCGCGAGCGCAGAGATCTTGCCGGACGGCAGGTTCACCTTCTCAACCTGCGCACGTTTCCAGCCGGCATAGAAAAGCACACTCCTTCCGTCAGGTCCGATGTGCGCACCCCAGGCTCCATTCGGGAGATCCGTTAGTTGAAACGGACCGCGCGGTGCTCTCCTCCAGTGCCAGCCGGGTTCACGCGCGGCCCAGAGATTGTCGACACCCCCGCGCGTCTCGGAGTAAATGTAGTACCTTCCGTCCGGCGTCCATTCGCCACAGCAAATGTGTTCGGTTGGCCCCATTCTCTGAAACACACGGTGTGGATTCGACCCGTCCCGGCGCACCTCCCACAGCGCCGTGCCACCCTCGTCATCGCCGACCGTCAGGCGCAGCCGCGTTCCATCCGGCGACCACGCGAGCCAGTTCAATCCGCCGGTCAGCTTCACCAGCAGATGCGCGTCTGTCCCGTTCGCCGCGACCGTCCACAAATCTCTGAGCTTTGCATAAAGCACGCGCTGGCCATCCGGAGTGAATACGGCCTCTCCGGACACAATATCGCCGAGCAGGACCGGTGCTCCGCCCTGGACAGGCATCAGCGAAAGCCGGTTGCCCGATGATCGCGAAGTGAACGACCCCAGTAAAAAAGTTGAGCCATCCGGCGAGACGTCCATCACCCGCGTGTCGAAGGCCAGCCCCGGCATCGGCTGCGGCTCCCCACCCTCGATGGAAGCTTCCATCGGCGTCCAGTGGCCCCCATCGCGTTCGAGATAAAAAACCCGCGCGCCATCCGTAACCGGCTTCACCCGATAATCGATCCTGCCGCCGGTCGTAATCTGCCTTAAACGCACCATACGGGGAGGCGGTTCGGGCAGCAGCCACCAGATGTCGATCCCCGCAGTCAGCACAAGCGCGACGCCAAATACAACCAGAGCTAACTTAAAGAGGTCTCGCCGCGCGCTGGCGGAGAGCCCTGCCTGAGGAGCAGCAACCAGGTGGATGGATTCATTTGCTGATGTCCCGACGGAAGCCTTTTCCGGGGATTTGTCTCCGGGATCCGTGGCCTCGCTCACTGCGAGTTCGCTGAACGATTCAATGGTTCCGACCAGCCGGTACCCTCGCTTGCGCACAGTTTCGATGTAGCGCGGAGATTTCGGATCGTCGCCGATCGCTTCGCGCAGCTTGCTCACTGCACCGTTCAGGCCGTCCTCGAAATCGACGAAAGTATCGCCTGGCCACAGCTTCTTGTGGAGTTCCCTGCGGCTCACGAGTTCGCCCGGCCGCTGCGCCAGAGCGAGAAGCAAACTCCGCGGCTGCTCCTGCAAATGAACGCGGCGGCCGTTTCTGGTCAGATCCCCGGTGCGAAGGTCCAGGACGAACGGTCCAAAGCGGCACGTGAACTTCGGAAATGAAGAGGTGACCATGTGCGCTCGACCATGCGAAAGCGTTGAGAGAACACCGCAAACTGTGTGACGGCAGACCCTGAGGCGCGGAGTTGCAGACAAGATAGCACGAATCAGATCCGCGCAGGCTTGCAATTTATCCCTTTAACCATCCGGAATGAATAAGTTATCCGTCCAGACAAATTCCAGATTAAGACCAGCTTCCGGCCATTGATTCCCCGACGAGGTGTGCCTATAGTTCGCGCAGTCAACGCGGGTACGGTCGCCAGGAGACACGGCTTACCCATACGCGACGCGCAGTGCTGACAGGCACCACCGGCAGCATCGACCGGGACCCCGATCCCTTCAATTTCTCAGAGAAAGGTACTGATATGAAGACTCTCACAGGCAGCATTCGCACATCCAACGGGCAAAACATGCTCACTGCAGTTAACGGCGGCGGCCTGGGAGGACCAGACAGCGGATCGGGACTGGTGGCCTTGCACACCGACGCTGCCACCGCCGCCGCGTGGGAAACATTCAGACTGATCCTTCGCCAGGGCTCGGCCCCCATCGGTCCGGGAATGACCTTCGCTTTGCAAACCTCGTCCGGGCGCAATTATCTGACGGCAGTGGACGGCGGCGGAGTCTCGGGTCCGAACGATGCTACCTGCCCGATCCACACCGACGCCGCCACGCAGGGCCCGTGGGAGACTTTTACTCTGAATATTGACGATTCCGTCAATCCGCCGACTCTGACCATTCAGACCATCACCGGTAACTTCCTTACCGCTGTCAATGGCGGAGGCGTAAAATCGCCAGGCAATCCACCCATCCAGAGCGATGCCACGGCGGTCAACGCCTGGGAGGTGTTTTCGCTCTCCTCGCCTGCGCCGCAGGCCGCAGTTGCTTCCCAGCCGTACTCGTTTACCTTGCAAAACTTCGCCGTGAACCACCAGAGAGCAAACAACTTTCTCGGCACGGAAGAGGACACCGACTACGCCTATTTCTCAGTTATGGTCAACGGCGGGCCGCCCCAGACACAGACCAGGTCCATGGGAAACGTCTCCGGCGGAAATACCTACAATGTGGGTCTCACTTTCTCCAGCATCCAGGTCGCGGATACCGATACCGTCACCATCCAGTATCATGTCATCAACAGCGGAGGTGGCGAGCAGACCGCCAACAATATTCTCCTCCAGATAGGAGAGAAGATTGGCACTGCGGTTGCCGGGTTGATTGCCACAGGCATCGGTGGAGCGCTGGGGGCTGCGCTTGGCGCGGCTCTTGGCACCGCAGTGGTTCCGCTTGTGGGAACCGCTCTTGGCGCGCTTTCCGGCTGGATCATGAGCGAGGTCTGGACCGTGGTGAATGCAGATTGCGACGGTCCGGTCGCATCCGCCGTGCACATTTATTCCGGTGCGCAGCTGCGGGTTCTCACCTCGACGGGAGCTTATACCTCCAGCGAGGACAATCCGGGAATCAATTCTCCGGCCGGCTGCGGATCGAACTCGGACTACACCGTCGTGTGGAGTGTGTCGGCCGGTTAGCTGCCAGGCCGCCTGCGGTAGCGCACGGGCCTGTTTCGGCCTTACCTTCGTACCCTCCACCCCTTCGATTCTTCTTGCCTTTCATTCTCCATCCACCTACCCTGAAAACAGGAAGGCCCTGTTCATCGCGAACAGGGCTTTTCTTTTAACCTCGGCCGAGGCCGGGGCCCCGGCGCGCTTGCGCGTTGGGGTGAGAAGCTGTTTGCGCACGCTCTTTAACAATCAGGCGATCGATTGGATCGAAGGCGCCACTGTGCTCTCCGCGCCCTCTGTGGTGAAGGTTCGAAGGTGTCACAGCGGTCGAAGCCCTTGAAGAAGTACCACGCTTTCAACGGCTCAAGGCCGGGAAGAGGGAATCAAGGCCCGTGAAAAGTACCATGTCCTGAAGCAAGTACCGTCCAAGGCCCTTGAACTGAAACCGCACTTACCGGCAAACAGGGTACTTAGGGAAAAACATAACCATCCCAGGGGGGTACCCGCCCACTCCAGCCAACACCGAACTCTGTGCCTGTTACAAGAACATCTTCTCCACCTGCGCCCAGTTATCCACTCGTGGATAGCCGCTCACGTGCATGTTGTGCGGCGCGGTGAAGAGGATGCCTTGGCCCGTGAACCTGGCGAAGTTACGCGGCTGATCGTCGATGAGATAGTCGGCGTGCAGAATGCTCTTCTCTCCGCAGAAGACGAAGTGCCGCGGATCGAGAAAAGGGAAGTGGCGGCGCAGCCAGCGGTACTTGGGCCCGAACGAGTTGGGGAACTCCATCGCCGAGGTCGCGATGTAGATCTCGTACCGCTCGGCCATCGCGCGCAGCACGCGCTGGCTGTCCGCAATGACCGGCAGATCCTCGAAGAAATCCTCCGAGCGCAGATAGCCTTCCAGCCGCTCGTGCCGATCGATGGACACGATCTCCCACAGCCACTTGCCTTCCAGGTCGGCCTTGGTGATGGCCTCGCCGTGATCGCGGTTATAGCGCGCAATATACTCGGCCAGCGTGTCCGCCAGCACTTCATCCATGTCGACGGCAATGCGTTTCATAAGAACAGAATAGAGATCAGGGAATAGTGATCGGAAAAGCGATGCTGGAGAATGGGTCCTGCCGGGGCTTCCCAAAAGCTAAGAGCTAAAAGCTAAAAGCTAGGAGCTAAAGCCAGCCGGCTCCTCACTCCACGCCCGCTTCCGGCGCTCTTCTGCCGCGCTTCGGCTTCTCCGGCTCGGGTTCGGGCTGCGGCTCCTTCGCCGGATCGAAATAGAGCAGCCGTCCGCACGATTCGCAGGTCAGAACCTGCCCGTCGCGAATCTGGTTCCACATCTGCGGCCGGATGCCCATCTGGCAGCCCATGCAGCGCTGCCCCTGCGCGCTGGCAATCCCCGTGCCGCGGCTGCCCGCCACGCGGTCGTAGGTGCGCAGCAATTCCTCCGGAATCGCCGCGCGCAGCTCGTTCCGCCGCTGCGTCAGCTCCTCCAGCCGCTTCTGCTGCTCGGCCGACTCGCCCCGCGCATCTTCCTTCTCGATCTCGACCGCCTTCGCGCTGTCGGCCAGTTTCGCCTGCACCGACTTTTGCTGCTGCGCCAGCTGCTCGCTGCGCTCCATGCTCTCCAGCTCGCGGTCTTCGATCTTCCGGATTTCTTCCTCCGCAAAGCCGATCTCGTGCTGCAGCGCGCGGAACTGCTCGTTGGTTTTCACCGACGATGACTGATCGCGGAATTTGCCGATCTTCTGCTGCTGGTCCTTCAGGTCGCTTTCCAGGTGCCGCCGCAGCGCCTCTTCGTCCTTCAGCGCCTTTTGCGCCGCTTCCACGCCGGCCTTCTCCGCTGCCAGACCGGCCTCCAGCAACGCCAGACGTTTCGGCAGCGCCGCAATGGCCGAGCGCAGCTGCGCCGTTTCCTGATCGATGGTTTGCAGGCGCGTCAGCGCCTCGAGTTCGGTTCGCATGGCAGCAAAAGGGCAGAATATCATCCGTTAACCGGCCGCCGCCCGCGTCACGCTCGCTCTGCTCCGCGCGCCCCGTCTCTGCCCCAGGATGCAGACGGCCCCTCGCCATCGTCTGCAGGGCGCAAAAATCGCCCTTTGAGCCGCACTCCCAGCGCGACAAAACACGCGGAGTAGACGACGGCGGCAACCAGATCGATCCAGTAATGCTCGCCTGTGGCCAGGGTGACGAACGCCGTGAGACCCGCAAAAATCCATGCCGCGGTCCTGATTCGCGGGTTGCTGTACCACGCGAGCAACAGCGCCCAGGTCATGTGCAGCGACGGCATACAGTTGCGCGCGGCTACCGCACTGCCCAGATGCGCTGGTCCAGTAGCCGGGAACAACCAGTAGAATATCGGGGCCACCGCTGAAGCAGCCAGCAGCACTGTTGCGCAAAGCATCCGCCGGGGGCTCGTGCACAGCACAAAGGCGGCAAAAACTGGCAGTCCGCAGTAGACCAGGTTCACCGGCAATCGCCACCCGGGACGTCGAGAGATCCAGTGGTAAATCGCCGTGCTCACCCCGCCATCGATCCGCAGGAACGCGGAATCGAGCGTCCTCGGCGTGCAGCGCGTCACCGCGTGGTTCGCGAGGCCACCGGCGATGAACAGCGCCGGCAACAGCACGGCAAGCAGAAGCAGCTGCCGCGGAGGGGCAGTACGGTTGGCTGCGGCATAGATCAGCAGAGCCGATCCCGCCAGGGTGAAGAGAAACGTCCAGTCGGAAAACAGCGCGGACACAATCTGCATTTTCTGGTTTCGCCCGGCACCTGGGTGTATTGATCAGATTTGTACCACGCCCGCTGCCTGCGCCAGCGGATATCGGCGCACCTGTCCGAAGTTTTCTGCCCGCAGCGGAGCTCGAGGCGAGATGGTGCCGCGAATACCGCCGGCCTCGAACCGTTGCCCGTTGCCTCGCCGCACCGATTTCCTGCATCTTCATCTCACCCTTTATCCTCAAAACATTCATCGATGCCCCCGGACACCGACGCCAACTGGAAACCGAAGCATAATCCCTGGGCCATCGCCCTCACGGTCACCCTTGCCACGTTCATGGAGGTCCTCGACACCTCCATCGCCAACGTGGCGCTGCCGCACATTGCCGGCGGCCTGGGAGCATCGACCGACGAAGCCACGTGGGTCCTGACCTCCTATCTGGTTTCGAACGCGGTCATCCTGCCCGCCAGCGCGTATCTGGTCTCGTTCCTCGGACGCAAGCGTTTTTACATGATCTGCGTCACGTTGTTCGGGCTCAGTTCCATGTTGTGCGGTCTGGCGCCGTCGCTGCCGCTGCTCATCTTCTTCCGCGTGCTGCAGGGAGCGGGCGGCGGCGGCCTGCAGCCCAGCGAGCAGGCCATTCTCGTCGATACGTTCCCTCCCCGCAAGCGCGGGCAGGCCTTTGCCGTGTACGGCATGGCCGTCGTGCTGGCGCCGGTCATCGGTCCTACCCTGGGCGGCTGGATCACCGACAACTTCACCTGGCGCTGGATCTTCTTCATCAACGTGCCCGTTGCCATCCTCTCGCTGGTGCTCACCTCGCGCATCGTCGAGGATCCGCCGCACATCCAGCGCGAGGTCGCCGCAAGCCGCAAGCGCGGCCTGAATCTCGACTATATGGGCTTCGGCCTGCTGGCGCTGGCTTTCGGCTCGCTGCAGTTCGTCCTCGACAAGGGCCAGGAGAAGGACTGGTTCGGCTCGCACCTGATCACGACCTTCTTCTTCCTCTGCGCCGGCGGCCTGATCGCGCTCGTCCTGTGGGAGATCGCGCAGATTCGCCGCGGGCATCGGCCCATCCTGGACCTGACCATGTTCCGCAACCGCAACTTCGCGGTTTCGTTCCTCATGATGTTCGTGCTGGGTTTCGCTCTCTTCGGCACCACGGTACTGCTTCCGCTCTTCGTGCAGGAAATGATGGGGTACACTGCCGAGCGGGCCGGGCTGGTCATTTCTCCCGGCGGCCTCGCGGTGATGGCCTTTATGCCCCTGGTCGGGTTTCTGGTCAGCCGTTACGACGCGCGCTGGTTGATTGCCATTGGACTCACCACCCTCTCGGCAGCCCTGTTTACCATGCACAGCATCGACATCCAGGCCAGCTATTCCTACGTTGCCTGGATGCGCATCTTCCAGGCTTCCGGCCTGGCATTCCTGTTCGTCCCTATCAACACGGTTTCCTACACTGACGTGCCTCGCGAGAAAAACAACGATGTCTCCGGGCTCATGAACCTCGCGCGCAACATCGGCGGCAGCAGCGGCACCTCGTTTTTCGTCACCCTTCTGGCGCGGCGCAGCCAGGAGCACCAGGACCGCCTGGCCATGGGCCTGAATCCGGCCAGTTCCACGCTGCTGCAGCACATGCAAAGCCTCTCCGGATATTTCCAGCATGCCGGTGGCCTCACCGCTTCCGCTGCTCAGGCGCAGGCGCTGGCCCGCGGCATGATCTACCAGCAACTCGTTCAGCAGAGCACGCAGATCGCGTATCTCGACGTGATTGCCGTCCTGGCCCTCATCGCCCTCTGCATGGTCCCCCTCGTCTTCCTCCTGAAGAAACACAAGGGTGCCGCCGCAGCAGCCCACTGATTCCGCCGTTCCCGCCCGGTTTTGCTCTAGAATTCTCTTTTCAGACAGACTGCGCGGCTTCCCTATACCGGCCGCGCACCCGGAGTTCGTTTTGGATCGCAGAGCCCTGCGTCGCTTTCGGTTATTCCCCCTCGTTTTCACTGCTGCCGCTCTTCTCTCCGCTCCGCTGATCGCCCAGTCCAACCGCCCCTGGACCGTCGACGAGATCTTTGGCCATTCCGGGAGCCTTACCGGAGATCCGCCCGAGGGCATGAGCTGGTCGCCGGACGGCAAGCGTGTCACCTGGCTCGACGAACGCGGCGACCTGATGCAGATCGAGCCTCCCGGCGTGAAGCCCGAGACCCTGATTCCCGCCGACAAGATCATTGCGCTGCTCACCGCCAAAATCCCCGAGCAGGACCGCGACCACCGCGCCCGCTACGACGAGCCCGACTACATCTGGTCTCCCGATTCGCAGCATCTGCTCTTCGACACCAACGGCGATCTCTGGCTCTACGGTCTGCAGTCGGGCAGCGGCGCGTCCATCGGCAAATCCGGCATGGCCTCCGGCGACGATCCCAAATTTTCGCCCAGCGGCGACTACGTTTCCTACCTGCGCGATCACAATCTGTACATCCTTCCCGCCGATGGTTCCGCGCCCGCGCGCTCGCTCACCGACACCACCGATCCCAACCTGCTCAACGGCGGCATCGACTGGGTCTACCTCGAAGAGCTGGACGTGCGCAGCAACTACTTCTGGGCGCCCGACTCAAAACACATCGCCTACCTGCAGATGGACGAGACCGCCGTGCCCCAATACCCGCTGGTGGACTGGATCCCCACCCACGCCACCGTCAGCGAGCAGCGCTATCCGCAGCCGGGCGATCCCAATCCTGGCGTGCGCGTGGGCGTGGTCAGCGCTGAGGGCGGACCCACGCGCTGGCTCAATATCCCCCTCGACACCGGCAACGACTACATTCCTCGCTTCGGCTGGGTGAATTCCCATGTCGTCTGGGTGGAAACCCTCTCGCGCAGCCATCAGCATGAGAACCTGTGGTTCGCTGACACGCGCAGCGGCGCCATCGAACTCGTCCTCGCACAGACCGAGCCCAAGTATTTCAACCTCACCTACGACGTCACTTTCGTCGACGATCATCAGTTCCTCATCCTCAGCTGGCGCGACGGCCACACCCACATCTATCGCTACACCTTCGATCCTGACAATCCTCTCGGCACCGAGGCGCAGCTGGCCGGCGAGCTGGAAAGCGGCGGCTACGAGGTGGGCGCCGTCAAAGCCGTCGATCCTGCGTCGGGAACCGTCTGGTACCTCTCCAATCAGGGCGACCCCAATCAGCAGCAGATCTGGGCGGTGCAACTCGATGGCTCCAACCGCCACCGCATCTCCACCACACCCGGCGTGCACCGTCCGGACTTTCCCGAGCACGGTGGTTCCTACGTCGACACGTACTCTGACCGTCTGACGCCGCCCACCGTCGCCGCCTGCTCGCCTGGCGGTGAGTGCACGCCTTTCTGGCATTCCACGCCGCTGCGCGATCATCGCATCATTCCGCCCACGCCGCTCACCCTGGTGGCCGCCGACGGCTCCACCAAGCTCTACGGAACCATCCTGCTTCCCCCCAACAAAACCAGCCCGCGTAGCGTGCCCCTGATCGTGAATCCCTACGGCGGCCCGGGCGTCGGCGAAGGCAGCGATGCCTGGGGCGGCCGGCGCCTTTTCTTCGATCAGCTGCTGGCCCAGCACGGCTTCGCCGTCCTGCACGTCGACAACCGCGGCATGGGCGGCCGCGGGCGCGACTTCGAGCAGGTCTGCTGGCATAACTTCGGCCCGCCGCAGTTTGCCGATCAGATGGCTTCCATCGACCAGGTCCTGCGCAAGTACCCGCAGATCGATCCCCACCGCCTGGGCTGGTGGGGCTGGAGCTGGGGCGGCAGCTTCACCCTCTTCGCGCTCTCGCACAGCGACAGTTTCCTCGCCGGCGTCTCCGTCGCGCCCGTCACCGACTGGCACGATTACGACTCCATCTACACCGAGCGCTACATGGGCCTTCCCTCCGACGATGAGCAGAACTATATCGCCGACTCCGACGTCACCAGCGCCGCCAATCTTCGCGGCCACATCCTCATCATGCACGGCACCGGCGACGACAACGTCCACATGGAGAACACCATCCAGTACATCCAGAAGCTCATCGAGGCGCGCATTCCTTACGACCTGAATCTCTTTCCCCGCAAGACCCATTCCATCGCCGGTCCCGACGATCAGACCATGGTCTACACGAAGATCCTCGACCACTTTGAGCGTTACCTGACGGAAGAGCCCGCGCACGAAGATCATGCCGCCCGCGAGCGCGAAGGCGCGCGGCGCTGATTCCATGCCGCCGCCCGCCGAGCGCCCCGACCCCGCCGATCTCGTCCGCGCCCGCACCACCCTCGGCGAGTTCGAACTGACCGTCCTCAGCGACGGCACCTATTATCTCGACGGCGGAGCCATGTTCGGCGTCGTGCCCAAACCGCTCTGGGAAAAGCGCGCCCCCGCCGACGAGCAGAACCGCGTCCTCCTCGGCCTGAACACCGTCGTCGTCCGCACCGGCAAGCACACCGTCGCCATCGAAACCGGCATCGGCAACAAGCTCCCGGATAAAATGCGCGCCATCTTCGAGGCGAAAGAACAGCTTCCGCGCGCCTTCGCCGCGGCGCAAATCCGCCCGGAAGAAGTCGACATCGTCATCAACTCCCATCTGCACTTCGATCACTGCGGCTGGAACACCACGAAGACGCTCGATGGCCGGGTCGTTCCCACCTTTCCCAACGCGCGCTACTTCGCGCATCGCGGCGAAGTCGAGCATGGCCATCTCCAGCTGGAGCGCGACGCCGTCAGCTACATCAGCGACAACTACGATCCGCTGGTCTCGAGCGGCCAGATGACCCTGCTCGACACTCGTCCCGGCGAGACCACCCCCATCGTCCCCGGCATCTCCGTCGAATGCTTCCCCGGCCACACCGCGCAGCTGCTTGCCATCCACATCGATTCGGCAGGGAAGCGCGCCACCTACATCTCCGACCTCATCCCCACCAGCGCCCACCTCGACATCACCTGGGTGATGGGCTACGACCTCGATCCGCTCACCTGCATCGCCCAGCGCAAGCGCTTCTACGCGCGCGCCATCCCCGAGCAGTGGATGGTCCTTTTCACCCACGACCACCACACACCGTTTGGCTGGATCGAAAACGGCGACAAGGGCAAGCCAATTCTGCGTCCCTCGCTGTGAATGGTGCTATACCAGGACCCGGGGGTGAACGCCATGAACCCCAACGCCATCATCTGCGCCGTCATTGTCTTTCAGGTCCTTCTCATCTTCTGCATTTGGGTCACCTTTTCCACGCAGGTCATTACCCCGCGCGAAGTCTTCGTGCGCGCCTGCATGGTCGCAGCAGCCGCTGCGGCGATTTACACGGCGATCGCCGCAAGCCACCACCGAAGACTGCGCTGAGGGCGGCGTCTGTGCAGGCCACGAGCCTTGCCAGCCGCATTTCGCCGGAGAGTCCGGCTCTGCTGCCCCTGTAACGGCAGCCACTACCCCAGTTCGACCGCGATCTTCTTCGCCTCGCGATCCAGCTCCACGATCCTGAAATTGCGCACCTGTCCCGCCCGCAGCGGTTCTGGTCTCGCCGCGCCGGCTCCCGCGCCGCCCTTCCAGCGCGCCTGCAGCATCGAGGTCAGCGCCGACAGGTCCGCTTTGCCGGCGCTCCCCGCATCTTCGCCCGCGCCTTGTTTCACGCGGCACGCAGCGCGAATCCCCTCGCCCAGTTCCACCGCCGAGTCATCGACCACCCGCCCCGAAACCACGTCGCCGATCTTGTGCTCGGCCAGATATTCGTCCAGGCTCGTCGGCACCAGCTGCTTCATGCTCAGCTTCGCCTGCCGCTTTTCCGCGTCGATCGCCAGCACCTGCGCCCGCACCACCTGCCCCACCTTCAGCGCGTCCTGCGGATGGTGCAAACGCCTCTCGGCCGTGATCTCGCTGATGTGGACCAGCCCCTCCACGCCCTCGGCCATCTGCACAAACGCGCCAAACTTTTCCAGCTTCGTTACCGGGCCCTCCACTGCCGACCCGACAGGGAACTTCTTTGCAGCATCCGCCCACGGATCGCCCAGCGCCTGCTTCAGCCCCAGCGAAATCCGCCGCTCTCCCGGATTCACCGACAGAATCACCGTGTCCACCGAGTCGCCGGAGCCGAGAATGTCGCTCGGCTGGCACACCTTCTTCACCCACGACATCTCCGACACGTGGATCAGTCCTTCGATCCCCGGCTCCAGCTCCACAAAGGCGCCAAAATCCATCAGCCGCGTCACCGTGCCGGTCACGCGCCCGCCCGCCTTGTAGCGCTCCGCCGCCGTCTCCCACGGCTCCGGCTGCAGCTGCTTCAGGCCGAGGGAAATCCTGCGGCTCTCGCGGTCGACCTTCAGCACCTTTGCCTCGATCTCCTGCCCCACCGCGACCACGTCTTCGGGATTGGCCACCCGGCTCCACGCCATGTCGCTGATGTGCAGCAGTCCGTCGATCCCGCCCAAATCCACGAACGCCCCGAAGCTCGCGATCCGGCTCACCGTGCCGCGCACCACCTCGCCTTCCTGGACGCCCGCGACGCGGCTCTGCTCCGCGGCCAGCGCCTGCTCCTCCAGCACCGCGCGCCGGTCCACGATCACGTTCTCGTCGGCCACGTCGAGCTGCGCGATCCGGCAGGTGATCTCCTGCCCCACCAGCTTTTCCAGTTCCTTCGCGTCATGCGTGCCGCTGCGCGAAGCCGGCAGGAACGCGCGCACGCCCACGTCGACGCTCAGGCCGCCCTTTACCACTCCGGTCACGGTGCCGGGGATGGTCAGCTTCTGCGCGAACGCCGCTTCCAGCGAATCCCAGTCCTTCGGCTGCGCTACTCGCGCCAGCGACAGCTCGTAATACCGCTCCGCGTTCCGCCCTTTCACCGAGACAAAGAACTTGTCCCCCGGCTTCACGCTCTCCGCGTTGTCGCGGAAGGTCGATCGCGCCAGCACGCCCTCCGTCTTGTAGCCGATATCGAGATAGACCGCGTCGGCCGAGACAGAGATGACCGTCCCCTCCAGCTGGTTCGCGCCCGCCTCGGGCTTGTGGCTATGGCTTTGCTCGAACTGCGTCAGCAGCTCACCAAAGGATTCGGAGGGTTCGGCAGGTTGAACGGGCTGCGCTTCAGGCGTGGTCTCGTCGCTCATGGGAATGCTTTTATTCTGGCATGCGGGGCGCGAAGAGTCAGCAGCCGGCGTGCACCACGCTCATGGCGTGCCGTATGCGGCGGGGCGAAGGACAACTACTTTCTCGCCTCTCCGCCGTGCGTGAACCGCTTCAGCACAAATTCCTCCGCCAGCGCATCCACCGCGCCCCACGCCACGTTCACCAGGCTGGTATCGATGGTCGTCTGCCACCCGCGCTGCTGCTGCGGGTAATACAAATTGGAGATCGCCCCGGACGCGAAATCGCCGGCAAGAAATGAGTAATTCGGCTGCCATTTGCCGTTGTCGCCCTTGCAGATGAAAACCGTCGCAATGGCGTAGCGGATGCGCGATGCGGTGCTGCCCGTGCCGCGATAGTAAAACCTCGGATCCTGATGCAGCAGCGCCGGAAAAACCGCGCCGCCCAGCATATCGCTCGTAAAGTCGTCCGCCAGCGCCGCGCCCAGGCGCTTCCCGTACCCCTGCACGCCCTGTCCGTAGCCCGGATACGTGTCCTCCCCCTGCTCCACTCCCGCCGCCAGGCCGGCGATGACGAAGTTGACTGGATCGATCGAAAATTTCCACGCCATACTGTACTTCTGCCCCTTCGACATCGGCGCTGCGTTCGCTAAATAGCTCACGTAGAAATTCGGAACGACTCCCAGCAGCCGCTGATCCTCCTCGAGCTTCACCTGCTGCGTGGCCAGTTCCTTTTCCGACGTCGTGACCTGGATGGTCGAGACCACGGCCTCCACCTTGAGCACAATGCCCGGAATCTCCCGGTATTCGCCGGCTGCGACCGTGATTTCGGTCGTCCACGGCACCAGTCCCGGTGCTGCAACCGTCGCCGTGTACGTGCCCGGCTTCACGCTCAGGGAGAAGAACCCGTTCTCGCTGGCGGTGGCTGAATATTTTGCCGTGTTGTTGCTCAGTGAAACCGCGGCGTTCGGCACGACATTCCCGTTCACGTCCTTGACGGTGCCCAGAATCGTCGCAGTCTGATCGGCTGCAGCCGGTGCGGTCGCAGGCGTGGCCTGCTGCGCCAGTGCCAACACCGGGAGCAGCAGCGCCTGACTGAGAACCAGAAAAAGAAATCTCCGGAAACCAGCTCCGCGCCCCTGCCGCGTTCCGAACAGCATCCGTTTCCTTTCCGGCGAAAGCCGACACGGCCCCGACGCGCGGCGCGTGCTCACAAGACAGACGGTTCCCAGGTGGCTTCGGATGCGCCTTGTTCCTGGCTTCCGCGGTTCTCTCTACATCATCGTACGGTCCCGCGCCTTCCCGCCCGCTTTCGGGGAATATGCCGGTCTCCCGCCGCCTTTGCGGTCCCCGCAGTACCATGGAGCAGATGACCGCCCCCACCGCGATCGCCAGCCTCCTCACCCTCCCCGCCTTCCACGACGCCCAAACTCGCATCCGCGGCGTCGCCGTCCGCACGCCGCTCGTCCGTCTCTTCGTTCCCGGCGTTGAAGACGCCGAGGTCTGGGTCAAAGCTGAAGGCCTGCAGCCCATCGGCAGCTTCAAGCTGCGCGGCGCGTACAACAAGATCGCCCAGCTCACGCCCGAGCAGCGCTCGCGAGGCGTCATCACCTACTCCAGCGGCAACCACGCCCAGGGAGTCGCTTACGCCGCCCGCGCCGTCGGCGCCAAAGCCGTCATCGTGATGCCGGCGACCGCCCCCGAGGTCAAAAAGCGTGCCACCGCGGCCATGGGCGCCGAAATTGTCGAAGTTGGGCCCGCCAGCTCCGACCGCAAATCCAAAGCTGAAGAGCTCGAAGCCGCCCACGGCTACGTGATGATCTCGCCCTACGACGACGATCAGATCATCGCCGGCCAGGGCACCTGCGGCCTCGAGATCCTCGAAGATCTGCCCGACGCCGACCTCGTCCTTTCGCCCGTCTCCGGCGGCGGACTCCTCAGCGGCCTCGCCACCGCCATCAAGCTCTCGCGCCCCGCCACCCGCGTCATCGGCGTCGAGCCCGAGCTGGCCGCGGACGCCCGCGAAAGCTTCATCTCCGGCCAGCTCGTCACCTGGCCGGCCGAGATGACCACCCGCACCGTCTGCGACGGCCTCCGCACCCAGTCCCTCGGCGAGCGCAATTTCGAGCACATCCGGACCTACGTCGACGACATCATTACGGTTTCCGAGTCCGAAATCCGTGCCGCCATGCGCACCCTCCTCTACAGCGCCCGCCTCACCCCCGAGCCCAGCGGAGCCGCCTCCGCCGCCGGTCTGATCTTCCACTTCCGGCAGCTGCTCCCGTTCCGCAAGGCCGTCATTGTCATGAGCGGCGGCAACGTCGAACCCCAGGTGCTCAAGAGCGTCCTTGCCGAAGACGTCCTGTAACCTGTCACCTGTACCCTGCAACCTGTGCCCTGCAACCTGCACCCTGTTTCCGTGAGACGAACCGCCCCGGAATTGCGTCCTATCTTCGTTATGCGTGTGCTCCCCGCCATCCTGCTCACCCTCGCCATTCCGGCCCTGAGCGCCCAAAGACTACCCCGCGAGCGCCTGCCCCAGAACGGCACCCTCGCCACCCTCGTCCGCCAGGCGAATCTCTACTCCACCGCCGACGAATCTGCCCCGCCCATTGCTGAGGTCAACCCCGGCCGGGAGATGGTGGTCGTCGAGCAGAACGGCAAATGGCTCCGCGTCTTCGCCAACACCGATCCCCCTGACACCCGGCGCTCCGATCAGCCCGAATTCTCCGGCGACCAGCCTGCGCCCATCTCCGGCTGGATGCTCGACAAGGGCATCGTCTCCACCAGCACCCCGCACGGCGACCTGATCCTCTTTGGAGCCGCCGATGCCGCCGAGCAGCAGGCCAGCCAGCCCGATCCCCTCCCCGGCATCGCCGAGCAGGCGCGCCTCCTCTACCGCCGCGTGGTCATGATGTTCCCCGACTCGCCCTGGACCCCTGAAGCTATGTACCGCGCCGCCGACATCCGCTGGCAGATCCAGAAGGCCGACGCTTCCTCGCTGCCCTCTGCCCACGAGAAGGCCAATTACCTCCGCGAGCAGATGGACGAAGACGAGATGAAGGCCGTGGAGAAGTACTTCCCGCACACGCGCTGGGCCGACCTCGCCGCCTTCGACATAATCGACAACAAGCTCTGCGGCGACTGGCAGGGATCGGAAAAGTGCCCCGAGCAGGAGGCCGGGTACTACCTCCAGTACGTCAATGACCACCCCAACTCGCCCAGGGCCGCCGAGGCTCTCTACGATGCCATCTGGCGCCTCGCCTCAGCCGGCGATATGTGGTCGGAAGACGGCGACGCCAAACGCTCCCAGGAAGACCGCGACCACGCCCACGCCGTTGCCGCCAGCATGCAACAGAAATTCCCCGACTCCGCCTTTACCGCCCGCGCCGCCGACCTCATCTACAGGATCGACCA
The DNA here is from genome assembly GCA_035505395.1 of Acidobacteriaceae bacterium. Lineage (GTDB taxonomy): Bacteria > Acidobacteriota > Terriglobia > Terriglobales > Acidobacteriaceae > Palsa-343. The sequence continues at coordinate 19,240 of DATJQW010000142.1, forward strand.
GGGCATCGCCATCTACGGCAACAGCCGCGAGTGATGAAAGTCACCGGCGTGTTCTGTCAGGGCACGATTTGCACTCGCGTCCTATTGGCATAATGGGAAACTGGGCTTCAACCCCTGTGCAGGAACCGGCCTGACCGGGTCAGAGAGCAGGGTGGAGCTCTCCGTGGATTCAAGGGAACCCCAGTGAATGATCGCGAAAGCTCCAATCTGGCTCTGTGCCGTCCTGCTTGCGATGGCCGGGTGCGGCTTAGCGAACGCCAGCAACCACAATCCCTGCGCCCTCCACCCTACGCGACGCGGCTGGCATGTGTTCGTCGATTATCGGGATGGATTTTGCTTTGAATACCCGCACAAATACCGGATTGCCCCCGCCGTGTTTTCTCCCGGTTACATGCCCGATCCCAAAATCAGGTTCATTGGACGTCTCACGACGAAGCCCTCCTCAAATGAACCAGACAATCCACACGTGGCCGAGATCGATGTCTATGACGAGGGATACCCCTTTCGGCTCAAGGACCTGATCCAGTTCTGGCCGATCGACGAAGATAACGCGCCGCCACTCGTCCATGCTGCGCACGCCGACTTTTACTATTGTGGCCCCGGCGGGGGCGGCGTCAGTTATCCTGACGATTACTTCTTTGGAGCCCGCGGTCGGACGTTCTCGATCAGCTTCGATGGACCGTATAAGGGCGATAGGACGCCAGACGCGGAAACGAAAAGAATCGAACCCGAGGTTCTGGCAAGCTTTCGTACTTTCTGACGCCGCTGGCCCTGGCGCCGGGCCGTTACGGGCTTCCCGATGAGCGCTTTTTCGTTGAATGCACACGACCTAAATCCGATGCGCCCAGGCCCATTACCCCCTCGATTCCCTCCGCGGTTTCCCACCCCCGCCCCTTCGCCTTTTTTGAAATAATGACCTTGCTCTGGGGGTTCCGCTCGTCTCTTCGGCTCCGCCGGAGATGCCGATTGTGCCCCGATGAAACCCGTCCGTTTGGTCCTGACGCCCACCCGCAACCGTCGCCTCAATGAGCTCGTCGGCTTGCTGGTGCTCGCCTTGGCGACGCTCCTTTTCCTCTCCCTCGTCTCCTATCGCCCCACCGACCCGTCTCTGAACACGGTCGGCTCCGGTCCCGTCCGCAACTGGATCGGACCCGCTGGCGCCTATCTGAGCGACTTTCTTCTCCAGATCGAAGGCCTCTCCGCATTCATCCTGCCTCTGCTGCTCGGCGTGCTGGGCTGGACGTGGATGCGCTCCCGCCCCGCCGGCTCGCCCGGTGCGAAGCTCATCGGCGTTGCCCTGGCCATGCTCTTTGCGCCGGCGCTCTTTGGCCTGCTGCCGCATCACCCCCACTTTCCGTGGGGATTGCCCATTGAGGGCCTCACCGGCCGCCTCGTGGCCGACCAGTTCGTCTCCTGGTTCAACGTGCCCGGCGCGTGGATCGTCACCGTCACCCTGGTCGCCGCGGCGCTCTACCTCTCCACCACCTTCAGCTTCAATACCGCGCGCGAGTGGTTTGCCGCCAAATTCGCCTTCTTCCTCGCCTGGCGTGACCGCTGGAAGAACTGGCGCCTCGCCCGTGCTCGCGCGCAGGAACTGAAAGCCGCCGAGAAGCTCGACAAAATTCACGATAAGGAGCTGGAAAAGGCTCGTAAGGCTGCCGAAAAGCTCGCCAAAGCCGAGCAGAAAGCCGCCAGGAAGGCGGGCAAATCCGCGCCGGCCGTGGACCCTGCCATCCCCTCAGCCCAGGCGGCCTTTGCCGACGACGACTCCGCCGTGCCGCATCGCCGCGCCGGTTTCGCCGAAACCTTCGCCCCCGGCGAGCCCCCTGCGCCCGCCGCTCCGCCTCGTCTGTGGGAGGAACCACCGCGCGCCGCCGAGCCCGAACCGCCCGCACCGCCTGTTGCGGCGCCGGCTCCTCAGCCTGCCGCGCGCCGCGAAACCCCGCGCGAGCCGGCTCCTGAGCCCTCTCGCTCCATATCCATTGGCGAGCGTGCCGACACCGAAGCCCGCACCGTCACCGTCGCCTCCAAAGCCGTTACCGGCTTCCGTCTGCCGCCTTCCACCCTGCTGCATCGCAGCGAGGACCCCTCCCCGGTGAAGGAAGACGAGCTGCGCGCCTCCGCCCAGGTGCTCGTCGAAAAATGCGCCGAGTTCGACGTGCTCGGCCAGGTCGTCCAGATCAACCCCGGCCCCGTCGTCACCACCTTCGAGTTCCGTCCCGAAGCCGGCATCAAGTACAGCCGCGTCACCGGCCTCGCCGAAGATCTCTGCCTCGCCACGCGCGCCGAATCCATCCTCATCGAGCGCATGGCCGGCAAAAGCACCGTCGGCATCCAGGTTCCCAATCACGAGCGCGAAACCATCTGGCTTCGCGACGTCATCGAGAGCGAGCACTTCGCCGCTTCGCGTTCCAAACTCACCCTCGCCATGGGCAAGGACATCAACGGCCGCATCGTCACCGCGGATCTGGCCACCATGCCCCACGTGCTCATCGCCGGTTCCACCGGCAGCGGCAAATCCGTGGCCATCAACGCCATGATCATGTCCGTGCTCTACAAGGCCACGCCCGAGCAGGTGCGCCTGATCCTCGTCGACCCCAAGCGCGTGGAGCTGGGCATGTACGAGGGCATCCCCCACCTCTTCACGCCCATCATCGCCGAGCCCAAACTCGCCGCCAACGCGCTGCGCAACGCCGTCAAGGAAATGGAGCGCCGCCTCAAGCTCCTCGCCTCGCGCTCCGTCCGCAACATCGACCAGTACAACCGCCTCTTCGACAGCGCCACGCCCTCGCTCTTCGAAGAGACGCCAGAGGAACAGCCCCTCCCCTACATCGTCGTCATCATCGACGAGCTCGCCGACCTGATGATGATCGACAAGGCCAACGTCGAGGAGTCCATCACCCGCATCGCCCAGATGGCCCGCGCCGTCGGCATCCATCTGGTGCTGGCCACGCAGCGCCCCTCGGTGGATGTGATCACCGGGCTGATCAAGGCCAACGTGCCCACGCGCATCTCCTTCCGCCTGGCCACCAAGGTCGATTCGCGCACCATTCTCGACGCCAACGGAGCCGAAGCGCTGCTGGGCCGCGGCGACATGCTCTTCCTGCCGCCCGGAACCTCGCGTCTGCAGCGCGTGCACGCGCCCTTCGTCACCGAAAAAGAGATTGCCGCGGTCACGGATTTCTGGAAGAAGCAGGGAAGCGCCGAGTACG
>DATJQW010000143.1:0-7422 GCA_035505395.1 Acidobacteriaceae bacterium
GATTCCTGCAGTTCCTCCGGCAGCGCGCACGTGGCGACGGGCGCGCCGTGGAGCGTGGCTTCCGAAACGCAGCGCTCGAGAATGCGGCGCCCGTCCTGTTCGGCGTCGCCCACGAAGTCGATGGAGAGAAGATCGGCGCTGCTGGGCAGGCGGAACGACACGGCGTAGCCTCCCGACTCCAGAGACAGAGCTGCGGACGCCGCAGAGGCGGGCAGGCGGATGTCGTCGGTGCGGAAGTGGACTTCCACGGCCTCGGAGCACTCCGGGCAGCTGGCGATCCCGTCCAGATCGCGCCCGAAAGCCTGCTCGCGCAGGGCCAGCAGCTCCAGATCGCGCGCGCCGATGGGCAGCGCAGCGGGATCTCCGCTGTCGCCGGCGCCACCGGCGGCACGCAGCATGGCGACCGTCCGTGCGAGGGGCGGACGGTCCAGCCCTGCTTCCCAGATTCGGAACAGCTTCTCCGGCTCCATCATGGGCATGGTCTAGTTGGGCGGCTGCGTGAACGACGGCTCCTGCGGCTCGACCACCGACGTGTCGCGCTCCCACCCCTCGTTTTCGAGCTTGATGTGTTGAATGGCGACCGCATTCGCGTTGGCGTCGAGATCGGGCAGCGCCTGATACTCCGAGACCCAGCAGCGGTAGATTTTGTACGCGATCACCAGCTGCCCGGCCTCGTTGTACATCTCGAGGATGATGTCCTTGCGGAAGTCCGCCAGCGACACCTCCATGCCCAGGCCCGCTCCGTAGTCCCACACTTTGTTGGCCCATTGCTCGAAGGCGACGTCCTGCGTCACTCCGCGGTCGAGGCTGATGGCGTCGTACTCGGTGCGGCCGGGCGACTTCCGGCTGGTGCTGGGATCGCCGCCGGCGCGGTGCTTCACCACCTCGGTGGTGCGCTTGAGCACACTCACCTTGCTGATGCCGGCCACATACTTGCCGTCCCACTTGAGACGGAATTTGAAGTTCTTGTACGGATCGAGACGTGTGGGATTCGTGACAAACTGTGCCATCGCGGTCGCTCCTCAAACCTGTAGTTGGCCAGCCATCTGCTGGATCTGGATGATGACGAACTCGGCTGGCTGGAGCGGCGCAAAGCCAACCACGATGTTGACGATTCCCTGATCGATGTCGTTCTGCGTCGTCGTCTCGCTGTCGCACTTCACGAAGTACGCAGTCTGGGGAGTCGTGCCCTGAAACGCTCCCTGAATGAAGAGGCTCTGCATGAACGAGCCGACTGAGAGCCGGATCGCCGCCCACAGCGCGTCGTCGTTCGGCTCGAAGACCACCCACTGCGTGCCCTGGTAGAGGCTCTGCTCGATGAACAGCGCCGTGCGGCGGACGGGAACGTACTTCCACTGGCTCTCCAGCTGATCCGCGCCCTGCGTGGTGCGCGCGCCCCAGATCACGCGGCCGATTACCGGGAAGGAGCGCAGGCAGTTCAGCCCCAGGGGATTGAGCTGGCCGTTCTCCATGTCGGTCAGCAGCACGGAGAGCCCCTGTACGCCGGTCAGCGCGGTTTCCTGGCCGGCAGGCGCTTTCCATACGCCGCGCTGCGCGTCGATGCGTGCGTACATCCCGGCCATCGCGCCGCTGGGCACGAAATTCTGCAGCTGGCTGTCGTTTAAGAGATTCGCTTCCACCAGCATGGGGAAGTACAGAGCGGCGTGATCGCTGTTGGCGCCGAGGTTGGCGGTGGTGTTGAGAAAACCGGTCTGCGCCAATGCCACCGTCGTCCACGTAGTGGATGGGTCCATGATGTAAAACGCCCGGCGCTGCACGCAGTAGGTCGCAGCTGCAGCCTGCACCGTGCCGTCGACATCCACAAAGGCGCCGCTGTTGATGACATACGGCGGGATGACCAACAGGTTGAACAGAGCCGCGTTGTCGAGCGCGTACAGTCCCTGCTTCTTCGCCGGGTAGCCGATCAGGTCCATGTCGGTCAGATTGCCGACGCCATCGGAGCCGCCCGACATCATCTGCGGAAGAATCTGCGTCTGCGGAGGACTGGTGGGCGGGCTCAGGACGGTAGGCTGCGTCGCCGCCGGCTGCACGCCGGGCACCTCGTAGTCGCTTTCGCTGTTCTGCGCGACGGCGACCAGCTGCGAATTCTGCTGGAGCCAGGTGACCACATAGCGCGAACTGGTGGGATCGATGGAGAGGTTCAGCCACTTTTCCGTCGCCAGAATCGCTCCGCTGGTGGGATCGGTGAGCTGCGCGGTGAGATTGAAGAGCGTGGGGTCCGACGGATTTTTCGTGTTGAGGTCGACGATGACGCCCACGTTGTTGCCCCACGATCCGGGGCTCGAAGCCTGCAGGGTCAGCGTGGTGAAGCTGCTGGCCAGTGGGCTCGAGGGCGGGCTGATGGAATTGGGCTCGAGCACGATAGACGCGGTCTCAGAGCCATCCGGCGCGACGCGCACGACAATTCCCTGCGATCCGCCGTTCTGGAAGAAGTCATTGACGGCGAAGCTCATCATGCTGTTCGCCCACAGCCCGCCGAAGATGTTGTCGTAGTCGGAGTAGCTGTTGATGGTGGTGGGGACATTCACCGGGCCCATCTGGGCGGTGCCGACAAATGCGGTAATCGAGGTGGCGACACCGGTGATGGTGTGCACGCCGCTGGGCAGTTCCTCGATGTAGACGCCTGGATAACTGACTGTAACCGGCATGAATGGTTCCTCTCCTTTTACCTGGCCTGCGATTTCCTCCGGGAGCGTCGGCACTCCCGGGCCTCTTCCCTGCTCTGCTTCAGCGTGCCGCGGATCGCCGGATGCTGAACGCGCGCCTCATCCTGCGTCCGCCCAGCAGGAGCTCAGCCTCCCTGCGTTTCCCGGGGTCCAGCCGGTAAATGCTCTGGCCTCCCGCGATCTTTTCCTCCAGCAGAAATCCCCGCTCGATCAGCCACCGCAGCGCGTTCTCCGTCGTTGCTATCGTGCGCATCGCGATCTCCTCCAGGACCCGCCAGCGAGCGATTCCGTCGAATGTGTCCGCCGCCGCCGGATGTTGCAGCAGATAGCTCAGAATGTCCCGGGCGATCTCAATGCGTCTGGCTTCGCCTCGGCTGGGCAATCTGTCACCCCTGTTGTTGCACGCTGCAAAGCACGTTCCGGTCCATTCGCCGCGGCGCTGCGCGCATTGCAGGCGCACACGTTGGCAGCGCAGGCTGCTCCGGGGCGGGCCAATCCCGACCCACGGCAAAATGCCGGCGCGCAGAGATCAATCGGGAAAGAAGCAGAAGAGAAGCGATGGGCTGGTTGTGCCCGGTGTGGGTCGCAAATGACCCACACCCCGGCGGGCAACGTCCTTCAGTGGATTGTGGAACCGGGCAACGCTCAGGCCTGCGGCTGCGTGAGACCGTATTTCTTGGCCAGACGGCCAAAGGCGCGCCGGTCCTTGCCGGCTTCGCGCGCGGCGCGGGTCATGTTGCCGCGATAGGCTTCCAGCAGCGCCTGCACGTACGCCTTCTCAAAGCTCTCGATTGCCCTGCGCTTGCCGGCGCGAAAGCTCTCTGCGGCGCCGGCTGTCGACCGCAGCTCCGGCTGAGCCGCGGGCCGCTCGTCCCCCAGCGTGAGGTGGTTGGGAGCGATCTCCGCGCCCCCGGCACGCAGTGTGGCGCGATGCACGGCGTTGTACAGCTCACGCACATTGCCGGGCCACGGGTAGCTCTCCAGCTTGCGCACCGCAGAAGGCGTCAGCGTCTTGCGTCCCAGCCTGTCCCGCGCGCAGATCTCCGCGGCAAAGTGCCGCGCCAGCAGCGCCACGTCCCCCCGGCGCTCGCGCAGCGGAGGCAGATGCACGCGCAGCACGTCGAGCCGGAAATAAAGATCCGCGCGGAAGCGTTGCTGGCGCACCAGCGCCGCCAGATCGCAGTTGCTGGCGGCCACGATGCGCACGTCCGCGCGGCAGTACTGCTCCGAGCCCAGCGGGCGATAGCTCTGCTCCTGCAGCAGACGGAGCAGCTTTCCCTGCATCGGCGGCGGCAGGCTGTCCACCTCGTCGAGAAACAGAGTCCCTCCCCGCGCCATCGCCACCAGTCCCTTCTGCTCGGTGCGCGCGTCGGTAAACGCGCCGCGCAGATGGCCGAAGACCTCGCTCTCGAAGATGTGTTCCGGAATGCTGCCGCATTCCACGGGAATAAACGGACCGCTGCGGCGCCGGCTCAGCAGATGCAGAGCCCGCGCACACAGCTCCTTGCCCGTCCCGGTCTCGCCGGTCAGCAGCACGGCAGCGTCGCTCATCCCGTATTGCGCCAGCTGCATGAGCGCGTCCACAAAGGCAGGCTCTTCGCCCACCAGCTGCTGCAACCCGATCTCGCCCAGAATGGCGGTGTGCATCGACTCCGCCGACTGCGGCGACGGTCCCAACAGCCGCTGCAGACGGTAGTACAGCTCGTCCCCGCGCACCGGCCAGAGAAGGAAGTCGTCGACCACCGTCATGGCCTTCTGTATCAGCTCGCCGTCGTCGGCGGGCAGGATGGCGAAGACCGGCGCGCCGACGGGATGTTCGTGCAGCCACGAGAAGAACTCGCGCGCGCTGTCGCTGGCCGGCGCCGCGTTCGCGACAATCACCGGGGAGCGCTGCGGCCGCAATGCTTCGCAGCGAAAGCCGTCCCATGCAAGGCGTTGCCTGACCCTGAGTTGCGCACGCTCCAGAACCCGGTCGAGACTCGCAGCCGAGGGCGCGAGCGGAGTTTCAATCAGATAGACGTCGTGAACCATGTCGCAATCCCTCTTCCGGAACAAGGCGAACCGGAATCATCGAGGTTTCGCGGTGGCTTCCACGTGGCCTGCCGCAAACAAACCCGTTTGCATTCGAGACTGAACTTCAGGTACGGCCAGCGAGAATCAGCGAACTTCGTCTGTGCTCGCGGGGGAGTGCCGCGCGGGCATTTCCGCAAAAAGCAGATTGGGGACAGAACGATTGTCTCGGCCATGTCCCCAGGGGTTGGTTGCGGATGACGCATTATAGAACACAAGGTTGCGGATTTGTCACCTCCTCGCCAAGTGCCTGAAAGATAGCGGATAAGCGAGGCGCGCGCTAACGCCTGAGGAAAATTTCTTGCGCGCCGGGTCCGATCCGGCGTACCGTCATGCGAAGCTTTACCGCTCCTATGGACTTCAGCCTGCGACCAGCTTTCGAGTTGCTGGACGTCTGCTGGCCCCAGCCGGTCCGCCAGTCCGAGCGCCAGTGGGTTTCCGCGCCTGCGTGGGAGGCGCCGCCGATGGAGTTCCGGCCGCACTGGAAGTTGCGGCTCATCGACGGCCGCATGTACTGGTCGCTCGACTGGCGCGATTTTTTCCGCAGCGGCGTGCGCACCTGGAACGCCTTCGACTCCGGTGAGATGCGCGGCTTCCACGTCGTCTTTCGCCTGCGCATGGAGCGCTCCGGCACCCTCATCTTCCAGGACGACGACGGCTCGGTGATCCGCATTGGCGGCTGCATCGTGCACGACGACCGCTCCGCACATCCCCTCACCGGCCACGAAATTCAGGTCTCCGCCGGCGACGTTCTCGAAGTCGCGCAGTGGCAGCTCGGCTGGGACTGGCTGTGGTGCGCCCGCATGAGCAGCGTCGAAGACGACGCCCTCACCCCGGAGTCGGTCCTGCTGCGCTGGCTGCCGGCGGTCGAAGACGCGCTGCGCCGCCCCGATGGGCCTCCGCTGAAGATGTACACCAGCGCGTCGCATCCGCTGCGCGCTGCGGCCAGCCTCTACAGCATGATCCTCAACGGCTACTCGCCCAGTTCGGTGCACCTGTTCGGCGAAGACCAGTGGAGCGCGTCCAGCCGCGAGTGCCTGGCGCGGCTGCTGCCCTTCGCTCAGGTGGTGCCGCAATGGGAAGCGCTCCAGCACGTGCGCGCTCTCGGCGGAGCAGGCCTGGCCGATATCGCGCGGCGGCACTGGTTTGCAGCCAAGGCCTTCACGGCACTGGCTTCGCCGCCCGCCGAATGCTGCCTGATGGACGACGATCTCTTCATCCTCGATCCGCCGGCTGACGCGCTCGAAGCCTTTCGCCACTGCGATCTGGTCTACGCTCCCGATCAGGATCTGACCGACGGTTACCTGCGCATGTGGCAGCGCTACATTCCCCTGCGCGGCCCGCTCCGCACCGGGCGCTTCAACGCCGGACTCTACTGGATCCGCAACCAGCCGCCGGGACGAGCCATCGCATCCGCCGCGCTTCGCTGCCGCGCCGATCCGCCCCTGGCGTTCCTGTGGGAGCAGGGACTGGTGGCAATGCTCTATGCCGATCGGCCCGCCTGCGAGCTGCCCAGCCAGCGATACGCGTTCGTCTGCTTCGATGGGCTGCCCGGCGGCGTGGAGGGATACGACTACGCGGGCAATCCCTGCGGATATACAGCGATCCACTACGGCGGTCTGGCTGAGAAGCCATCGGATGCCCTGGCGCTCCAGATCTTCAGCGCTCTGGCCGGACGACACGCGCGCGGTCCCGTCTCGGAAGATCCGGAGAGCGTACTTTCCGCTTCGGCGGCCGGCTGAATTTGCTTCCGGAAAACAGCGACGCCGCCCGCAGGCGGCGTCTGGTGATTCCCGTAATCCTTCTCAGCTCAGAGGGTCGACTCGATTTCAAAACCCCACGCTTCCAGAAGCGACTCGGGGATGTACTTCGAGTTGCGGTTCCGGCGCGCCCACTCCCGCAGGCGGGTAGAGCGAACATATTGATCGGGAGTCAGCTTGAACTCCTTCACCACCTGCTCGAAGGAAGTCACGGTCGGCACGACCGGGCCGATCGGCTCCGGTTTGCCCCAGTTTGGATTGCCACGACGCTTTGCCATGAAAAATTTATCCTCTGCGATGAAGTGTGACGATCAAAAGGTCCCTGGGCCCACTCTGCAGCACCCGGGAGTCACAAACCTTTATTATTCTAGGGATTTTTTCTATGAAAATCAAGAGGAAAATGGCCTGCCGTCGCCCGCTTTCTTGTGGATAACCACCCCGTAATCAGGAAGATACCGGTTGCCTAATCAACCCACCCTTATAGCGCCGAAGCTCTTGCCGCGCGGGCTAAACTGTGCGTAGCCTGCTGCATATTCAACCGTTTAAAGAGGACAGCCCTGAACTCGAAATTCGAAAACCTGCGCCCGTTTACCTCGCTGGTTGGCCGCCTGGCCCTGGGCGCCATCATGCTGGCCCACGGGTGGAGCAAGGTCATCCCGCACGGCTCGCTCTACGCCTTCGCGCATTTCGTCTCGCACCTGGGACTTCCCTACTGGCTGGGCTACGTCGCGGCGCTCACAGAACTTTTCGGCGGCATCGCGCTGATCCTCGGCATCCTGACCCCGGTCGCCGCTGCCGGCATTGCCATCGATATGCTGGTGGCCATCGTCAAAGTGCATCTGCACCATGGCCTCACCGGGCCCGGCGGCTACGAGTTCCCGCTTGGCCTGCTGGCCCTGGCGCTG
>DATJQW010000144.1:0-20286 GCA_035505395.1 Acidobacteriaceae bacterium
ATGCCAGCGGCCGAGCTCGTCGCGAAAGCCGCCCTGGGTGTACCAGCTCACCAGGCGCGCGTAGTAGTCGCCCAGCTGCTTGCCGGTGGGATCGACTAACTCGGTTCCCTGGGTGTAACTCCAGTCCACCTGGTTGGGATCGGCCGGGTAAGTGACGGGTTTGTCCGTCTTAAAGAGCCAGGCAGGGATGGTGCTGAAGTTCATGACGGTCGAATGGCCGGCGGTAGCGGCCAAGAAGTCTTTGGTGATGGGGTCGATGTTGGCGAAGTCCCAGTAAGTGCGATCTGCAGTGGGCGCCTGTAACTCAGCGACCGCCATTTTGGGATAGGGCAGCCAGGGGACATAGCGGACGTACTCGGCGCCGAGGGCTTTCAGCGCGGAGAATGCGCCGTCGTGGATGGGCGAACCACGATCGAGCATGGGGTTGACGACGACCTGGAGGGTCGGCGTGGAGCGGGAGATGCGCTGGGTCTGGTTCCAGTGGACGGAGATGGTTTGCTGAGCTGGGGCTGTCGCGCACGATCCAAAAGCGAGCGCAGCAGCGCAGATCAGGGCAGATAGTTTGAAGCGCACGCAGGTCCCTCCGGTGGAGCGGAAGGATTATGGTACTGCGCGCGGCGGCTGGTTCGATGCTAGAAGACGATCTTTGCGGAGAATTGCAGTTCGCGCGCGGGGAGCTGTGCGGTGATGCCGGCGAGCGGTTGTCCGAAGGTGGAACCGGGAGGTGGAAGAGCCGCGTTGCCCCAGGTGCCGCTGTATCCGACCACGTTGCGGTGGTTGAGCACGTTGAAGGCTTCGGCGCGCAGCAGCGCGTGGACGCGCTCGGTGCCGAGCGGAATGGATTTGCCGACGAACGGATCGACGGAGTCGATGGAGCCGCCGCGGCCGGTGTCGCGGCCGACGACAGCACCATTGATGACGGGACGATCGGTGGTTGCGCCGGTATCGCCGCTGTCGGTGACGCCGGTGACGACGTTATAGGGCAGGCCGCTGGCGAGGGTTGCCACGCCGCCGGTGGAGAATCCGAAGGGCGCAGCCCACACGCCGCTGAGAACGAGGCGATTGCGCTGATCGAAGATGGCGTTGCCCAGTTCGCAGTCGCGGCCGGTGCAGCGCGGGTCGTTGGGGTTCTGGCCGGTGCTGTCGGGGTCGACGGTGTCTAGGGTGTGCGACCAGACGTAACTGGCGAGAAGCGCGGAACCGCCGCGTGCCTGATGGCTCAGGTTCACGTCGAGCGCGTCATACCAGGCCATGCCATCGTTCACGTCGCTCTGGATGACCGAGTAGGGCGGCGTGGGCGCGCTTCCCGGCTTTCCCTGTTTGCTGGAGCTGTCGCATGTATAGCCATTCTGGGCGTACCACGCGATCCAGTAAGGCCGCGTGCAGTTAGCCGCCTGCGCGGTGCGGGTCATGTTCGGAGCGGTGCGGATGAAGGACGTCGGAGGATCGACGTCGAGGGGGCGCACGATGCCGAGCGTATGCGAGCCGACGTAATCGGTGGCCAGCACCCAGGAGGGAGCGAGCTGGTGTTCGACGCCGAAGGTCCACTGCTCGTTGTAAGGATTGGTCAGCTCGCTGGGATAGCCGAGCAGAGTGCCGGTGGGGAAGAACTGGTTGTAATACGATGCGCGGCCGGGGCGGATGTAGAGGCTGCGCAGCGGTGCAACGGCTCCGGGAGGAAATGCGGGCAGCGGCACGGCTGAGACGCTGGTGGGGAAGCCGACCTCGCCGGGCGTAGCGGTGTAATTGAAGACGCCGGTGGGGCCGGTGAGGGCATAACTCGCCTCGGAGTCGTCGATGATCTGCGAGTAATAGATGCCGAATCCGCCGCGAATGGTGGTGGTGCCGCGGCCGAGCAGGTTATACGCAAAGCCGATGCGCGGAGACCAGTTATCGCGGACGTCGGTGAAGGTCTGCACCTCGTAGCGAAGGCCGAGGTTGAGGGTCAGATCGCTGATGGGGTGCGCGTCCCACTGGGCGAAGGCGCCGGCGAGGGTGTCGTCGACGACATAGTCGGCATTGCCGTAGCTCTGTGTGTAAGTGGCGACGTTGGACAGGTTATCGATATATGCAGAGCTTTCGCAGTAAGAGATCGACTGCGTGCAGGTGTTGTAAACGAATTCGCCGTCGTAGATAGGGCCGCCGAATTCCTTGCTGTTGCCGCCGTTGCGGGCGTGAATGACGTCGAAGCCGAGGCGCAGCTCATTGCGGCTGTGGGTGAGGTCGAGGTTGTCGGCGATCTCGAACTGGCGGTTGATGAGCAGCGCGGACTGCGAGGTTCCGGACTCGAAGGTGCCGCGGCCGGAGGTCATGGGCACCTGGAACTCGGTGCCGTTGACGACGGGCACGAACTGGGTGATGGGCGAGGCGAGCTGGAACTGGAGGCGCGCTTCGTTGACGGCGTTGGAGCCCAGGGCGAGAGTCTCGCCGGCTTCGGCGGTGTAGGTGCGGCGGTGGAAGATGCGGTCGACGCTGGGCAGGGTGTTGCCGCCCACGGTGCCGTTGGGGTTGGTGTCGAAGAAGCCGTCGGCGCCGAGGTGCAGGAAGACGCGCTGGGTGTCAGAGAGGGTGCGGTCGAAGCGCAGGAAGCCGAGCAGATCGCGATAGTGGCCGATGAAGTTACCGGGCTCGAGCGGGGAGATGATCGGAGAGGCGCGGTCCTGGTAGCTGTATTCGCCGGAGGCGAGAAAGACGGTGTGGCCGGAGGGAGTGAGCGGGCCGGAGATGGTGGCCGCGCCCTGATCGAGGGTGTCGTTGACGATGTCGTTGCCGCTGGTGGCGTTGGAGGTGGAGAAGCCGGAGAGCTTCGCTTCGGGATCGGAGGGCCGCCAGAGGCCGAGCAGGTCGCCGTGGAAGTGGCGGCCGCCGGTGCGCGAGACGATGTTGACGACGGCGCCTTCGCCGAATCCGTAGTCGGCGGCAAAAGCGTTGTCGAGGACGGTCATTTCGGCGATGGCGTCGATGGGAACGTTGGTAAAGATGGTCTGGCGCGCCCACATATCGTCGGCATTGGCGCCGTCGACTTCGAACCAGGTCTGGCGGCGCCCGGTGCCGTTGGCGGTGATGAGGTCCTGGTTCATGAAGATGTCGCCCTGGTTGATGGCCTGGCGGTTGGCGGCATTCAGCAGCGGCAGATAGGTGATGCGCCGGTTCAGCAGCGGCGTGGCCTGCATCTGCGCGGCGGTGAGGGTGTCGCCCAGCTGCGGCTCGTCGGTGCGGACCTCGCCGGCCGCCCCCGTCACCACAACCTGGGCGTGAACGCTGGCCAGGGCCATGCGCAGCTGCAGGCTGGCCGTCGAGCCGCCGACCAGCGTCAGCGGCGAAGATTCGGCGTTGGCGAATCCCGAGGCTGCCGCCTCCACCACCAGCGGCTGCGCGGCGGGGAGAGCTTCGGCGGCGAAGGCGCCCTGGGCGTTGGTGCGCACGGTGCGCAGCAGGTGATGCTGCGCGTCCTCAATGGTGAGTGTCACGCCGGGGAGCGGCGCGCCGCCGGGGTCCACGACGGTGCCGCGCAATGCGCCGGTGTCGGGGGACTGGGCAAATGCCGCGAGGGGAAAGAAAAGAAGGACGGCGGGCAGCAGAGGGTGAATGCGAAGCATGGCTCTCCAAAGGAAAAAGAATGTGCGGCTCAGGAAGCTGTCGCGTGAATGTCTAACGTCCAGAACTACGGCAAAGGGCGGCCTACTACCAGAGCTAGTAGGCGGAAGGGGAGTGGCGGAGCGAGTTCAGCGTGGACGCGATCGGCAGCGAAGGCGGGATGAGCGGGGCTCGGCCTAAAACGTTGCCCGAATGCCGAGCTGGGCGGCGAAGGGGATGCCGACGGTGGTGCCGGGGCCGAAGAAATCGCCGAGGGCGCCTTCGGGGATCTCCAGCTGCTTCAGGCTGGTGATGGGGGCGGTCCGGGAGCAGCCGGAATTTGTGCAGATGTCGGTGACATTTGTGATACCGGCGGCGTTGGGCTGCATCTGCGCCGCGGGGACAGGGAGCTGGGTTACGTTGACGGCGTAATTGGCGCCGGGATTGTTACGGTTGAAGAGGTTGAAGAACTCGACAAAGGGGTTGATCTGCCAGCGCTCGCCGGCGCGGAAGGGGCGGGCGACGCGCAGATCGGTCTGCATGTAGGGGGTGCCGCGAAATTCATCGAGGCTGGTGTAGACGCCGTTCACCCAGATGCGGCCGGTGTTGTCGGCGTTTGTGATGGTGATGGGGCGAGCGCTCTCCAGCTGGGCGAGGCCGCTCAATTCGAAGCCCGCCGGGGCGCGGAGGGTGCCCGCGAAGACGAAGCGATGGCGCACGTCTTCGCCGGAGGGGCCGTAGTCGCCGGGGCCGAAGGCATCGAGCTGGCCGGCATTGGGGCCGCTCTGCAGGGTGCAGACGCCGTCGACGTAATCGAAGAGCTCACCGAGCAGGCAGCCCCACGTCTGGGCCTTGGAGAACTGATAGTTGGCCACCAGGCTGAAGCGGCGCATATTTCCCTGCGCGTGCAGCATGAGGGCGTTGTAGCTGGAACGGTTGTCGGACTGGAAGACGTTGACATTGGGCACGACGGAGGTCTGATCGGCTGCGTAGTTCGGATCGGACGCGGCGATGGCGGGCGTGAAGAGATTCGCGCCGCTCGAGTAAGGGAAGGCGCGATACCCGTGATTGCCCTGTACGTGCACGTAGTCCGCGCTGGCCAGCCATCGTTCATTGAAGGCGTGCTCAGCTCCGCCCGTGACCTGAATGGCGTAGGGCGTCTTGTAATCGGAACCGATCAGGTTGCCGGTAGTGCCGGCGCCTCCCTGCAGGCAACCGGAGCCGGTGAGCGCGTAAGAGCCGGGCGAGCCGGTGAGCGCGCAGGTACCGGTGGTCGCGTTCGTGTCGTTGATGCCCTGGAACGCGGTAGCCCACCCGTTCTGAGCGAGGTCCTCGAAAAAGAGGCCGAAGCCGCCGCGGACGACCGTCTTCTGGCGGCTGCCGAGGCCATAGACGAATCCCAGGCGCGGCGCAACTTGCCCGCGATCGTCGTGGGGCACGCCGGGCACAATCGGAATCTGCAATGCCTGGAGAGTAATGTAGGCCGGGTTCTCGGTCTGACTGCGGCCCGACGCCTCGAATAATCCGAAGGTGGTCTGATAGCGCAGGCCGTAGCTGGCCGTGAGGCGCCGCGAGACGCGCCAGGAGTCCTCCGCGTAGAGGGCGAGCCGCTGGACGTTTTGCGAGAAGCTGCCGTCGCCTGCCGGAGTGTACGTGCAGTTGATGCCGGACGCTGCGCTGGGCCCGGGATTGCACTGCGAGGAGGGCGGAACAAAATAGAAGGGCAATGCGCTGGAGATGCCGCCGCAGTCGGCGCCGGTGGGATTGACGTAGCAGTCGGGGTTGGAGGGGTACTGGATGATCTCTTCGGCGGTGGAAGCAAAAGCACCGCTCAGCACCGGTTCGTGAATGAAGTCGACGCCGAACTGGAGGTCGTGATTGCCGGCGACGTGAGTCAGGTCGTAGCGCGCCTGGTATTTGTCCTGATTGCGCAGGTCGGGGAAAAGGGTGATGGGTGTGGCGAACTGGTTGTCGCCGAAGGTTTCGAAGCCTGAGATGGTGAGCGCGGTGGAACTGAAGGGAAACGCCAGGGCGAAGCCGAGATTCGAATTTCGGGTCTGCGTGAGGTGCAGCAGGCTGGCGGCGAGAACCAGATTGCCAAGCCAGGTGGGGCTGAAGATGGTTGAGTTGCCGACGACCGCGTTCCAGTAATTGTTGTGCGTAAGCAGGCCGGTGGAGGGGAGGGTGCCCTGTTCCACCAGCGCGTTGTGCGTGGTGTAGGAGTCCTGGGAGGCGCGCAGAAACCAGCGCGAGCGGGGCGACTGGGCCCAGTCAAAACGCGCGGAGCCGAGATAGTCGCGGAAAGGAACAGGAACGCTGGCAGGCGCGGCGATGGAGGGTACGCCCGCGATCAGACCTTCGGAGGCAATCTGGCTGAGCGCCTGGAACTGCCGGGTGCTGGCGGGGCTGTAGGCGATGCTGGCGTTCTCGTGGACATTTTCGAAGGAAGTGAAGAACCAAACCTTGTCTTTCGCGATGGGGCCGCCCAGAGTGCCCACGTAATTCTGGCGGGAGAACGGCTGCTTGGGGTTGTGGACGCAGACCCCGCTGGTGCAGGTCTCGGCTGGATTCTCGATGGGGAAGCGGGCGTTCAGCGCCGCAGCGCGCTCGTAGAAGGCAGCATCGCCATGGAGTTGGTTGGTGCCGTGTTTGGTGGTGATGACGACGGATCCGCCGGTGGTCCAGCCGGTGTCGGCATTTTCGTTGGAGGTGCGGACGGCGAACTCCTGGATACCGTCGGGCGAGAAGTTCTGCAGGAAGCCGCCGATCCAGTCGTCGGAGTCGTCGGCGCCGTCGACGGAGAGCTCGTTGTTGAGGCCGGAGCTGCCGCCGGTGGAGACAGCGGTGATGCGCGCCTTGGTCGGGTCAGAGGGCTCGACGGGTTCCGTGCCGGGCACCAGATAGGCAATGTTGGCGAAGCTGCGGTCGGGGAGCGGAAAGGCCGCGAGGTCCTGGGTGCTGACGACGCCTCCACGCACGGCGCTCGAGGTGTCGAGCGTCGCGGCTGTGATCGACGATGGATTTCCCTGGACGCTGACGGTTTCACTGGCGCCGGCCGGCTTCAGCGTGACGCGGAGATCGCGCATCAGGCTGACGGCAACGTCGACATTCGCCGTGGCCTGGGCAAATCCGGCAGCGGTGACGATCACGCGATACGAGCCGGGGAGCAGCCCATCGAGGAGGAATTTGCCCTGCTCATCGGTGGTCGCCACGCGGGAGATGGACGTCCCGATGGTCTGCGCCGCGACGCGGGCGCCGGCTACGCGCGCCCCGGTGGAATCCTGGACCACTCCGCGCAGAGCGCCGTTGAGGTTCTGGGCGCGCACGAGCGACGCAGGCAGGAACGACAGCAGCAGGAGGATGACGAGGCGATGGCGCAGCCGGAAAAGGCGTGGGCGAATGCTGGGAACAATTCTCAACGTGGCTCTCCAAAAAAGGGACGGGGACGGTGGTCGCCCTTTGAAGACACAGGGCCTTGGCTCCAGAAGTACGGCAAAGGTCGGACTACTACCAGAGCTAGTAGAAGAGTGGGCGCGGATCGCGCAGGGTGGTCTATGATCGGTAGCATCGTTTTTTTGCAATCTCCATGGCCGATCTGCTGCCGCTTCCGCATTCCGACAACTCGTCCCCGGTGAGCCGGCTGGGGCGGCGCGAGCGCGAGGTGATGCAGGCGGTATGGGAGCTGGGGCGGGCGAGCGTGCAGCAGGTGTCGGAGCGGCTAAGCGCGGCGCTGGCCTACACGACGGTGATGACCACGCTGGACCGGCTCTTCCGCAAGGGATTGCTGCGGCGCGAGAAGCAGCAGCGGGCGTTCATCTATTCGGCGGCGCTGACGGCGGAAGATGTGGAGGGGCGGCGAGCGGCCGACCTGGTGCGGCGGTTCTTCGATGAAACCGGCGCGCGGCCCGAGGTGCTGCTCTCGTGCCTGGTGGACGCGGTGCACGGGTACGACACGGAGTTGCTGGATCAGCTGGAGTCGCGGATTCGGCGCGCCCGTGCGCAGACACGCACGGGCAGGGAGCGGGGACAATGACGCTGCCCTACACGCTTCGCCTGATCTGCCTGCTCGCGGTGGTCACAGGGGCGCTGCACGCGGCCCTGCAGGGCGCGCTGGCGGCGAATGCCCGGCGCGTAACGCGGCGGCTGCGAGGATGGCCGGCGCGGCAGCGGGAACGGGTTCTGTTGCTGGTGCAGATGGGACCGCCGGTGGCGGCGCTGCTGTTTGCGGGAGCGTTCTGCGCTCCGGAGTATCTGCGGCATGAGGCGAACCATGCGACGGAGGGGGTGAGCTGGGCCTGCCTGACGGCGGCGTGCGCGGCGCTGGTCTGGTTTGGAGCCACGGCGGCGAGCGGAATGCGTGTGTGGCTGCGGACGGTGCGGTTGACGCGAGCGTGCCGGCGAGCCGCAACCGTCGTGCGCAGGCATGCGGGGATTCCGGTGCTGGCGGTGAGCGAGAGCGAGGCGGTGCTGGCGCTGGCGGGCGTGCGGCGGCCGGTGATTCTGGTGTCGCAGGCGCTGTTGGGCAGCGATGGGCTGGACGAGGCGGCGCTGCAGGTGGCGCTCGACCATGAGCGCGTACACGCGCTGCGCCGGGACAACTGGAAGCTGCTGGCGCTCCAGTTTGTGCCGCGGCTGCCGGGTTCGGACTGGCTGGAGCAGTGGCAGATTGCAGCGGATTGCGCCGCGGATGACGATGCGGCCCAGGGCGACGTGGAGCGGCGGCTGCTGCTGGCGGAAACGCTGGTGCGGGTGGCGCGCGGTGCGGGGCCGCGCAGACCGGCGGTGCTGTGCACGGCGCTCACCAGCGGAGAAGCCGGGTTGCAGGAGCGCGTGGAGCGGCTGATGGGGGATCGCGCGGAGGCGAGAGGCACGAGCGGCGCGACGATCGCGGCCATGGCGATGATTGCGGCCGCCGCTCTGGCCGCGGCGCTGAGCGCCTCGCCGTGGATCTACGGGGTGTGCGAGCGGATTCTGCATCTGGGCTAACGGGCCAACGCTGTTCCGGGGCCTCGGGCGCGGCTTGCGCATTGGACACAATCGCAGCGACAATCGATCCACCAATGAAAACCCTCCGCTTCCCTGCCCTGAATCGCTCACGTCTTCTCGTGTCTTTTCTGGTCTGCGCGATGGCCGCGCCGCTGGCCTCGGCGCAGATTTCGCCGCAGCTCTATAGCGGGCTGCGATGGCGGCTGGTGGGGCCGTTCCGCGCGGGCCGCGTGGTGGCGGTGAGCGGCGTGCCGGGCGGCCGCGACACCTTCTACTTCGGCGGCGTCGACGGCGGCGTGTGGAAGACCTCCGACGCGGGGATGGTGTGGAGCCCGCTCTTCGATCACGAGCCGGTGGCGTCGATTGGGGCGATTGCGGTGGCGCCGTCGGATCCGAAGGTGATTTACGTGGGTACGGGCGAGGCGGATATTCGCTCCGACCTGGCGTCGGGCGACGGCGTGTATCGCAGCGACGACGGCGGGGAGACGTGGACCCACATTGGGCTGGAAAATTCGCGGCAGATCAGCCGGATCCTCGTCGATCCGAACGACGCGCAAACGGTGTACGTGGGCGTGCTGGGGCATGCGTATGGGCCCAGCGACGAGCGCGGCGTCTATAAGTCGACAGACGGCGGGGCGACCTGGACGCGCGTTCTCGATAAAGGCCCGGATGTGGGGATTGCGGACCTGGCGATGGCGGTTGGACGGCCGCAGATCCTGTTTGCGGCGACGTGGAACGCGCATCGTCCACCGTGGAGCACGTATCCGCCGATTGAAGGACCGGGCAACGCGCTCTACCGCTCGACAGACGGCGGAGCGACCTGGGCCCAGATTTCCGGGCACGGTTTGCCCACCGCGGGCTGGACGCGCACCGGCATCGCTGTCGGCGCCGACGGGCAGCGCGTCTATGTCACCATCAACTGCGGCATGGATGACGAGTCCGGCGGGGGCCCGGCCATCGCCGGCTGCAAGCCCGGCCTGTACCGCAGCGACGACGGCGGGGATACGTGGCAGCTGGTGAACAGCGATCCGCGGCTGACGAGCCGGGCGTGGTACTTCATGTGCCTGGCCATCGATCCGGAGAATCCGGACGTGCTGTACATTCCCAACGTCGCGCTCTACCGGACGGAGGATGGCGGCAAGACCATCCAGGTTGTGCGCGGCGCGCCGGGCGGCGACGATTACCACCAGATCTGGGTGGATCCGAAGGATTCGAACCACCTGGTGCTGGGCGTGGATCAGGGGACGACGGTGAGCCTGGACCGCGGGAAGACGTGGTCGACGTGGTACAACCAGCCGACCGCGCAGATCTATCACGTGACCACCGATCATCATTTCCCGTACGCGATCTACGGGGCGCAGCAGGATTCGGGCGCCATTGCCGTCTACGACCGCTCGGATCACGGGCACCTGGACACGCGCGACTGGTTCCTGCCGGGCGGCAGCGAGAGCGGGTACATCGCCATCGATCCGAAGGATGAAAACATCCTGTACGTCACCGGCACCTACGGCAGCGTGGAGCGGCACGACCTGCGCACCTCGTTCAGCCAGAACATCACGCCGTGGCCGATGGGCGGAGATCTCGGCACGCCGATCAATCATCGCA
This sequence comes from Acidobacteriaceae bacterium, assembly GCA_035505395.1. GTDB lineage: Bacteria > Acidobacteriota > Terriglobia > Terriglobales > Acidobacteriaceae > Palsa-343. The sequence continues at coordinate 10,168 of DATJQW010000144.1, forward strand.
AGGATCGCGATCCGTGGACGCCGGTGCTGGTCTTCTCGCCGGCAGACAAGACGTCGCTCTACCTGGGCACGCAGTTCGTGATGAAGACCGTCGACGGCGGTCTGCACTGGACGAAGATCAGCCCGGACCTGACCGGCGCTGTTGCAGGCACGAGCGACGAGGGTCCGGTGACGCCGGAGAACGCGACCGAGCGCGGCTATGGGGTGGTCTACGCGATTGCGCCGTCGCCGCTGAAGGCCGATGAAATCTGGGCGGGGAGCGATACGGGGCTGATCCACCTGACCACGGACGGCGGAGCGACCTGGAAGGATGTGACGCCGCCGGCGCTGAAGGCGCTGGGCCCGTGGAGCAAGATCGCGATGATCGAGGCGTCGTATTTCGATCCGGCGACGGCGTATGCGACGGTCGATCGGCACCGGATGGACGACCGCAAGCCCTACCTCTTTATTACGCACGATTACGGCAAGACGTGGACGCTATCGGTGGATGGGATCGCGGCGGATCACTTTCTGCGCGCGGTGCGGCAGGATCCGGAGCAGAGGAATTTGCTGTATGCGGGCACGGAGTTCGGGATTTACGTCTCGTTCGACGACGGCGCGCAGTGGCAGCCGCTGCAGCTGAATCTGCCGGTGACGTCGGTGCGGGATATGACCGTCCATGGCAGCGATCTGGTGGTCGCGACGCACGGTCGGTCGTTCTGGGTGCTGGACGATATCGCTCCGCTGCGCCAGGCGGCGAAGGTGGGCGACGCGAAGACGTATCTGTATGCGCCGCCGGCAGCGATTCGCGTGGACAACGACGGATTCCTGGGGTCGCCGATGCCGCCAGAGGAGCCGCAGGCGAATAATCCGCCCAACGGCGCGATTGTCGACTACTACCTCGCGAACGACGCGAGCACGGTGACGCTGCAGATTCTGGACGCGCAGGGGAAGGAGCTGCGGCACTACTCCAGCGCGGAAAAGCCGCCACCAATGCGCCGCGCCTTCATCCCCATCGCCGAGCGGTGGTTCCCCAAGCCGCAGATGCTGGAGACGACGGCGGGCGAGCATCGCTTTGTGTGGGATCTGGCGGTAGGCGGATCGGGCGAGGACGCTTCGGGCGAAGGCTTCGGCATGCCGTCGGGTCCGCGCGTGCCGCCGGGCACGTATACGGTGCGGCTGACGGTGGACGGGACGACGACGGATCGTCCGCTGAGAGTGACGATGGATCCGCGCTGCCCCGCGACGACGGCGGAGCTGGACGAGCAGTTCACCCTGGCGCAGTCGATCTTTGCGCAGGTGCTCGAAGCGCGCCGGGCGATGGCGGAGCTGGAAAGCGTCGAGAACCAGCTGAAGAAAGTCCCGGCAGATGCAAGCGCGGACGTGAAGCAGACGATCGAGGAAGCGGAGGCGAAGATTGCGGCGATTCGCGGCGGATCGGATGATTCGAATCCGGGGCTGGCGGCTGCGGCGAGTGGGCTGGGAACGTCGCTGCGCGTGGTGGAGAGCGGCGATCGCACCGCGCCGGCCGTGGCGCTCGAGATCGACCACCAGATGAGAGCAGTGGCGCAGGCGAAGATCGCGGCATGGGAGCAGTTCAAGAAGACGGAAGTGCCGCGGGTGAATGCGGCGCTGCAGCAGGCGAACCAGCAGCCGCTGCACATTGCGTCGATTGAGGCGGCGGTGTACTACGCGATGACGCGGTAGGGCGCGTCACCACATGTGACGGGCCTCGGCGAGCATGGCTTCATCGGTGATGGGCAGCAGGAAGCAGTTGCCGATCTCGAAGCGGGCGAGGCCTGCGGTGTCGGGCGGAAGCGAGCGGATCCAGAAGGATTCGCGCCGCAGGGTGATGCCGGCTCTCTCTTCGCCGCGGCGATCGAGCAGCGCGTGGCCGTGACGGTGGAGGTCGAAGCCGGGGTCGCGAAGCGAGTCGACCGGGATGCAGAACTCGATGCGGACGCGGTATTCGTAGGTGGAGAGCGCGAGCTGCACGGAGAGGTCGCGGCAGGTGAGCAGGTTCTGGCGCGCGCTGGCCCACGCGGCGTCCACGCCGAGGGTGCGGGGCGAGGCGGCCAACAGCGGGTGCCGGCGCCGCAGCCGGCCAAAGCGGGGCGAGATGACGATGTGGTCGGGGTCGGCTTCGACCAGCGAGGCGTGGGGATCGAAGCAGCGGATGAGGCGTTCGGCTTCGCCGGCGGTGGTGACGTGGGTCTCCATAGGAAGCGCGGTCTCGTCGAAAGTTTGCGGGTAGGATACACGGCGTCGGCGCGCGTGGGGAGAGAAAATGCGGGCGCTGCGCAGCGGCGGCTCACTGCACGTCGGCAGAGCGATCCCCTTCGTAGTGCATGATGTGGTAATAGGCCTCCCAGCCGTTCCAGAGGATGGGCGGTGCGATGGGAGCGAGCGGGTCCTTCAGGAAAGCGGCGTAGGTGCGCAGCTGCCGCCGGGTGCGGTAGACGCCGGTGAGCCAGTCGCCGCGGTACCAGTTCTTCCACTTGCCGTATTCGGCGGCGGCCTGGGCGGCGCGGACGGCGTCGACGGCGGCGAGAGCCTGAGCGGCCTCCTGCTGCGCCGGGAGCATGCGGCCGGCTTCGGCATCCTCGATGGATTGGGAGATGAGACGCAGCATGCGGTTGCTGTCGCGATTAATGGCGATCATGGTGAGCACGGACGCCTGATAAAACGGACGGCGCGACGGCGGGATCAACGATTCGGCGGCGAGGGCCTGGGTCCAGACGGCGTCCCAGCGCGGCTGTGCCTCGCCGCACTGGCGAATTTCGCGCGCCGTGGCGGAGTCGAGCCAGGTCTTGCCGCCGAAGCGGCCGAAGCCGTCGCCGACCAGATGCGGCATCTCCCACTTGGGCGACTGGCTGGGGAGTGAGAAGAGCGGCGAATCGATCATGAAGGTGGCCATCATCTGGCGGCCTTCGGTGTGATAGAGCTGGTCGCCGTACTCAAGCGGGGGGTCGCCGAAGGTTGCGGGCGCAGCGAAGTAGGCTTTGTAGATTGCGGAGAGCGCGGGCGCCGCTTTGGCGCCGAATTCCTGCGTCGCCCAGTTGCGGTAATACGCATCGGCCGCCGCGGCGGGAGCGGCATCGGCGGCGCTGCCGGGGAGATGGCCTTGCCAGGCGAGATCCATGACAGCTTCAGCGGTCATGGTGACGGGGCGGATGTCGCTGGTGTTGAGCAGCAGGTATTCGGTGGCTCCGGCTTTGATGTAGCGGCCCAGCTCTGCGGCGATGCGGTCGACGGGAACCATCTCAGTGAGCTGATTGGAGCGGTCGTTCATCATGGCGACGTGGTAGTAGGCGCCCTCGCCGGCCTTCACCTCGCCCTTGTCGCCAAGGTAGCCGTAGCCGTTGTCGGCCCAGACGGTCGCGACCTCAGGCGGAATGGAAAGGTAGCCCTGCTGCTCGAGGCGCGCGCCCTCCTGCCAGAGATCGGTGACGAAATGCGCGTCGGGATGGGCGGCGCGCACGATGGCCATCTGGTCGCGAATGGCTTTGCTGATGAGCGCGCCAAGCGCCTGGTCGTTGCCGCGCACGCTGGGATCCATGGAGGCGTAGCTGACATCGGAGAGGCCGCGCAGGCCCACGTCCCAGAGGATCTCCTGATGCGGAGGGTATTCGGCGACCGCGTCGCGCCAGGCGCGCTCGAGGATTTCAGGATGGGTGGTGAAGTTGTAGGGCACGTCGCGGGGCCAGCGCGCGACGTTGAGTCCGAGCGGGATGGCGTGGTGCTGGGTGACGATGAGGCCGCGCTCGCCGGCGAGGCGAATCTGCGGGTCGTTGGGGAAGATCCACGTGCCGGGCACGATGATGTTGCCCTTGAGGCGCAGGACGGTCTCGAAGACCTTGTTCCAGACAGCGAGGGAGATGCCGGTGTGGTCGGTCTTTTCGCCGGGCGCCCAGCCGGTGAGCAGATCCTCGTCGTTGATGAAGAAACCGCGGTAGCGGAAGACGGGCGGAGGCCAGGACTGGTGAAAGTTGGCGGGGATTTCGATGGCGGCGCGGCGCGGAGGCTCGTGATCGGTCCAATAATCCATGGGCCCGACGCCGAGGAATTGCTGGGAGAACTGATAGATGGCGTAGATGGTGCCGCGCGTGTCGGCGCCGCAGAGAACGATGGTGGCGGGATGAGAGCGGTCGGCTGAAGGTCCGACGTCAATGGAGAAGGACTCGGGCGCGGTGGGGCTCGGATGCAGGCCGGCGGGGAGGTTCGCGGCCTGCCCGATGAGGACGATGGTTCCCGCAGCGCCCGTGGGCGTGGGCTGAATGCGCGGCTGCACGCCGAAGACTTTGGCGAAGTCGGAAGCGAGATCCTGGGCGGCGAGGCGGATGGGCTGGGGCTCGTTCGCGGCGAGGACGATGGTGGTGCGGGCGTTGAGGACGGGTCCGGCTAAACGCGGCTGGCTGAGCACCGAGGGCAGATTGAGGGACGCGGCGGCGACGAGGAACACGAGCAAGCGGAGAGTTGAGCGGCGCGGCATGGGATCTCCTCGTGGTCGAAGGAGGGATTTTGTTGGCGAAGCGAATTTTATCGGGTTCGCACAGGATGTGCGAGGCCGGGGGAACAGAAATCGCGGGCGCGAGCGGGGCTCTCTTTCAGTCGCCGCGCCGCATGGGACTTCCGGCCGCGTCGCCGCGACGCGCAACTTCCGCGGGCACGCCGGCTTTGGCCGCTATGCCCGCCGGGCGAAGATCGCCGCCGCTCGGCTCGCCCTGCTACAGCGAAATCAGAATGTGAAGCGCGCTCCGAACTGGTACTGGCGCGGCGTATTGATCGTGTTCGTAATCAGCCCGAAGGGAAGACCCTGGGATACCGCGCCAACAATGGTCGGCACGTTTGGATATCCGAATTGCGGCGTGTTGGTGGTGTTGTAGGCCGACGCGTCGAAACGGAGCGCCTTGGTCTCGGCGAATTTCACCGTCTTGAAAACGGAAAGATCCAGATCGCGGGCGCCCTTGGTGCGCACATGGTCAAGATAAGCCGGCGCCGTTCCCGGAATGAACGGATTGGCCGTGCCACCGTTCTCCGTGCCGGGTATCGCGAAACAGTTGTCGTTGAACCATGCAGCCACGGTGTGGGGAGCATGGGATGCGGGATCGCAGGTCATGTCGGCGCGCTGATCGAAGTAGGATGGGTTCAATCCCGCGGTCGGCGAGTTGATGGGCACGCCGGTGCTGAGATAGACGATCGCGTTGGTGGTCCAGTCGCCGAAGACGGCGTTCGAGAAGCCATTCAGATCGACGCGCTGTCCTTTGCCCACCGGCAGGTCGTACGACGCCTCTCCGGAGAACTGATACTTCACATCCTGGGGGCTGATGGAGTGCTCGAGGTACAGGTCCTTCCAGTCCTGCGCGGCTCCGTTGTGGGTCCCGATGAAATTCAGCGGAGGATTGCCGTCGTCGGTCATGATTTTTCCCCAGGTAAACGTGTCCAGCGTGGTGAAGTGGCTGGTGAGCCGCTTCTGCACCTTCGTTTGCAGGGAACTGTACTCCGAGTCGCCGGCGGGATAGGCATTGATGTTGACGCCGTTGCCGGCGCCGTAGCTGCCATTGCCGAATTGCGGATACGGCTCGATGGCCGCCCACAAAGGAACGGTGGCCACGCCGTAGTTGGCATTGGTGGAAGGCTCGATGGGCGCCCATGTATTGGGCGCATAGGCGCAGCCGGGTCCGGTGACGATGCACAACGAGTAGTTGTATTTCTGAATCGTGGCCAGATCCAGCTGGTCCAGATCGTTTTCGTTGAAGGGCAGGAAAAGCCCGCGGCTGCCGACATAGCCCACCGTCACCACCATCTGATGCGGCAGCTCGTACTCCAGCGCGAAATTGTAGTTGTAAGTGGTGGGGGTGCGCTGCGAGTGCAGCACCGCGCTCAGAGCGATTCCCAGATTATTCGCGAGGCCGCTGGGCGCGCTGGTGAAGACCGGGACGGTTCCGTTGGGAAACGGATTGCTGACCGAATAGGGGACGGTGAAATTGTCCACCGCGGGCGCTCCGCAGGAGGAGCTGTAAAAGATGGTGTTGCCGTCCGCGTTATAGCAGGTGGAGTTCCAGTCGGTGGAAGAATTGAAGCCGTCGGCGTTGATTCCGCCCATGACCATGTGCGTGCTGGGGCCGTAGTAGATGCCCGAGCCGCCGCGCACCACCAGGCGGGTGACCGGCTGCCAGGCAAAGCCGAGGCGAGGGCCAAGGTCGTCGAGATTGGTGGTAAACGGCGAGCGATTGCTGTTGTTGGCGAAGATCTCCGCGCCGGTGTAGGCAACTCCGTCAAAGGTGTTGCTGGCGGTGGGGTCGAAATATTCCTGGCGGTTATGGCGCTCGGTGCGGCCGCCGAAGATGTCCCAGCGCAGGCCGGCGGTGATGGTCAGGTTCTTCGTGGGGCGATACGTATCCTCGACGAAAGCCGCATAGTAGGGGTCGGCCATGGCGATGGCGATGTCTTTGGAGAAATTCGGATAGCCGATGCCCGACTCGGAGCCCGGCTCCATGCCCATGCCAATGAGGAACGAGGCGTAATCGCTGCCGCCCACCGAGCTGGCCACGGTCTGATCGGTGGCGCTGATGTCGAAACCGTATGCGCCCGCCGGGGCTGACGGCTGGCCGGAGTTAAGGAACTGCTTCATCCAGTCGAAGCCGGTCGAAATCTGGTTCTTGCCCCAGACTTTCGTGATCGAGGCGTTGGCGTCGCTGTCCTCGGCGGAGAAGCGGAAGATGTTGCCGTCGGCGGTGCCACCCACGCCTCCGCCCACGTCGTTGAAGATGATGATGGGAATCTGCTTCTGGATTACCTGAGAAGCCAGCGAGGCGGGAAAGCCCTGCTGGGTAATATCGTTGTTCGAGTACGAGGCGGGCCCTCCCTGGTCCTCATAGTGGCGCGTGAAGGAATAGCGTAGCTGCAGGATGGTCGAGGAGTTCAGGGTGAGGTCGTCAGCGATGAGGATGTTGCGTCCGTTGGTGGTGTTCTGCGCGTAGTTCAGGTCCCAGCCGCTGGGGAAAACATTGGCGGTGGCGAAGAACAGGTGGTCAAACGAAAAGCGGGTGAAGATGCGCTGCTTCTGGCTCTCGATCCAGTCCGCGCGGATATCGAACCTTTGCGCGTGGTAGGGATCCATGCCGGGAAGACCGTAATTGTTGACGACGTCGCTGTTTGCCTGCTGACAGGAAGTGGGCGACGGCAGGTTGCATGCAGGCATTTTTGACAGAAACAACGTACCGATGGGATTCGGGTTGGTGATCTTATTCCCGGCAAACGGCTGCCTGGTGCCGACGAGGCTCGCACTTGGCGCATTGGCGGCAGTGTAGTCCGGCTGGGTCGGATCGTAGATGGTAAAGTTCATCGCCGAAAAGTCTCCGGTTCTTTCGGCGTTGGTGGGAACGGAGAAATAGTCGATGCCCTCGAACTGCTCCTGCTGAGTCGCCTCGTAATCGGAGAAAAAGAAAAGCTTGTCTCTTTTGATGGGACCGCCGAGGGCTGCGCCCTCCTGGTAGCGGTAAAAATCGGGAGGCGTATTGGCCTGGCCGAGGCTGAGCTCGGTCTGCTTGTTGAAGTATTCGTTGGCAGACAAGACGTCGGGCCGGAATACACCGAAGATGTCGCCGTGAAAATGGTTGGTTCCCGACTTGCTCACCAGGCTGATCACGCCCGCTGCTCCGCTCGGATAGGAGGCCGGCGTGTTCTGCGTTTCCACGCGAACCTCGTCGATCCCATCCTCGGGGATATTCATCGCCGGCATGATGTTCGCCGAGGTGTTGTCGGGAACGCCGATGGGGCTGCCGTCGAGCATGTAGTAGACCGATCCGACGATGGCCCCGTTGATGGTGGCGGCAGAGATGTCGATTCCGGGGCGGCCCACGGAAATGTTCTGCACCGACTGCATCGAATCGCTGGAGTTGGGCGAACCGTTGGGCGGCGTGACGCCTGCGCTGAGCTGCGCCAGATCGAAGACGTTGCGGTAGAGCAGCGGCACGCGATCGATGGCGGCCGAATCGATCAGGGTGCCTACCGTCGAGTTACTCGGCTCGATCAGGCTGGCAGCTCCATTCACGGTCACCGTTTGTGTGGCGGTGCCCACCTGCAGCGTGATGTTGGCTTCGGTCACCTGATCGACGTTCACGACCACCTTATCCAGCGCTACGCTGGCGAAGCCGGCGTGCTTCGCCGTCACCTGATACTGGCCGGGGTTCAGCGAGATAAACGAGTACAGTCCCGCGGAAGTGGTGACGGTATTCAGCGCCACGCCGGTAGCCTGATCCAGCAACGTCACCGAGGCTCCGGGAATCACCGCACCTGCCGGGTCGGTAACCGTGCCGCTGACGCTGCCACGGCCGGCCTGGGCCATTGCCATTGTGGTGAACAGGAGAAACGCGCAAAGGGCGAGGATGCCCCTCGCCCGGGAAGGGGTCCCGATCCTGAATTCCATAGCCAGCCTCGCAGACGGGGGAAATATTGAAACGATTGAAACCCTTAAGACAAACGACTATAGGGCTCGATTTACCTGCCTGTCAAGGCGAGGAGCGCCAAGCGGAGCACTCCAGGGAAAGAGCGACCGTTAGTTACTCGCCGCGTAAGGCCTGGATGGGATCGGTGGAAGCGGCGCGGCGCGCGGGCAGGGCTGACGCGGCGAGGGCGAGCGCGAAGACCGACAGAGTAGCGAGGAGCAGCACGATGGGGTCGAAGGGGCTGACCTCGAAGAGGAAGGAGCGCAGGATGCGCGAGGCGGCTGCGGCGCCGGCGAGGCCGAGAATGCAGCCTGCAGCGGCCAGACGCAGTCCGGAGGCAAGCACGAGGCGCAGGATGTGCGCGCGCTGCGAGCCGAGCGCCATGCGGATGGCCATCTCCTGCACGCGCGAGGCGACGGAAAACGCCATGATGCTGTAAATGCCCAGCACCGCCAGCAGCACGGCGGCCGCGGCAAAGCAGGAGAGGATCACAGTGTTGAAGCGGCGCGGGGCCTCGCTCTGCGAGACGAGCTGCTCCATGGTTTCGACCTGGGTGAGCGGGAGCTGCGGATCGATGGAGCGGACGGTGGCGCGGATCGCGTTCTCCATCTGCTCGGGCGGAAGCGCGGAGCGCACGACGATGTAGCCGCCATCGCCGTTGAGGTCGGTGGGCCTGGCCTCGGGGCCGATATCGCGCTCGATCTGCGCGGTGGGCAGATAGAACTGCGCGACGGCGTCGGCGTCGGGGGAATAGAGCTTGGCGTCGGCCACTTCGCCCACCACGGTCATCCACGCGGTGGGAGCCTTGAGCGTGCCGAGGCGCATGCGCTTGCCGATGGGGTTCTGGTGGTGCCAGTAGTGCTCGGCGAATTCGCGGTTGACGATGACGACGAGCTGGCTGTTGGGGCTGTCGTCGGACTCGGTAAAGAAGCGGCCGCGCAGCAACGGCGTGCCGACGGCACGGAAGTAGTCGCCGATGACCGTGAACGGCGAAGCGGCCGTGCGATCGGGGCCGCGAGGATCGACGTAGCCCTCGGCGACAAAGGCCCAGATGCCGTCGCCAGTGGTGGGCAGCGTGTTGGTCAGCGCGACGTTCTCGACGCCGGGCATCTGGCGGAGCTGCTGGAGGACGCGTCGATTGAAGGTGTCGATCTGCGGCTGGGTTGAGTACTGCTTCTGCGGCAGCGAATAGGCGGCGGTGGTGACGTGATCGGGCCGGAAGCCGAGATTGACGTCGCTCATGCGGGCAAAGCTGCGCAGCAAGAGGCCGGAGGCGGCGAGCAGGATGAGAGCCACAGCGATTTCCAGGACGACCAGGGCGGAGCGCAGGCGTGCGTGACTGCCACTCGCGGAACCGCTGCGTCCGCCTTCCTTGAGGGTGCTGTTGACGTTGGTGCGCAGCGCCGCAAAGCCTGGAGCGAGGCCGCAGAAGAATCCGGTAAGCAGAGCGAGCAGAAACGCAAAGCCGGCGACGGTCCAGTTGAGCGTGATGTCGCCGATGAGAGGCAGGGTGTCCGGGAGCAATCCTTTGCCGGCGGCAAGCGCGAAGGCGGCGAGCCCGATGCCGAGCAGCCCACCGGCGGTGCTGAGCACCAGGCTTTCAAGCATCATCTGGCGCAGCAGCGTAAGCGCGGGCGCGCCGATGGCCAGGCGCACGGCGGTTTCGCGCTGGCGGCGGATGGCGCGGACGA
>DATJQW010000145.1:0-9478 GCA_035505395.1 Acidobacteriaceae bacterium
GCCCACAGTCCCGACTCCGACGATGCCTTCATGTTCTATGGGCTCGCCACGAATAAGGTGCGGGTCAACGGGTACAAGTTCAATCACGTTCTGTGCGACATCGAGACGCTGAACCAGCGCGCGATCAGGGAAGCATTCTACGACGTGACCGCGATCAGCTTCCACGCCTATCCGTACATGCAGGAGAACTACGCGCTGATGGCCTGCGGCGGATCGGTGGGCGAAGGCTACGGGCCGATGATCGTCGCCACCAGGGCCTTCGACCTGGACGAGATTCGCAAAGTGAAGATTGCGGTGCCGGGAGCGCTGACCACGGCGTATCTGACGCTGAAGCTGTTCGCCCCGGAGATCGAGACGGCGGTGGTGCCGTTCGACGAGATCATTCCCCAGGTGGTGGCGGGGAACTACCAGGCGGGGCTGATCATTCATGAAGGACAGCTGACCTACGGGCAGAGCGGGCTGCGCAAGGTTCTGGACCTGGGTGTGTGGTGGCGCGAGCAGACAAAGCTGCCGCTGCCGCTGGGCGGAAACGCGATCCGGCGCTCGCTGGGCGAGCCGGTGATGCAGACGGTGACCCAGGCGCTGCGCGACAGCATCCAGCACGGGCTGGACCATCGGGAGCAGGCGCTGGAGTACGCGATGCAGTTCGCGCGCGATCTGGATGCGAACCTGGCGGACAAGTTCGTGGGAATGTACGTGAACGAGCGGACGCTGAACTACGGCGACGACGGGCGCGATGCCATCCGCCGGCTGCTGGAGATGGGCCACGAGCGCGGGATCATTCCCAATCCGGTGAGAGTGGATTTCGTGGATTGAAGACGGTCCCCAGTTTCCCGTGTCCGGCTCCGGTAGTCAGTGGGGGGTGGGAACGGTTTTCGGCTCCGACTGCGCGGGCAACGGGATGGTCTTCGGCTCGGCGCCGGGCGGCATCGGCTTCTCTTGGAGTTCTTCGTTGCTGGTGGCGCGGGCAACGTAATCGGCGAGCGTCGATTCGGATGCTGCGAGCACGCGGCCCTTGTTGCTGAAGGTCACATCCCAGACCTGGTAACGGCCGGGCGCGTCGCGATCGGCAAAGACGACATGATCGAGGTGATCGACCTCTGAGACGCGCAGGGTGGGCTGCGGCGCGCGGACGAGGCCGGTTTCCTGGTTGGCCTGGGTGATGACCCAGGGCTCCGCCCCGACAAACTCCGCATAGCAGACGGCCAGCTGCAGCCAGCTGCCACTGCCATCGGGATTGAGAGCCTTCCCGGCGGCTTCCGGCGGGATGGCGCGGTTGTAGACGGCCAGGCTGCGCTCGCTGCCGATGGCCGAGGCGAAGGGCGTGGCTCCGTGATAGAGGACGGGAACGACGTAGACGCGGGATGCGTCGCGGGGGATGAAGGCGGCGAAGAGGGATTGCGCGCCGTTGCGCGCGGTGCGGCGGTAGTGGAGCAGCACGCCGTCGATCTCAGGACAGAGGACCTGGTCGGAGCTCCAGCCGGAAGAATCGAGGTGGTAGCCGAAAAAGGCGGCCTCGGTGGCGAGGTCGAGGCGGCGAGCGCGGACCAGCGCGGCGTCGGCGGGATCCATTTGCGCAGCGTTGCGGTGGACCACGGGAATGTAGGCGGGCTCGGGCTGCTGGGCGCGAACGGGTGAGCCGGCGATCAGGAAAGCAAAGAGGATTGCTGCGCCGGCGGCGCGGGCCAGGATGCGATGCGGGGACGGCATTTAATTTTCAATGTAGCAGCAAAAAGGGCAGCCGCGCGGGCTGCCCTTCTGGCCTTGAGCCGGTGCCGATCTACCGGGCTGGATGGTGAACCGTGCGGCGCGCCGGGGTTCTCTTTTCGGGAGTGGGCGGCGTGCCATCCTTCATGGTGATCATGAGCGGCCTGGGCGTGTAGGAATCGAAGGTGGCAACAAAGGTCGCCGTGGCTCCGGTCTGCGGGATATCCCTCGCCTTGAGCGCCGGTTTCATGTTGATGGTGAAGTCGGCGGTGTTGGACTGCTGCGCATCCTGAGAGACGGCGAGCTGCACCGAGGTCCCGTCGGGCGCGGCCGAAACGACCTTGCCGGGAACCTGTGCGGTAACGCCGCTCATGATGCCCCAGATCAGCTGCTGATCCTGAGGATCGCCGTTCTCGAGGATGAACTCCTCATCCGACAACCCGAGGGTCTTTTTCAGGCTGTCGGTGCAGGCGGTGGGCGCCGGTGTCGCCGCAGCCTCGGGAGCTGCAGCCGGAGCCGCAGCAGGAGCGGGGGTGGTGGCCGCAGCCGCGCCGTTGGCCGGAGCAGCAGGCGCAGGCGGAGGCGTCGGCGTCACGCCGGCGCAATCCGGAGTGCCGACGATGGCCGTGTGGGCCAAGTCGGCGGGCGAAGGCGGCGGTGGAGCGGGCGTCGGAGCATAGGACGACGGCGGGAAAACGTTGGCGGGGGTAGCGGCGAGCTGCTGAATATCAGAGTATCCAGGCGGAGGATTGCCGTTGATGCAGCCGGCGTCGCTGGTAGAGCAGTGGAACTTCTTGTACCAGTAGACGGCGGCGTTCTCGATCTGCGCCTGGTAGGGCGGCTTGGAGAACTGCGCGGCGCGGGTGAGGAACCAGATGGCGTTCTTCAGGTCCTTGGGATCCAGCTGCAGGTAGGCGTTGCCCAGGAAATACGTGTCGAGGAGCGCGGGAACCTGAGTTGTCTGGGTGGGATCCTTATAGGACTGCAGCTCTTTGGTGTAGGCGTCGATGGCGCCCTGATAGTCCTTTTTGGCGGCATCGTCGGCGCCGATGGCGCTGTAGAAGACGGGCGTGGCCGCATCCTTAACCTTCTGATAATCGGCGTCGCTCATGCAGGGATCTTTGCTGGCGCTCAGGCCCTTCTGGGCCAGCTGCGCAGCGTCGTCCAGCTGCTGCTGGTTGCCGTTGGCCTGCTGGTGCTCCACATAGACGGCGATCAGCAACGCGCGCAGGTCGTTGGGATCGACGGCGAGGAGCTGTTTGGCGGCGTCGAGAGTCTGAGCGAGGCCGAGCCTCTGATTCACGCCCATGAGGGTGCGCAGCAGGTCCACTTTGGCGACGCTGTTGGGGTACTGCTTGAGGAAGGACTCGATGGCGTCGGATTCAGCCTGGGGAGAGGACTGGCTGGTGGCGTTGGTATAGGCGTTGTACTCGGCGGGGTCCTTGATGGTGATTTTCTGACAGTTCGCGGCCGCGCCCTGCGCACTTTGGCCACCCGCGTCCTGAGCAAACGCCGGAATACCGGCGGTGGCGGCGGCGCCAAGACAGGCCAGCGCAACCGAGGCAAATACGAGCTTCTTCATTCAACGCTCCTGGGAGGATTCCCTTAGTAGTGAACCAAGCTTCTGAGGCAGCGGCCGCTTCGTCATCGCGGGGCGGCCGGCAATCTCGCTGCGGGCAGCAAACGCATCCGGCGGCCTGCCTCGCAACGATGCTGGATTATAAAAACGCTTTCCACACACTGACAAGTGATGGTCCGGGACAATCCCGGGCTCGCTGATTGGGATGCCACAGACGATGGATTGCGTTGACACTGGCGTGTAAGCAGCAAGATACCACGAGATTTGAGCAGAACCGCCCGGAGGCTGTCCATGTCCTGTTTTTGGGCGCGGACGGCGGGAAAAATGACGCGGAAGCGGGGCAAAGTGGCTATTTCGAAGACTGGATAAGGCGGATGCGGGTGGTAAACGAACGGCCCAGGGGGTCAGAGAAGGTGTCGTACTGGGGCGAGGAGACATTGGGGTTGACGAAAGCCGGATCGCTGGCATTCGTTATGTTTTCGACGATTCCGCGCAGGCCAACGTATTTGCCAAAGATGTGAAAACGCCACTCGAGGCCGGGAGAAAAGGAAAGATAGTCGGGAAAGCGGCGGGAGCCGGGGGTCCCGGCCAGGACTTCGGCGGCGTTGAAGGAGTCGAAGGGGTAGCCGGTGGTCCAGGCGACGGTGTAAACGAAGTCCCAGTTTTTGTGGAAGGTGGGGAACCAGGGCGCCCAGGCGGGCAGCCATCCCCAGGAAAGGACACGGTTGGGGGTATCCCAGGCAAGCGGACCGCTTTGCTGCGGGCCGAGGATAGGGATGCTGGGAACGTAGTCGAGCGCGGCATTGGTGGTCGCCGACGAATGCGTGTAGGCGGCGAAAACGGTGTAGTTGCCGCCGAAGGAGCGGCGGCCCTGCACTTCGATAGAGTGATAATGATCCTGGCGGCCGTTGGTCAGCAGGTAGTCGCCGGGTTGCGCTCCGGTGCCGTCCTGGTTGGCATAGATGAACTCGTCGGTGTCGCGCTTATCCATGAAATTGGCGCCGGCGTAGATCTGGAAGGGGAGCCGGCGTTCGGCGCCGAGGCTCCAGTTGAGCGCGTGAGCCTCGCGCAGCGAACCCTGGTGGACGGTAAAGACGGTTTCCTGGGGTGGGCTCAGGGGGGTGACGCCGTCGGGGGCGTAATAGGTGTCGTAGCGGATGCCGGCCAGGGCGCGGGTGAGCAGTTCGAGCTGGGTATGTTCGTAGTATTCGCCGATGCCGGCGGTGAATTTGGTGGTGTTCTCCTGGCCCGGAGGCGAGAAGCTCAAGGCGATGCGAGGCGAGACGAGCGGGCGGCGGATGATCTCGTCCCAGTCGTAGCGCAGGCCGGGCTCGATGAGCAGGCCGCTGGGCGATGACCAGCGGTCTTCGATCCAGGCGCCGAGCTCGACATTGTGGCGCACCGCGGGAGCAAATGCGGGGAAAGTGCTGCGGCGCACCAGGACTCGCGCCTCATCGACATAGTTCACCGGGGCCAGCTCTTCGTCGAAGTTGTAGCCGATGTGGTCCGCGTCGATGCCGGCGGTGACCTGATGGCTGCCCAGCCAGTGTTTCGGCGGAAGATACGCGTTGGCGTAGGCCTCGAGGCGCTGCGCCAGGGTGGTCTGGGATTCAAAGCTGCTGCCGGTGGCCTGTTCGGGGTTCAGGACGTAGGGGGTGTCGCCGTGAGGCTCCCATCCCTCGCGATAGCGCATGTCGGCAAAGCCGGTGTCGAGGACGACACCGTTTTTGAAGCTCTGCTGGTCGCTGGCGTAGGGGAGCCACGCGATGATGTCGTGGTTGTCGGTGCTGTCCTGGGGCGTGAGCGTGGAGAGACCTTCGTAGGGGGAGTGATAGTCGTTGAAGAGCAGGGCCGTGGCGAGGCTGTTGGCTTTGCCGACGTTGCTCTGAAACTTGAGCAGATTGCTGCCGCGGATGACGTGGTCGGTATCGGCGTTGTCGGGCAGGCCGGGAATGTAGATGTCGTTGTATTCGGTCTCGAAGCTGTCGAAGTACCAGGCGCGGCTGGAGACGATGGGGCCGGAGAAGGTGATGCGGGGCTCGAAGGTATCGAAGCGGATGCCGTTCTGGTTGCGGAACGAGGGGATGAAGTCGGTGGCGTTGTAACGGAACTTGTTGTCGCCCGTGCCGGTGCTGTAGGCGATGACCCCGCCGGTGCTGCGGCCGTACTGGACGGGATAGCGCGTGGTTTCAGTGTCGAGCGAGCGGACCGCGTCGGTGGGCACGCGCAGATCGAGGGTGCCGAAGATGGGATTGCGGATATCGAAGCCGTCGAGGGTATCGAGGGTCATGTAGGTTTCGCCGCCGGCGACGTGGACCTGGCCGGAGGCGTCGGCAACAACGCCGGGAATGAAGGGCAGCAGACCGCGGATATCGATGTCGGTGGGGTAGGGAACATTGACCACTTCCTCGGTGTTCATCTCGGCCTTGTCGGAGATCTGCTGGGGATCGATGCCAGGCGTGGAGGCCGTGACATTGACCTGCTGCTGGAGCCATTGCTCGTGAGTAAGGGTGATCGTGACGCTGGAGGCGGAGGTGTCGAGATCGGATTTGGAGGTCAGGTAGAAATTGGGACGCTGCGCGACGAGGCTGTAGGTGCCCTGGGTTCGAGGGGTCCAGAAGGCGCGGCCGGCGTAGTCGGTGATGAGATGAACCGGCGGCTGGCCGGATTCCTGGAGGGTGAGCTGGGCGCCGGAGATGGCGAGGCCGTTTTCATCGACCACGGTAAAGGTAATGACGCTGGAACGCTGGGCCGGCGCGGAATGGGCGGGGGATGCCTGCCCGAGCGCCGCGGGCAGCGGGACGCATAAACCAAGTACAGCGGCGATGTAGAAAGCTCCACGGGGCAGACGTGGCATGCCCATCGAGGTCCCCAGCCAAAATGTAGTGTAACGGGCAGCACCAAGGGACCACCCTGAAGTTTGGATCGACGTTTTCACGCGGATGAGGGGGGAATCTGCGCGGATACGGGGATTCAGCGGAATTTCACTTGCCGCGGTCGCATTGGGGAGCTAGCGTGAGGTTAGCTGGCGATTCTCCGCAGACCGAAACCGTACCGTCCCCAAAGAACGCGTGTGCGGGTCTAATAGTTGGGTTTCGACCCCCTTATCCACAAGATGTTGGGGTGGCTCCGTTGACCTTGCCGGAAGGCGAACGCTACAGTCGTTCTTGATGGTTCGGTCGTCCCGCACCTTCTCGCCCTTTCCCGGCCCTTATGGGGCTCAGGGGATACGGCTCTCTCCCACGGGATGGAGGAACAGTCTCCCATGCTGAAGCTGAAAAAGATCCACGTTCTGGGCTTTAAGTCCTTCGCCGACCGCACGGAAGTGTCGCTGCCGGGCGAGGGGATTGCCATCGTGGTGGGCCCCAACGGATGCGGCAAGTCGAACATTCTGGACGCGGTGAGCTGGGTGCTCGGCGAGCAGAGCGCGAAGAGCCTGCGCGGCGGCAAGATGGAAGACGTTATCTTCGCCGGAACGCGGGAGCGCAAGCCGCTGGGCATGGCCGAGGTTTCGCTGACGCTGGTGGACCCGGAGACCTATGACGGAGGGCCGCTGCTGGCCGAGCCCGAAGTCGTCATCGACGAGCGCGAGCCGGACTGGGACGAGGAGAAACTGCGCGCAGAGCGGGCGGCCGAGGCCGAGGAGATCATTGCGGAGTCGCAGCCGGGCGTGGCGCTTGGCGAGCAGGGGCAGGACGGCGAGAGCGACGGAATTACCGAGCCGGGCCCAGCCGCGGAAGCTGCGGCGGAGCACGCTGTGCCGGCGGTGGTGCTGAAGATCCGGCGGAGGAAGTTCAACCGGACGCCGCAGAGGGGCGAGATCGTCGTGACGCGGCGGCTGTTCCGCACCGGAGACAGCGAATATCTGCTGAATGGGAAGCTGTGCCGGCTGCGCGACATCCAGGACATCTTCATGGGCACCGGTCTGGGGCCGGAGAGCTACGCGATCATCAGCCAGGAGCGCGTGGGACAGTTGCTGACGTCGCGGCCGCACGACCGGCGCGCGATTATCGAGGAAGCGGCGGGGATTACGCGCTTCAAGACGAAGAAGCGGCTGGCGGAGCTGCGCCTGGAACAGGCGAAACAGAACCTGGCGCGCGTGAACGACATTTTTGAAGAAGTGACGCGGCAGATGGCGTCGCTGAAGCGGCAGGCGGCCAAGGCCGAGCGCTATGCGAAGCTGCGCGACGAGATGCGCGCCCGGCTGAGGGTGGTACTGGCGAGCCGCATCGCGCAGATGGATACGCAGCACGCGGCGCTGGAGACGCAGATTGCCGAGCTGACGGCGCAGATTGACGCAGGTGCGGAGCGGGTGTCGGGGCTCGAGACGGAGCACGAGGCGCTGGTGGCGCGCGGGTATGAGCTGGAAGACGCGGCCAAGGACGCGGAGACGCGGGCGAATCAGCGGGCCGTGGAGATCGAGCGCGCGGACGCACGGCACCAGACGAATCAGGAGCGGATTGCCGAGCTGGAAGCGCGGAAGGCCGCGGCGCAGGCGGAGCTGGAGCAGGCGGGCACGCATTTGGAGAGCATGGCTGCGGAGCGCGAGTCGCAGCGCAACTTCCTGGAGAGCGCGGCATCGGAGGCTGCAGCGTTTCGCGAGCAGGCAAAGGCGAAGCAGGAGGCGATGCGCACGGCGGTTGCCGCGGTGACGGCTGCGGAACAGCAGTCGGAAGCGGCGCGGCGCCGGGCGGCGCAGCTGATGTCGGAGCTGGGACAGGCGCGGAACCAGATCACGCAGGGCGAGGAATCGCTGGCATCGTTGCAGCGCGAGGCGGAGCGGCTGACGGTGGAAATGGACTCGGCGCGGCGCGATCTGGAAGCGCTGGGCGCGGAGCGCGGGCAGGCGTCGCTGACCTTTGAGAGCGTGACCGAGACGCTGCGGCGCGTGGAAGGGGAAATCGCCGGGCTGCGCAGTGAGATGGAAACGGCGCGCGGGGAAGAAGCGTCGGCGCGGCGGCACGCGGACCAGTTGCGCGCGGAGCACGCCACGCTGACGGGGCGCAGGAATTCGCTGGAGGCGCTGATCCGCGAGCACAGCTACTCGACCGACACGGTGAGAAAGCTGTTCCAGCAGAAAACGGCGGGCAACGGGCTGGCGCCGGTGGGGACACTGGCGGATTTTCTGGAAGTGAACGGCGAGTACGAGAGCGTGGTCGACGAGTTCCTGCGCGATGAGCTGAATTTCATTGTGGTGAAGAACTGGGACGCGGCCAACGAAGGCGTGCGCATGCTGCAGACGGGCGTGGACGGGCGGGCGACGTTCCTGGTGCATCCGGAGGATTCGCAGGCGAAGTTCTCGTTTGCGGGGGACGACTCGGTGCCGCAGCACAACCCGGCGCAGGCGATCGTTCCGCTGCGCCACTGCATTCGCGTGCTGAACGGCTTCGGGCGGTCGCTGGAGGCGATTTTGCCCAAGCTGGGTTCGGGATATGTGGCGCCGGATTCGGATACGGCGCGGTCGCTGGCGCTGGAGAATCCCGCGGCGTTCTTCCTGGCGCCGTCGGGGGAGTGCTTCCATAACGTGACGGTGACCGGTGGCAAGCCCGGCGCGGAGGGTCCGCTGGCGTTGAAGCGCGAGCTGCGCGAGACGCAGCAGAAGCTGGCCCAGGTGGAACGGGAACTGGGCCAGGTGGAGACGCGCGTGCTGGCGCTGGGAAAGACGCTGGCCGATCTGACGCGGGCTCTGGATGCGAAGGCGGAAGAGCGGCGCGTAGCCGAGCGGGAGAGCGCGAACCAGAGCGCGGCGCTCCGGCAGATGGAGATGGAGGTCCAGCGGCTGGAGCGGCGGCTGCAGGAGTGGACGCTGCAGGCCGAGCGGAATCGCGATGCGCGCGCGGGCAAAGAGACTTTCCTGGAGCAGCGGCGCGAGCAGGCGCAGAAGCTCGAGGCCGAGCATCAGGCGGCCGAGCAGGGAATCGAGGCGCTGCAGCAATCGGTCGCGGAGCTGCGGGCGGCGCGGGATGAGGCGCAGCAGGAAGCCGCGCAGATTTCCGCAGAGCTGGCCGGTCTCGAAGAGCGGCGGCGCGGGGCGGAAGCGGCCTTTGCGCGCATCGATCGCATGCACCGGGAGCTCGAGTACCGGGTGGGGCAGATCCATCAGCAATTGGCCGCGGCGCAGGCGGAGCAGGAACAGCGGGCGCGGGAGAACGAGCAGCTGGTGGCCTCGCGCGAGCAACTGGCGGAGGCGCG
>DATJQW010000146.1:0-6510 GCA_035505395.1 Acidobacteriaceae bacterium
TGGGTGGCCCATTCAAGCCCTTCTTTGGCTTGAGTGGGGCGCATCCTCACTGCGGCGGCGGAGGGTAGTAGGGCAGCTTTTCGTTTCGCGTCTGCGTCCGCTCCACCGTCACATCGTCGAAGAGCAGCGCTGGCGCGATGATCGTCGTCGGAACCGCTCCGTAGATATTGTCCACATGCGCGTCCGTGCCCGCCGCGACGATACCCGAGCGAAACGAGCGCAGGTCGAAGTCCGCGGTGCGCGCGCCGCGCACCAGCTGCCGCGAACCGTCAGCAACTTTGACCCGGTAGATCGTCCGCGCCTCGGAGCCGCCTTTGGTCTGCAGCAGGTACACCGAGTCCAAACCCTGATCCTTGCCCATGGCGATCAGCTTCTTCGTCAGGTCGTCTTCGCTCAGCCCGCTGGTCGCCTGGATCTGCAGCACGCCGATCGTCGGGCGCGCAGGGCCGGCCGGCGCGGCCCGCCCGTGCCCGTTGGAAGCGGGGATGTCCTTCACCGGCTCGCGTCCGATCAGATAGTTGACCAGCTTGCCCTGGTCGACCAGCGTTACCGCCTGCGCGGGAACGCCCTCGTCGTCGACGGCATACGCGCCCAGCAATTCCCTGCCATCGAATTCGGTCAGCGCCGGATCGTCGACCATCTTCAGAAACTCCGGCAGCACGCGAGTCTGATACGCGGTCGCGAACGACCCCGTGGTGCGCGATGTCGAGCCCAGTTCCGGGCGGTTGGCGGTGACCGAGTGCGCGAAGAGCTGGTCGAAGCTCCGCGCCGCCGCGCTCGCCGAAAACAGCACCGGCCCGTTGTATTCATCGCCCATCACCGGCGCCTGCTCCAGCGCGTGCAGGCCCTCGAGAATCGAAAGCACGCCATGATGGAACCGGTCCGCTGAGCCCAGGCCCGCCGCATCCCGTCCGTCGACAGAGAGGGAGCGCTCGAGCCGCATCCCGTCCGGCGCCTGGCCCTCCACCGCCACTTCAGCGCGGTACTCGGGCGTGCTGGTGCGCACGATGGTGCCCTCGGAGTTCACCAGATACTCGGTTCGCACCATCCCTTCTACTTCGCCGCGCGACTCCTCAACCTCGTTGGCATACGCTTTGGCCGTGGGATCGGTGAGGCACAGCCCCGAGCCTTCCACGATGTGCTGTTTCCACTCGTCGCGATCGAGCGAGAGGGGAATTACCGGCCCAAGATAGATCGTCGGCTTCTGGTGCGAGAAATCGTCCGCCTGAGGCGGCGTCTGCACCGTTTTCAGATCCGCCTGCTTTTGCGCCCACGCGTTCAGCGCCGCCTTGTACGCTTCGTCGGTCGCGGACCACAGCGCGAAACGAATCCCCATCGGGCTGTCGTCGATGCTCGTGATCTCCACGCTGCCATCGCCGCGCGCCGAGGAGCTGTCCGACTTGTAGTCGCCCACCCGGATCGTCACCCGCGCAATGCGCGCGTGCGTCTCATCCTCCCCGGTCAGCGCGCCCCACGCGGCACTGGCCGCATAGTGGGTGACGTCGTCGATCCGGTATTCGATGAAGTAGGGCTTCTGCATGGCCGGCAGCTGCAGATGCGCCTCGCTGCGCTCCAGCTCGGCCAGCATGGCGCGGAGGACCGGATCGTGTTCCGCGTCGGCACGCGTGGCTGCGGGTTGGGCGGGCTGGGCTGCATTCTGCGCGAACACCGGAGCGGCGGCAACGAACGCCAGGATCAAGGGCAACACTCTGCGGGCGGTCACTGTTGCACCCCCGGCGTCCCTTCCGCTGTCGGCGGCGGCAAAATCGGCGGCCGCGCCGTCCCCTGCGGCGTTCGCTGCGTCTCCAGCTGGCTCAGCAGCATGGCCGGTGCGATCGCGGAGACGGGAATTGAGCCGGATTCCGCTCCGCAGTCGCCGTTAAACACTTCGTCTTTGTCGCCGGTGGCCACAATGCTCTTCAGCGCGGCCTGCGGCGTCCCCACAATGCTCACGCCGCGCACCAGCTCGTCCGGATGGCCGTCGGTGTAGACGCGCCATACGACCAGCGGCACGACGGAAAACGCCTGCGGCATGCCGCGGGTGGTCAGCGCGAAGCCCGAGGAGATGTCTTCGAAGTAGAGCCCGTACGGCTTGCCCTGTTTTTTCGCTTCCTCGATCAGCATTTTGCGCAGCTTGCTCTCCGGCACCATCTTTTTCGAGATGACGAACAGATTGCCCTGGCGGCCGGTGGGCAACAGGCCGTCCTGGGCGCGCCCGTGGCCGTTGGAATTGGCGAAGGCGGCGATGGGCAGCCGCGACATCAGGAAGGTCTTCAGCACGCCGTCGTCGATCAGATCCACCTTGCGAGCCGGCTGCCCTTCGTCGTCGTACTGGTACGAGCCCATCAGCCACGTGCCCTGAAAAGTCTGCTGCGTCGGATCGTCGTAAACAGAGATAAAGTCGGGCAGGATCGGCTGGCCGACGTCCTTGGTGAAGGTTTCACCTTCCTGGTCGCCGCGTTGCCGCTGCCCTTCCAGCCGATGCCCCAGCACCTCATGGAAGAACACCGCGGCAGCGCGCCCGCTCAGCAGCGCCGGCCCGTTGAAGGGCTCGGTCACCGGGGCTGTGCGCAGCTTCTCAAGGCTGGCTGCCAGTTGATTCATGGAGTCCAGCATTGCCGCCTGTGCGGGCAGCCCGGCCGGGGTTTCGGCTTCGAACCCGGCCATGCGGTACAGGTCCATGCCGTCGTCGGCGCGAGTCACGGCAACCGCGACCACGCGCGCCAGGCGGTAGGGCTTCACCACCCGCGTCCCCTCCGAGGTGACGAAGTAGCTGGTTTCGTCGGTGACGAAGAGCATCACGAAGTTCGCGTAAATATGCGGATACTTGCTGAAAACCGCGGAAAGCCCGCGCACGCGTTCCTTCCACGCCGCATTGTCATACTGTGGCGGATCGGCAGGGGTCCCGATTGCCGTCACCGGCGATTCCTGCGAAAAATCGGGCGAGGTGTCTTCCTCTTTGGCGCGAACCTGTTCTTCGGTTTTGACGCGCAGGTATGTCTCCAGAGCCCGCTGGTAGTCGGAATTCGTCGCCCACCACAGGCTCCGCTGGATGGCCACGCGATCGTCGTTTAGCGGCAGCGCCACGGTATGCACCGCGGTGGCCCGGTGCTCGTCGTGGGTGTTGTCCAGTTGGTGATCGCCCACCCGCACCACGATGTCCGCGTTGCGGGTGTGCTCGGTGTTGGAGCCGATCAGCGCGCCCTGCTGCGCC
Source organism: Acidobacteriaceae bacterium (assembly GCA_035505395.1). Taxonomy (GTDB): domain Bacteria; phylum Acidobacteriota; class Terriglobia; order Terriglobales; family Acidobacteriaceae; genus Palsa-343. The sequence goes on from DATJQW010000146.1 coordinate 3,215, forward strand.
ATGATCACCGACTCATAGCGGTCGTGGGCGGCGTAGCTGATGTAATACGGGGCCTGCCGCGGAGCAGCGTCGGCGGTTCCCGCCGGAGCCGGGGCGGCCAGATCGGTCATGGCCCGGTGCAGCTCCGACGACATAGCGTCCAGCAGGGGCGAGGTGTTTTGCGGGTACGCGGGCGAAAAGCCGAACAGCACCGTTGCCGGCAGGCAGAGCAAAAGGACACGGCGTCTCATGAGCTGATCCGAAGGGTGGCGCCATTGTAGCAGCGGGAGATAGAGCCGGCACGGCGGGTCGGGTCTGGCACGGCGATTCGGGGTCCGGCGATCCGCCTGGCACGCCGCTGAGCCCGGATTGGGTTTCAGGGGCGATTTCAGGGGGCCGGATGGGGCCGGGGGAGTACAATAGGGGTTACCTGTCAGCCCCGGCCGCAGGCATGAACGGGAATATTCTGAGATTTCGGGTCTGACTTCCGCCTCCTCAGAGGATTGTCCGGCGTCTAATTCAGGTGGGAAAGCGGGCCTCGACTGGTCCACCCTGGGTTGGATTGCGCGACCGGCGGGCTGCTTTCGAAGAGATAGAGAGGGTTATCCCTGGTGAACTCGACCGTTAAACAAATCCTGTTTTGGGTGCTCATCATCGCCTGCCTGCTGGTCCTGTGGCAGCTCTTCCAGAAGGGCGGAGCGATGGGCGGGCACGAGCAGGAGATCACCTTTACGCAATTCCTTGGCGATGTGAATGGCGGCCAGGTGGCCGACGTTGCCATTACCGGCAACGACGTGCACGGGCACTTCAAGGATAAGGACGCGTTCCACCTGTACGTCCCCACCAACTACCCGCACCTGTACGATGTGCTGGATCAGAACCACGTCGCGGTCACGGTGAAGAACGACAACAGCAACAGCTGGTGGGCCTGGCTGATCCAACTCTCCCCGCTCATCCTCATCGCGCTGCTGTGGTTCTTCATGATCCGGCAGATGCAGTCGGGCGGCAACAAGGCGCTGTCGTTCGGCAAGAGCCGGGCGCGTCTGCTCTCGATGCAGCAGAAGAAGGTCACCTTTAAGGATGTGGCCGGCGTCGACGAGGCCAAGGAAGAGCTGAAGGAAATCATCGAGTTCCTGCGCGAGGCGCAGAAGTTCCAGAAGCTGGGCGGCCGGATTCCCAAGGGCGTGCTGCTGGTCGGGCCTCCGGGCACCGGCAAGACGCTGCTGGCCCGCGCGGTGGCCGGCGAGGCCAACGTCCCGTTCTTCTCCATCTCCGGCTCGGACTTTGTGGAGATGTTCGTCGGCGTAGGCGCCAGCCGCGTGCGCGACCTCTTCGAGCAGGGCAAGAAGAATGCTCCCTGCATTATCTTCATCGACGAAATTGACGCCGTGGGCCGCCATCGCGGCGCCGGCCTCGGCGGCGGACACGACGAGCGCGAGCAGACGCTGAATCAGCTGCTCGTCGAAATGGACGGGTTTGAATCGAACGACGGCGTCATCCTGGTCGCCGCCACCAACCGGCCCGATGTGCTCGATCCCGCGCTGCTGCGGCCGGGGCGCTTCGACCGCCGCGTGGTGGTGGGACGGCCTGACGTTCGCGGGCGCGAGGAAGTGCTGCGCGTGCATGCCCGCAAGGTGCCGATTGCCGACGACGTGGATCTTCGCGTCCTGGCTCGCGGAACTCCGGGCTTCAGTGGCGCGGATCTCGCCAACATGGTGAACGAGGCGGCGCTGAATGCGGCGCGCGCCAACCGCAAGTCTGTCCTGATGCTCGACTTCGAGCAGGCCAAGGACAAGGTGCTGATGGGCGCCGAGCGCAAGTCGATGCTGCTGACCGACGAGGAGAAGCGCGTCACGGCGTATCACGAGGCCGGCCATGCTCTGGTGGCGGCGATGCGCGACCACGCCGATCCGCTGCACAAGGTGACCATCATTCCGCGCGGCATGGCGCTGGGCGTGACCATGCAGCTGCCGGAAGACGACAAGCACACCGTAACTAAGGATTATCTCGAGACGCAGCTGGCCATCCTGATGGGCGGCCGCATTGCCGAGGAAATCTTCCTGAAACAGATGACCACCGGCGCCGGCAACGACATCGAGCGCGCGACCGACATGGCGCGCAAGATGGTCTGCGAATACGGCATGAGCCGCCTGGGCCCGCTGACCTTCGGCAAGAAAGAAGAGCAGATCTTCCTGGGCCGCGAGATCGCGCAGCACCGCGACTTCTCCGAAGAAACGGCGCGGCAGATCGATGCCGAGGTGCGCAGCCTGGTCGACGAAGCCTACAAAGGGGCCTGGGACATCCTGAACGGGAACCAGCCGATCATGCACCGGCTGGCCGCGGCTCTGCTCGAGCGCGAGACGCTGGACGCGAACGAGATTCGCGCCATCATCGAGGGCAAGGAGCTGCCGCCGCTGAAGCCTTCGGGGGGCAATGGTTCAGCCGTCGCCGACGTGCAGCAGGTGCTGAAGCCCGAACCCGGACGCACGGGTGGATTGCCGGAAGGCAGCCCCAGCCCGGCGTAGAGGGCAGCTGAAGAGCGGTTCGCTGAACGCCAGTTAGCGAAAAGCAAGCGAGAGGCAGCCTGAAACGGCTGCCTTTTGCGCATCTGCGACAATACGGGCAGCATGTCTTTTCGTTTTTCTGTTCTGCTGGCGCTGCCGCTGGTGCTGCTGAGCGGCTGCGCCGGGTACCACACGGTCGGCTCGGCTTCGCATTTGCCCGACGACACGCGCACGCTGGCGATTCCGGCCTTCAAAAACAACACGCAGTCGTACCACACCGAGGCCGCGTTCACGCAGGCGGTGATTCGCGAGTTCAGCAACCGGTCGTCGTACCACATTGTGGCCGGCGAGGATCCGGAGGCGGACGCGACGCTGCGCGGCACCATCACCAGCTTTCAGATCGTGCCGCTGACCTACGACAACACCACCGGGCAGACCTCCAGCTATCTGGTGACGATCACCGCGAGGCTGGCGGTGGTCGACCGCAACGGCCGGACCATCTGGCAGAATCCGTCCTATATCTACCGCGAGCAGTACGAAGAGACCGAGGACCTGGCCAGCTACATCCAGGAGGACTCGGCCGCGACGCAGCGGCTGGCCCAGGCGTTCGCGCGCTCCGCGGTCGCGGACATTCTCGAGTCCTTCTGACATCGCACAGCGCAACCTGAAGACGCAGAGCGTGTTTAGACGGGAGGAGCCGGAACAGAGGCTGAACCCACGCCTGGCGGATTCCCTGCCGGGATGCGCGACCGGTGCACGCCGAAGCGCGAAAGGACACGCAATGAGAAAGTTTCTGATCTCCTGTGCGGCACT
>DATJQW010000147.1:0-9290 GCA_035505395.1 Acidobacteriaceae bacterium
GAAATGGGGTAGAAAAACAGCACGGCGGCAGTGGCGAAGAAGGCGATGCCGGACCACAGACCCGCGGTGAGCCGGATGCCGCCGAGAGCGCGGGCGGTCTGCACAGCGTTGGCGACGTATCCGTAGTACGAGAAGAGCCAGCCGGCGATGGCGCCGCCGATGGCCAGGCCGACCCAGAGAGCGAAGACGACGGCGGCGGTAACGGTGCCGGTAGCGCGGCGGCCCGTCTTCCACTCGCCGTAGTCGGCCACGTCGCCCATCATGGCCCAGAGCAGCGGCCCGGACGTGCCGAAGAAGAACTGGCGGAGGATTTCGGAGCCGATGATCGGCGCCGTGGCGGTGGCGGGCAGGAAGAGCACGGCCAGATTGAATAAGCCGGTGAGCGCCATGCTGAGAATGAAGAGTGGGCGCTTGCCGATGCGGATGGAGAGGAACGTGGAGAGGGTCACGCCCACGATGAGAGCGGCGAGGCCGAATCCGTTGAACCAGCTGAAGAGGTCTTCGTTGCCCGCGTTGTATTTGAAGTAGGGCAGCATCACGCTGCCGCGCATGGCGAGCGCGGCGAAATAGAACGTGGTGGCGAGGAAGAGAACGATCCAGGCGGGATTGCTGAAGAGGTCGGCGAGATCCTGGCCGAGCGAGGTTTTCTGCTGCGGGTCGGGCTGGATACGCTCTTTGCTGCTGGCGAAGGCGATGAAGAAGAAGAAGACGCTGAGGATGGAGAGCAGCCCCATGGTGAACTGGTAGCCGCGCGCGGAGTTGCCGCGGCCGAAGAAGGCAATCATGGGGATGGCGAGGCTCTGCACGATGAAGCCGGCGGAGTTGGCGAGCACCTGGCGGTAGGAGGCGATGCTGGTGCGCTCGTCGGGATCGCCGGTGAGGACCGCGGTGAGCGAGGCGTAGGGTACGTTGTTGGCGGCGTAGATGAGCCGCAGCAGCAGATAGGTGACCCACGCGTAGATGAGCTTGCCGCTGAAACTCAGGCTGGGCGTGGTGAAGGTGAGGATGCCCATGATGCCGAAGGGAACGGCGGTCCAGAGCAGCCAGGGGCGGAACTTGCCCCAGCGGGTGCTGGTGCGGTCGGCAATGACTCCCATGACGGGGTTAAAAAAGGCGGCGATGAGGCCCACGACGAGAAAGAGCGTGCCGGCCTGGGCGGCGCTGAGGCCAAAGGTGTCGGTGTAGTAGTTGAGCTGGAGGGCGAGCATCGCCTGGAAGATGAAGTTGGCGGCCATGTCGCCGAGGCCGTAACCCAGCTTCTCTTTGAAGGAAAGTCTCTCGATCATGGTGGTCCCGTCTTTCCAGGCGCTAATCGGTCACGGTCAGCGTGAGCCGCTGCAGATCCGCATCGCGCGACGAAGTGCCGACCATGAGGGAGAAGTCGCCCGGCTCGACGACGTATTTCATGTTCACGTCCCAGAACCTGAGCAAATCGGGCGGGATGTCGAAGGCGACGGTGGTGGTTTCGCCGGGCTGGAGATGCACTTTGCGGAAGCCCTTCAGCTCCTTTACGGGACGCGTGACGGAGCTGACCACGTCGCGGATGTAGAGCTGCACGGTTTCAGTGCCGGCGCGGCCACCGGTATTTGTCACATCGACGGTTACGGTTGCGGAGCCGTCCCTGCGGATCTTCTTTTTGTTCAGGCGCAGCTCGCCGAGCGCAAAGGATGTGTAACTGAGGCCGTAGCCAAAGGCGTAGAGCGGCGAGACGTCGTCGAAGAGATAGCCGCGCCGCGCCGATGGCTTGTAGTTGTAGAAGGCGGGCAGGTGGCCGACGGAGCGGGGGATGGTGATGGGCAGCTTGCCGCCGGGGTTGACGTCGCCGAAAAGGACGTCGGCCACGGCGTGTCCGGTTTCCTGGCCGAGATACCAGCACTCGTAGATGACCGGGACGTGTTGCGCGAGGTAGTTGATGGAGAGCGGGCGGCCATTGAAGAGGAAGACGATGACCGGCTTGCCCAGCGCCAGCATCGCCCTGACCAGCTCCTCCTGGCGGCCGATGAGGTCGAGGCTGGTGCGGTCGCCCATGTGATTCAGCCCCCAGGCCTCGCGCGAGGTCTGCTCGTTGCCGCCGATAGCCATCACAATCACATCGGCCCGGCGCGCGGTGCGGACGGCCTCGGCGATCAGCCCGCGGTCTTCTTCGGGATCGGCGGGGACGACCTCATCCTGGTTCCAGTTGCCGCCGATGGTAATTTTGCAGCCCTCGGCGTAGAGGACCTTGGCCTTCTTGCCGACTTTCGCCTTGATCCCGTCGAGCACGGTGACATTGTGCTTTGGGACGCCGCTGTAGCCGCCGAGCAGGCCACGGTGCGCGTTGGGCCCGATGACGGCGATGGTCTTGATCGCGTTGAGATCGAGCGGGGCGAGGCCGTTTTCGTTTTTGAGCAGGGTGATCGCTTCGTGGGCAGCGGTGAGAGCGAGGGCGCGATGTTCTTCGCAGCCGACGACGCGCTCGGCCTGGTCCGGATCGACATACGGGTCGTCGAAGAGGCCCATCTCGAATTTCCAGAAAAGCATGGGCGCAACGAGCTCGTCGAGCTGGCGCTCTCTGAGGACGCCTTTCTTCACCAGATCGACGAGGTGCAGGTAGCAGTCGGGATCGGGCAGCTCGATGTTGACGCCGGCTTCAACGGCGAGGCGGCAGGATTCTCTGCTGTCTTTCGCGACAAAGTGCCCGTGCGTGTCGGGACGATAGCCCAGCTCCCAGATGGCGTAGTAGTCCGAAACGACAAAGCCCTGGAAGCCCCACTCCTTGCGCAGAAGATCGCGAAGGAGCCATTTGTTGGCGTGGGAGGGGATGCCGTCGATCTCGTTGTAACTGGCCATCAGGGTTACGGCGCCGGCCTCACGCAGCGCCTCCTGAAACGTGTACAGGAAGGTCTCGCGCAGCACGCGCAGCGAAACATTGGCGGGGGCGCAGTTCATGCCGGATTCCGGCTGGCCGTGGCCGACAAAGTGCTTCAGCGTGGCCAGCAGGTGGCGCTTGTCGCGGAATTTGCGGTCTCCCTGGAAGCCTTTGACCGCGGCGATGCCGAGCCGCGACACCAGAAATGGATCCTCGCCGTAGGTTTCTTCCACGCGCCCCCAGCGCGGTTCGCGGGCAACATCGACTACGGGGGTGAGAGCGTGGTGTGCGCCGCGCGAGCGCGCCTCGAGGGCGGTCATGGCGAAGAGCTTTTCCACCAGGTCCGGATTGAAAGTGGCGCCGAGCGCGATGGGCTGCGGAAAGCTGGTGCCCTCGGGCGCCGCGTGCCCGTGCAGGCACTCCTCGTGGAAGATCACGGGGATTCCCAGACGGCTGTTCTCGAGGAAGAACTTCTGGATGGCATTCGTCAGCTCGGCCATTTGCCGCGCCGATCGGCCGCCGCCGGCGTCGCTGGGACGTCCCACCTGGCCGAGGCCGCGGCGGTCGCGGAACGATTTCTTCGCCTTGGCGAGATCGAAGTTTCCCTGCGCATCGACCAGGGTCTGGGGCTTTTTCTGCCAGATGCAGAGCATCTGGGCAGCTTTCTCCTCCAGCATCATTTGCTGCAGCAGGTCTTTCACGCGCCGTGCCGAGGGCTGGACAGGATCTTTCCAGGCGGGCGGCCCCGGGCGCCCGGATTTTCGTGCTGCAGGCTGTTTCTTCATGCGGACAGTCTCTGTGGTCCTGTTGCCGGTTGCCTGACCAATGTAGTCGCGAGCCGCGCAAAGAGCAACAGCAAATCGATTTTCCATGGGATCGCGTCGGATTGTTCAGGCGGGTTCCGGTTACTCTGGTTTTTCCGCCAATTTGTACCGGCCCTGTATAATAACGGCGTCTTCAGGACGACCAGCTGTTCGCTGGTGCTTCGCGGGTTCTATCGCGGTGCAAGGCTGCCGAGCCTTCTTTACCCAAGGAAAGTCGGAGTCGCAGGTCCGGGCCATCGACGCACCTCCGGAGCCGGGGAAGGCCAGAATGCTCAACGCTGCGCCAGAAAGCGAAAGCGGGCTGCCGAAGATTGCCGTTCCGACCGAGGCTGCAAGGTCTCAGCCGCCCGCGAACGTGCGTCCTGAGGGCCAGGACGTGGTCAGCTATCTGCGCGCGATGGTGCGAGAGGAACCTGAGCCGGCTCCTGAACCAGAGCCACGCTCACCCTTTCGGGCTCTGATGAGCAGGGCGGCAGGCGCGATCCGCTCCGCATCCGCCATCGCCGGGCACTCTGCGACGCCTAAGTCCGGGTCGTCACCGGAGCCGACTGCGGCGGAAGAGTCGCGCAGTGTGCATATCCCAGTGGAGCCGGTCGCGCAGGTGCCCGTAGCGGCGAGCGTCGAGGCTTCTGTTCAGGCACCGCAGATGCAGAGTGCGGAGACCCCGGTTGATTCGCCGGCGCTTTCGGCACCCGCTCCGTCGAGCGTCGAGTCCTCTGTTCAGGCGCCGCAGATGCAGAGTGCGGAGGCCCCGGTTGATTCGCCACCGCCGCTTTCGGAGCCTGCACCCGCACCGCCGCTCGTCTCGCAGCCATCGTTTTTTGCCGAACTTCGCGGCCGGTTGATTCTTCGGCTGCGTGGGGCAGCAGCCCGTTTGCGACTGGATCTTCCGGGGAAACGAAAGCAGGCTGCCGATGCATTGTCTTTGCAAGTTTCCCGTCTGGCTGCCTGGCGAAGCGTCATCCAGCGCGCGGCGAACTCTGCGCAGAACCGTGTCAAAGCGCTGCCGGTCGCGATGGGAAAGGGAATGCGCGCTCTGCGCCCCGGGTGGGCAGCCCTGAAAGGGTCGGTGCTCGTCGCCGGAGTGCGGATGCGCAGGCTGCAGCCGCATTTCTCGTTGCTGATTGCCAGGCGGCGTCGCGCTGCGCCGGCTCGAGCGGGGGAAGCGGCGGCCAGCGAAGACGAAACGCAGCCGGCGTCCAATCCCGCAGCCGCAACCGCTCGGGCCGCACGGCCTCAACCTGCGCAGCCGGACTTTCCGTTTCGCTCGGCTCCCGCCTGGAGCCCGGAGCCGGTTCCGCCGCCATCGCCATTCCGCCCCATGCCTTCCGCCGCTGCTGTGCCATCGGAAGCTGCGTTTGCGGCAGGGCATGCCCAAGGCGTGCCGCCGATGCCGGTTGTCGGGGCCGAAACTGCCGGGGCGGGCTCCACGGCTCTGCGAGGCGAGGTTCTGCCTCCTGAACCAGCGCCTGAGCAGCGCGTTCGCGCCGCTGAGCCGGCGCGGGTGATTAACATGCAGCCCGGCGTGCGATCCGCGGTGCCGGCTTCGGGCACTGTCAGCCGAGGCTGATGGTCACGCCGCCACTGTAGTTGGCCGGATTCCCGGACCCCACGAGCGCGTGAACGGCGGCCGGCTCCATCGGTCGCGCAAAGAGGAATCCCTGGCCGCAGGGGCAGTCCAAAGACTTCAGCTCCGCCAGTTGTGCTGTGTCTTCGATTCCCTCGGCTACAACATTGACGCCCAGGGAGCGCGCCAGATCCAGAATGCTGCGGACGATTCGGCGAGAGTCCGGGTCGGTGGCAATGCCCTGGACAAACGAGCGGTCGATTTTGAGAGTGTCGAACGGGAAGCGCTGCAGGTAGTGAAGGGAACTGTAGCCCATGCCGAAGTCGTCCATATGGAGACCGACGCCCAGCTGGCCCAGTTGCCGCATCGTCTTCAGGGTGGTCAGGGCATCGGAGATCAGACAGCTTTCGGTCACTTCGAGACGGAGGCTGGCTGCATCCAGCCCCGTTTCCCGCAGTACCTGTTCGACGCGTTCCACGAGGTCGGGCCGTTCGAACTGGCGCGCCGAAAGATTCACGCTGATCCGCGTGCCCTGCATTTCCGGGTTGCCGCCGCTGCGCCATTCGACCAGTTGGCGGCAGGCTTCCACCAGACCCCAGTCGCCGAGGGGCAGAATCAACCCGGTTTCCTCGGCGAGAGGGATGAACTCGGCCGGCAGCAGCAGGCCCTTGTGGGCGTGGCGCCAGCGCACCAGGGCCTCAAAGCCGATGATGCGGTTCGTTCGCAGGTCCACCTCGGGCTGATAGAACATGGAGAGCTCACCCTTGTGGATCGCGCGCTCGAGGTCGGCTTCCATTTCCAGCTTTTCCAGAGCACGCTCCCGCATGCCGCTGGAGTAACAGACGACGCTCGTCGATTCCTGGCAGCGAGCGTTGGCCAGCGCGCTCTCCGCGTCGCCGATCAGATCTTCAGGGTGGGCATACTCGGCACCCGCCACCGCGATTCCCACTGCGAGTTGGGGAGTTACGCGATGGGCGCGCCAGACAAACGCCTCGCGAACGGCCTCCGCCGCCTCGCTTGCGAACTGGATAGCTTCCGGCTCGCTGCTCGCCCGTTCCAGACAGATCAGGAACTCCGCGCCGTTCACGCGCGCCGCGATCGACAGCGAGGGCAACATCCGCTGCAGGCGCAGCGCCGTTTCCATCAGGAGGCGGTCGCCACCGCTGGAGCCCAGGGTTTCGTTCACGCGCTCGAAGCGGTCGATGGCCACCGCGAGTATGGCGAAATTCCAGTCTCCGAGCAACCGGCCGCGCTCCATGCGCCGCTCCAGATGCTCGACAAAGAAGAAGCGGTTCGGCAACCCGGTGAGCGCATCGGCTGTGCGCCGGTCGGTATTGTCGCTCAGCGAACCAGCGACGTGCGTGATGCGACCGGCGGCATCCTCCGAGGCGACGCACCGCGCCAGTACCCACCGCCAGCGCCCGTCATGGTGCCGGATGCGGTGTTCATTCTGAATTGTCTTTGCCTTGCCTGCCCGCAGCGCGCGCAGTTCCGCTTCGAAGCGCGGCTTGTCATACGGGTGCACGCGCTCCATCCAGCAGCTGACGTCGGAACAGGGGCCATTCAGGCCGGTTATGGATTGCCAGCGGTGCGATCCCCAGAGCTGCCCGGCGATCAGGTCCCAGTCCCAGAAACCCTCCTGGGAGGCCTCCAGCGCGAGGGCGTATCTGTGCCACTCATCGCTGCGTTCCAGCATCTGCTCCTGGGCCATCGTTCCCCGCTCGTGATCGTGGTCGGCGCAGCGCGCCTCTGCCTGTCCCTATCGGCAGGGAGGAGATGGCGATCAGTGGGAAAGCGACTCCGGTTTCGGCCGGTGGTTACGAGTCCGCGGGCTGCGGCGCGCTGCCGTTCGGCCACAGGAGATTCAGACGTTCGGCGGCCATTCCAATGACCGCATACGACGCGCCAAGCACTTCGCCGTCAGCCTCCACCAGCAGCGGCTGATCGCAGGCAGCGCCGTTCAGAGGCCGGCAGATCAGCCGCCGGACTGACTCGTATCGAGGCATCGGCAGTCCGCCCCATCCGTAGTGGCCGTTTACCTGCCGCGTAGCCAGCGCGTGAAAGCTGGCGTGCCCCAGGCCCAGCCGGCCGGTCTGAGGTAACCACGCGAGGCGCAGTGCGTCGCCGAAGGGATCGCCCTGCGGGTGCCAGCGATTGATCTCCGGAACATGGGTTGCGATCGCTTCGCAGGCCACTTCGGTCGTGGTACTGCCGTCGGCGTACGTCATCTCGATGGTGAATGGCTGTACGCGATGCTCGAGCAGGAGCTTTGCGCCGCCTACGAAATATGCGAGCCGCCCGCCGTGGCGTTTGCCCTGGCCCGTGGGCGCGAGGTTCATCAGGGCAGCGTGCATGCCCATTCCCGCGGCGATGAAGAAAAACCAGCTGCGCATGCGCTTGTGGCCTGGAGGGCTGAGTTCGATCTTTCCCAGGCTCACCGGCCGCGCCTGCGCATGGAGAAGCATGTGGGCCGCCAGCAGGGGATTGCGGGGCAGCCGGAGGTTCTGGGCGATGACGTTGCCGGTGCCGAAGGGCAGCACACCCAGCGCCGCACCCGACCCGGCCACGCCCTGCATGACCTCGAAGACCGTTCCGTCGCCGCCGCACACCAGGAATGTGTCGAAGCCCGCGGCCACGGCCTCGCTTGCCTGCTGGCCGGCCGAATGGGCGGAGAGCGTCTCCTGCAGGTGGACGTCGCTGCCATAGCTGCTCAGCAACTCCGCAATCTGTTCCACTGCGGCGCGACGCCGCGCGTTGTGGATGAGCAGCGGGTTCAGGAACAGCAGAACGCGTCGCATCTGAACAGATTAAGTTGCGCCTTCTGAAGCGAATGTGAACAAACCGTTAGATGCGCGCCGGCGCACCACGCCGGTCAACCCGGGGGTGCCTCGCTTTTCGCGTCTGCTCCCCGGCCGATGCCCGGTGCCGGGGATTGGCAAAACGAGGGAAATCCTCTGCCTCCTCCCCGCCCCTTGCGTGCGTATACGTCTATAGAAGGAAAGAGCAGGGAACCAGTCTGAGCGCTCACGATCACTCCTTCCGCAGCCTGATGCTGGAGCACCAGTCCATGGTCTTCAGTATCGCCCTGCGCATTCTGGGCGACCGATTCCAGGCCGAAGAGGTCGCGCAGGACGTATTTCTGGAGCTGCATGCGAAGCGGGAGGAACTCACATCCGGCGAGCATATCCTGCACTGGCTGCGGCGCGTCGCGGTGCATCGCTCCATCGATCGGATTCGCCAACGGGAGCGCCGTCAGGAGATTGCGATGGACAGCGCGGAGCTTCCGGAGGTGGCCTTTGAGGCGCCTCCGGGCGATCCGCTGCTCAGCCGCCAGCTTCGGCAACTGGTGGCATCGCTCCCGGCCGCGCCACGCGCCGTGATCGTGCTGCGCTACCAGGAGGATCTGACGCCGGAAGAGATTGCGGCGACGATGAAAATGCCGGTCGCCACGGTGAAGAGCCATCTGCGGCGAACGCTGCGGCTGCTGCGCGAGAAGATGACGCGCGTTCTGCGCTAGCGGGAAACGAGGTTTGCGATGATCGACGGCGATACCGAATTCGAACAGGCACTCTTTGCAGCGTTCGCGCGCGAAGCCGCTCCGGAGACGCTGATCGTCGCCGTCGAAGAGCGCCTGCGCGAACCAGCTTTCGTGCCTTCCTTCGCCAGCCTGCGCGTTGCCACGCAGTCGCGCTGGACCAGTCTCTGGTCTCTGGCTGCGCATGCTCTTGTGGTGGCGCTGTTGCTGTTGTTTGCCCTCTCGCAATGGCGCACCCGCCTGATTCAGCAGAAAACAGCCGCCATGGTGGACGTCACGCCCTTCATCCCCGCGGCTCCCATGAAAGAGACCATGGGCGGCGGCGGTGGCGGAGGCAATCACGAGATCGTCGAGGCTTCCAAGGGCAAGCTGCCCAAGATGGCCAAGACCCAGATCACTCCGCCGCAGCTGCTGCGCATCGACCACCCCAAGCTGCCGGTCGAGCCCACCGTGGTGATGCCGCAGCAGATCAAGCTGCCTGACGATCCCAACATGCCCAACCTTGGCATTCCGCAG
>DATJQW010000148.1:0-15725 GCA_035505395.1 Acidobacteriaceae bacterium
TCCGGAGCGCGTCTGGAGCCGTTGCGGCGCTGCTTCGGCTCAAAACCCCCGAAAAAGCGGCCTTTTCCAGAGGAAAACCAGGGAAAACCGCAAAAAACCTGTGGAAACAGGCGTTTTCCCATTGACAAAGTGCCGTCCGAAGCCGCAGGGTTAATGGCGGGCAGGTTGTTTCCGACCCGCGTCAATACTGGCTTTCGTGCATATCGGCGCGATTCGGAACAGGCTTCGGAGAGCGCTCGCTGGCGCGCTCGCCCGGCAAACCTGATACAGAAAGGCATAAGGAGGAACACTCGATGGCAGCAACAATGACCAAGACCGCTCTGGTACGGCAGATGGCGGAGAAACTGGAACTCACCAACAAGCAGTCCGCCGCGTTTCTCGATCTGCTGGCTGAGACGGCCATTAAGGAAACGAAGAAGAACGGCGTCTTCGTGATTCCCGGCCTCGGCCGCCTTGTGAAAGCAGAGCGCAAGGCTCGCATGGGCCGCAATCCGCAGACCGGCGAACAGATCAAGATCAAGGCGAAGACCGTCGTGAAGTTCCGCGTGGCCAAGTCCGCCAAGGACGCGATCGCTCCACCCAAAAAGTAGTTTGGCCTTTGCTCACAGGAAGGAGCGGGCTTTGGCCCGCTCCTTTTCTATCTGCATCGTGCAGGGAGGAGAAGTCCAGCGCTCGCGCCGCTACCGCACTTCGTAGTGCTCCGCAACCTCTTCCCATCGGCACAGCAGCGCTTTCGCCTCCGGCTCGATGACCGCGATCCCATACTCCTCGCCGGCGAACTGCCTGACCGCCGCGAGCGAATCAAACAGGTTCAGCACGATGAACTCCGATTCGCTGCCCGCATCGCGACGCAGCAGCCAGACGCCCTGGTGCCCGGGAATCTGCTCCAGTTGCGGAAAGACTCTCTGGCGCAGGAATCGTTCGTAAACCTCTGCGTTCTCCCGCGGCGTCCAGCCGCGCCAGTGCCGCGCAATCATGAAGCGCAGTATAGCCGAGGCTCCTGTACGATGACGCTGTGGCGCTGCTCCGCATCGAAAACCTGAATGTCAGCTTTGCCGCGGCCAGTGCCGTGCGCGACCTCTCGCTCGAGATTGCTCCAGGTGAATCCCTCGGGCTCGTCGGCGAGTCGGGTTCCGGAAAATCGGTTACCGCGCTGGCCATCCTGCGGCTGCTGGGCGAGGCTGCAGCCATCAGCGGCCGTATCGAGTTCGACGGGCGAGATCTGCTGGCTCTTTCCTCCGCTGAGATGCGACGGATCCGGGGCCGCGAGATCGCCATGATCTTCCAGGAGCCGATGACTGCGCTGAACCCGGTGATGCCGATCGGGGAACAGATTGCCGAAGCTGCCCGCACGCATCAGCGCAGTCTCACGCGGCGCCAGGCGAAAGAACTGGTGCTCGAGGCCATGCACGCAGTCGCGCTGCCCCGGCCCGCGGCGCGTTACGGGGATTACCCGCATGAGTTTTCCGGTGGCCAGCGTCAGCGCATCCTGATCGCCATGGCCATCGTCAATCGCCCGCGCCTGCTCATCGCCGATGAGCCCACCACCGCGCTGGACGTGACGGTGCAGGCGCAGATCCTCGAACTGCTGGCGCAACTGCGCGAGCGCTTCGGACTGACGATGCTGTTTATATCGCACGATCTTGCCGTGGTTTCCGCGGTCAGCGACCGCGTCGCTGTGATGCGCCATGGGTTGTTGCTGGAACTGGCTCCCCGGGCCGATCTCTTCCGCAACCCGCAGCATCCGTACACGCGCAGCCTGCTGGGCGCGGTGCCCACCATGCAAACCGATCTGGCGCGTCCGCTGGCCACCCTGCGCGGATCCGGCCCGGTTCCCTGGCCGGACGATCCCGCCCCGGCCGCAGTTTCGCTGCGTGAAATTGCGCCTTTCCACTGGGCCCGCCTCAGGTAGACGATTCGGCCTCCAAATCCATCCAAGCTCTGAGGTAGAGTGGTAAACGGCCCTCCAGCATGCGCGCCCTGCTCCTCTCCGATATTCACGCCAACCTCGAAGCGCTCGAGGCGGTACTCGCCGCAGCTCCCGAACACGACGTGGTGTGGAACCTCGGCGACATTGTCGGCTACGGAGCCAATCCCAACGAAGTCATCGAGGTAACGCGGCGTCTGGGCGACGTCTTCGTTCGCGGCAATCACGACCGCGCCTGCTGCGGCCTGGGAGGCGTCGAGGAATTCAATCCCATCGCGCAGCGCGCCGCCCGATGGACCGAAGCGGTGCTCACCGGCGACCATCGCGAGTGGCTTCGCCACCTGGCAGCGGGCCCCATCGCGCCCGATGGCCCGCAGGTGAGCTGCGTACACGGCTCACCCCTCGATGAAGACGAGTACCTGCTCACCGTGCGCGATGCGTGGCCCTCCCTGCATGACGCGAAGACGCGCATCACCTTCTTCGGCCACACCCACGTACAGGGAGGGTTCGCGACCAACGGTGACGAGTGGTTTCGTCTCGTGCCCCACTATTCGGGGAGCCGCGGCGAACCGGCGGAATACGAATTGCAGCTCCGCGAAGGCGCCACATACCTGGTGAATCCGGGTTCAGTCGGGCAGCCCCGCGACGGCGACTGGCGGGCTGCCTTCGCTGTTTATGACGATGTGCTGAGGCTCGTCACCTGGTATCGCGTACCCTACGATCTGCGCGAAGCGCAGCAGCGCATCCTGAGCGCAGGGTTGCCGGACCGGCTCGCTTCCCGCCTTCGCGAAGGGCGGTAAGCGCGGCCAATCCCCGCACCGAGCGCGGGCCCGGAAGAGAAATGCCCCACCCCGAAGACCGGGATGGGGCACAGATCAGCGCAACGGAAAGCTGTTTTAGCGCCCGTGGCCGCCTCCGCCGAAGCCGCCGCCGCCGTGGAATCCACCGAAGCCGCCGCCGTGGAACCCGCCGTAGTATCCGCCGCGGAATCCGCCGTAAAAACCGCCCCAACCCCAGCCCATCGGATAGAAGCCCCAGCCGAAGGGGCTATAGAAGCCCCACGGTCCGAGGAAGGTGTAATTGAACATCCAGGGGTCCCAGTACCAGCCCGGGCCGTAGCCATAGCCGTAGCCGTAGTAGCCGGCCATCTGTTGATTTGCCTGCGCCAGATAATCCGAGCGAAGGCTGCTCCAGCGGTACAATCCCGACTGCTCGAGCGAGGCCTCATCGAATCTGACGGGCCCGGCCGTGGCCACGTCGGTCAGGCTCAGCTCGTGACCCTTCTTCACCGTCACGAATTTCTCATCCGGTTTCAGCGCTGCCGCCTCGCCTGCGAAGACCAGCATCGTTCCGCGATTGGCGTCGAACTCATACAGCCCCGTTTTCACGAGTTGGACCGGCACGTTGGCTTCGAGAACGTGAATGTCGTTCTCCTTGTAGAGCTGATCTACTTCGACATCGGCACGTCCGCGTTCGAGATCCACTACCGTGTTCGTCAGGTCCGGGGACTGCATCCGCACCGAGCTTTCATGTCCGAGCCGCAGGTACACTCCGGGGGTCAGCAGCATCTCAGCGCGTCCATTCGTCGTGGCCAACACCTGGCCTGGGCCAAGCACGGCCGATCCCACGGATCTTTCAGTGAGGAATTGGCCGTTGATAGTGACCGCCCCTTCCACATAGTTCATCGTGCCCGGAACGGCTGCGTTTGCCTCCGGCTCAGCGTTCTGGACATCCAGGGCGAACAGGGCCGGGGCGAGCAGAGCCGCCAGGGCTAATATTCCAATTGCTCTCAGCCTTGGCATAAATACCTCGTAACGCTCCTGTTTATTAGACTGCTAATACCCCCGAACGATTCAGGTTCGCCGAGCTGCAGCGCTGCGCTTTTGTCTGCGCGGACGAGAGACCTTGCGCAACTTTTTCGCCGCAGCCGGGTAGCGCCCGCTACGTCAGACTGCTCCACAACAGCCACGTTCCCGCTGCCAGCAGGATCGGCGAGCTCAGCACACCGGCCATTCTTCGCCGGTAGAGCAGGGAAGCGCCGAAGTGCAGCAGCGCGTTCCCGATGCCCACCAGGATCGCCAGGGGCAAGGCAACAACACGCATCCAGTGCGTCCCGCGAAACGCCAGCGGCGAAAGGAGCAGGAGAAGGCAAATTCCGGTGATCAGGCTGGTCAAAAACGCGCGGAAGGTAAAGATGGGAACCGGAAGGTGCAGGCGCTGCCGGATCGCCCGCGCGTTCGGGTTATAGACGGCAAGAAAGTCGTGCTTCGCCTCGTCGGCCACGTGCAGGGCCATCGCCAGCGCAAATGCAATCCACGCCAGTCCAAAATTCCAGTGGATCATGCGCGACCCTCCGGTTCGCGAGTCTACGCCGAAACTCCCAGGCTCGCTGCGACGTTCGACCTCTCTCTCGTTACACTGATCATTCGCATCGCCATCTCTGGAGGACTATGCGTTTTCGCTGTCTCGCGCCCCTTGCAGCCGCTCTCGCGGCTGCTCTTTCGCTGCACGCTCAAACCACTCCGGCTAACCCGATTCATCTCACCGTCGACCTTACTGACGCGCCGCGCAAGATGCTTCACGGCGAGATAACCATCCCGGTAGAGCCTGGCCCGCTCACCCTCCTCTACGCCAAATGGATCCCGGGCGAGCACATGCCCGATGGCCCCATCGACAATCTCGCCGGCCTTTTTATCACCGGCAACGGCCAATCGATTCGCTGGGTCCGCGACGACGTAAACATGTATGCGATTCACCTGACCGTGCCGCCGGGCGTGACAATGATCAACGTCAAAGACGACTTCCTCGCTACGGCTGCTGCTACTGGTTTCTCTGCCGGCGCCTCTACCAGCGCCAATCTCGCGCTGCTCAGCTGGAATGAACTGGTGCTCTATCCCTCGGGGCACCAGTCTGCCGACCTCTACGTGAAACCCTCTGTCATCCTGCCGGATGGCTGGAAATTCGGGACCGCGCTGACAAGAATCTCCGAGAGCGGCGACCGCGTCGACTTCTCCACCGTTTCGCTGGAGCAGCTGATCGACTCGCCCCTGCTCACCGGCCGCTATTTCGCCGAGTTTCCGCTCGCGCCCGAAGTTACGCCGAAGCATTACCTCGACGTTGCCGCCGATGGTCCCGAGGATCTGGCCCTGACGCCGGAGACCCTGGCCGGCTACAGCAACCTCGTCCGCGAGACGGGCGCACTCTACAAGTCGCGCCACTATGAGAGCTATCACTTCCTCGTGACCGCCAGCGATCAGGTCGCGCACTTCGGCCTGGAGCACCACCAGTCCAGCGACGACCGCGTGCCCGAGAAGACCTTCGTCGATCCGAACCTGCTCCTGCTCTCCGCCGATCTGCTGCCGCACGAGTTCACACACTCCTGGAACGGCAAATACCGCCGCCCCGCAGGCCTGGCCACCGGCAACTACGAAGACCCCATGATCGGCAATCTGCTCTGGGTTTATGAGGGGCTCACGGATTATCTCGGGAACGTCCTTGCCGCGCGCAGCCACATAGAAACGGCAACCGACTACCGCGACTATCTCGCCGACGTAGCCGCGCAGATGGATTACCGCCCAGGCCGCACCTGGCGCGATCTGCAGGACACCGCGACCGCCGCGCAACTGCTGTATGAAACCTCGGACGAGTGGGACAACTGGCGCCGCAGCACGGACTATTACTCCGAGGGCGACCTGCTCTGGCTCGACGTGGACACAACCATCCGAAGGCTCACCGATGATAAGAAGAGCCTCAACGACTTCCTCGCTGCCTTTGAAGGCTACGGCGGCAACACGCCTCCCAAAGTCGTCCCGTATCACTTCAGCGACATCGTCGACGGCTTGAATGCGGTGGTGCCCTACGACTGGGCCGGCTTCCTGAAGGAGCGCCTCACCAGTCTCTCGCCCCATGCACCGCTCGGCGGCATCGAGCACGGCGGCTACAAGCTGATCTTCACCGATCGGCCCAACGCCATCATGCAGGCCGACATCAACGCCTATGGATCGATGCCCGAGTGGTGGTCCATCGGCATCAACGTCTCCAGCGACGGTCACATCGAGGATGTCCTCGTCGGCTCACCCGCGGACAAGGCGAAGCTGGGACCCGGTATGCAGATCATCGCCGTCAACGGCCGCCAGTTCAGCGGCCCGCTGCTCAGCGCCGCGATTCAGGAGGCGAAAGGGAACGAACTGCCCATTGAGCTGATTGTGGTGAACACCGGAACTTATCGTGTCGTCGGTCTCGACTATCACGGCGGACTCCGATTCCCGCATCTTCAGCGCGTCGAGGGCACTCCGGATCTGCTCGACGAAATCCTGCAACCTATGACCCAGGCTCCAAGGAGCTAACTAAAGAACATCGAAAACTGAAAGGCCGGCTGGTTGTTCAAACCCGCCGGCCTCTTCTCTATAGTGAACAGCCGAAGCTATCTGCCCCCAACGGGCAAGGTCTGGTCCGGCACGTTCCACCCGGTGAGCTTCACTACCAGATCGCTCGGCGCATGCTGGGGCAGAACTGCCGTCAGCGTGCGCGATTCTCCCGGCATCAGCTCGACGTAGTTATCCGACCACAGGACCGGCGCGACCAGGTCGCCGCCTTTCGTCCGCACCGCCGCCCAAATCTGGAATGCGAGAGCCTGCGACGGATTGTGCAGCGTCACCTCCACCGTTTCGCCAGTGGGCGAAGGGTGTTCGTGCAGTTGTGCCTGAATCGCGGCCTGGGGCAGCGACCGCAGGTCCTGCATATTGGCCGGCTCGGTTGCCGGTGTGTGCGTGTAGTCGGTCTTCTTCCAGTCGAACACTGTCAGCTTCGCCGGAATCCAGTAGAAATTCCTGCTGACCACGCTGCCCTTCGCGTCCTTCAGCATCAGATCCACGAAGTACACCTGCGATCCCTGCTGGAAGACAGAATCGGGGACGTTGATGACGCGGTTCGACCTGTCGCTGGCCGCGTTCAGCTGCTTTTCCGCGGAGAAGAGCGGCTTCAGGTGAATGTCGTAGACGTGTGCCGATGCGGTCAGTCCATCCACCGGCGAGTACGTGCTGTTCACCACCACGATGCTGTGGTCGTCATACGAATACTGCACGTGCACCGGCTCGCAGGCCTTCTTCGCGCCGAAGTAGCCGCCGTCGGCATCGAGGTAATAGTCGAAGAGGTGCCAGATCATCGACGGCCATGCATTATTCAGCATCCACTGGATCACGCCCGTCGAGTTGTACTTGTTGCGCGAGTATGCCTCGTACATGGCGCGCTCGCTGTCGTAGCTCATCGCCTGCGCCAGCCGCTCGTATTCCACCAGCGTATCCGCCTGCCCATACGTGGCACGCATCGCGGTGTCGAAGACATGCAGATTGGTGAAGTCCCCTCCGCCGTCGTGATAGCTCCAGGCCTCGGCGGGCGGCCACAGCTGATCCGGCGGAATGAACTTGCGCAGGCTGGCCACGTTCGGGACGTCCGGCCCGGGACTCGTTTCCGTGTTGTAGCCGAACGCGCCTCCGTGCTTCGTGTCCACATACCAGTACGAGGGCGCCACGTAATCGTACGGACCGGTCATCTTGACGCCGCTCGGCCCGGTCACCGTGGTCGGAGTGGCCGAAGCCGACGACAGGATCGGATTCGGCCAGTGCGTTTCGGCTTCAATGTTGCGGTATGCCGTTTCCACGAAGGCCGGAGGGGGATTGTCGCTGCCGTTGAGCCACACCAGCAAACTGGGATGAGAACGGAGCCGCAGCATCTGCGAGCGCAGCGATCCCGCCGCCACGGTGTAGTTCTCCGGCGTCCACTCTTTCCAGTGCTCCCATTGGTCGCAGCAGCACCAGCCGAGCATCACCAGAATTCCCTGGCGGTCGGCCAGCTGGAAGAAATCATCCGTTTCCATCTTGCCTTCCAGGCGGATGGTGTTCAGTCCAATATCCCGGAACAGCCGCAGCTCATTACGCAGGCGCTCCGGATTCTGCCGCAGCAGCATATCCTGCGACCATCCTCCGCCGCGGATGAGAATGGGCTTGCCGTTGACTTTGAACAGCTCATAGCCCTTGTCCGTTTTCTCCGTCGTGATCTCGCGAATACCGAAGTCCACGCTCTGTTCGTCGGAAACACTGCCGTTCTCCACAAAGCGCATGGTCAGGCGCTCCAGATGCGGGTCGCCCATCACGTAGGGCCACCACACATGCGGATGGTGAATTCGCAGCTGAGTGAACTGGTCCGACGCAAAGACCACCGTCTGATCCGCGCCGGCCGCGATCGTCACGTTCTGCTCAACAGGAACACTGGCGACCAGCGCAGTCACCTTTCCTGTCACCGCATGGTCCGATGCGTTATGCAGCTCCGCATACAGCGTCAGGTCGGCCTCGCTCAGCGATGCATCCGTGAAGTGCGTAACGGCCATTGGCGAGCGCAGGGTCACCGGGCCGGTCGTACCCAGCGTCACATCGCCCCACAGCCCCATATCCTTGTCCGGAGGCGCGGGATTCCAGTCCACCCAGTTGATGCCCAGGTCTTTCGGTCCCGGCGCCCACGTTTCCACCGCGATCACATTTGGCTTTCCGGGTTCGGCGACGCCGGTGATATCGAAATCGTACGTCCGGTAGGCTCCTGCCACCTGGGACTGGTCGGCGATCTTCTTCCCGTTCACCCACACGTCGGCGCGATAGTTGATACCTCCAAAGTGCAGCCACAGCGTTCTGCCTTTGTCCGCCGCCGGAAGGGCGAATTCCTTCCGGTACCACCAGCCGCATTTGTAGGGGCTGTCATCGGGTATGGGCAGGTTCGCGAAGAACTTCCCCATCGGATAGGTCTCGCCGGGGATCTTCCGCAGGTTCAGTCCGTAATACGGATCCGGATAGATGCCTGCTGCAACCTGTGCGGCCAGCACCGTAGCCGGAACTGACGTCGCGATCCACCCATCAGGCTTAAAACCAGCGGTCGAAATGGTGTCGCCGTTCGTCTGCAGCTTGCAGGCCGACTGCAGCTGCCATCCTTCGTGCAGAGGTGTGGTCGCAGCCGGCGCGGCAAAGGCGCAGGCAAGCAGCAGAAATGTGATCGCGATCTTTCGAAACATGCAACGTCTCTCCGCCTGGTTTGGTTCGTATTGGACCGCGTGCTGCCGCGTGATCTCCGGTTTGCCCTGCTCAGAATGAGAACCGAGATGCCACCTGGAATTGCCGCGGCTGGTTGGAGTCGCCGGTGACCTGGCCGAATCCGGCCATGTTGGCCGGCGAGGGATCCGGATTCCAGAAGACATTGGGATATCCCAGCTGGACGGAGTTGGTGATGTTATACGCCGCGATCTCGAAGCGCAGATTGCGCTGCTCGCCCATGGGGAAGTTCTTGTACAGCGAAACATCCAGGTCGTGCGCGCCATTGGTCCGGACGTTCGACAGGTAGGCTGGCGAGCGTCCCGGCAGGAATGGGTTGGCCGGCTGCGAGAAGCAGGTGTAGTTGAACCACATCGAAGCCGTATGCGGGGCTCCGGCGGCGGGATTGCACGTCTCATCCACGCGCTGGTTGAACCAGGGATCGGCGGTTCCGTTGGGTACGGCGATGGGCTGTCCGCTGCTGAGGTAGACGATGGTGTTGATGGTCCAGTTGCCGAAGATGCCGTTGGGCACTCCACTCAGATTGAGGGCGCGCCCCTTACCGGCGGGCAGATCCCACGAGGTCTGCCAGTTGAACTGGTAGGTAACGTCCTGGGGGCTCACCGAGCGTTCCAGGTTCAGATCCCGCCAGTCCTGCGGCGCGCCATTGCCGTGATAGCCGACGAAGGACAGCGGAGGCGCGGTGTCGTTGGTCATGATCTTGCCCCACGTGTAGGAGGCCAGCGTGGTCCAGTGATTGGAAAAGCGCTTTTCGATTTTGGTCTGGAGCGAGTTATAGACGGAGCTGCCGACCGGGTTACCATCGACGGCCACGCCGCTGTTGGGTCCGCCATTGCTGTATTGCGGATAGGGCTCGAGCCCCAGCCACATCGGCACGGTTGACGCACCGTAGAACGCGGACGTGCTGGGCAGGGCGGCTTCCCAGGTGTTCGGAATGTTGTTGTTCAGAGCGTTTTGATAATTGGCGTAGACGCTCAGCGGCAGCTCGTTCAGGTCCTGACCGTTCATGGCCAGATACAAACCATGGCTACCGACATACGCTACATTCAGAGCAATGCTTCCCGGCAGCTGCACTTCATAGCCGAAGTTGTAGTCGTAGACGGTCGGCTCCGACTGCGAATGGAGTGCGCTGGTCAGCGGGGCGCCGATGCCGGTCGCGGGCCCCAGCGATGACCCTGTTGGCTGCACGATTCCCGCCGGGAAGGGGTTGCTGAGCGGGTTCACCATCACCGTGTTGCCGTCGGCGTTGTAGGCCGTCGAATTCCACGAGGTCAAACTGGAGAAGCCCTGCGAATCCTCTCCGGGGCCGGCGACCATATGCGTGCTGGGCCCATAGTAGATGCCCGCGCCACCGTGAAACACCAGCCTCGGCTGCGCCTGCCATGCGAAGCTGAGCCGCGGGCTCAGATCGGTGAGATTGGTGGTAAAGGGCGTCCGCGATGCCCCGCCGACGCCGGCAAAGACCTCGCCGCCGGTCAGCGCCACTCCATTGACCGAGTAGTTGAGGTTGGGGTCGAAGTACTCGAGGCGATTGTGGCGCTCCGTGCGTCCGCCGAAGATATCCCAGCGCAGGCCGAGGCTGACGTCCAGGCTCTTCGTCAGGTGATAGTTGTCGGAGACGAAGGCCCCGTAGTAGGGGTTTGACTCGGCGGTGAAGATATCTTTCGAGAAATTTCCCGACTCGTATCCGGGCGGTTCGCCCATGCCGATGAGGTAGGATGCGAAGTCATATCCGTCTCCCGCGAAGGCGGTGGAGCTGGTCGCACTGTCATCGAAGTAATAAGCGCCGGCGGAAGCCCCGGGGAAACCCTCGTTCAGAAACATCTTCTGGTACTCGCCGCCCACGCTCAGCTCGTGCTTGCCGATCACCGTGCGCCAGGTGGCGCTGGCATCGCTGCTTTCGCTGGCGAAGAGGAAATACCAGCCACCCTGGTCGCCGCTGCCGATGGAGCTGGTGTAACCGGAGGTTCCGGCTCCGAAGCCGATGAACGGCAGGGTGGGGTAATCGACCTGAGCCTGGAGCGCAGCCGGGAATCCGAACTGGGTTAGGCTGAAACCGCTCTGCCCAGGATCGACCTGAATCTCATGCTGGCGGGTGAAGGAGTAGCGGAGCTGCAGCACGGAGTGCGGGTTGATGGTGTAGTCGTCGGCCACGAGCGCGTTGAACTCGGGCGTGGTGTTGCGGTAGGTGTTGGGATCCCAGTCATTATTGGGACCGAACGCGAGGGCGTTGCCGAAATAGAGATGCCCGTAGGAGAAGCGGCCGAAGATGCGCTGCTTCTGCGACGGGTCGTAGTCGACCCGCACGTCGAACTGCTGGCCGTTGTTGGGATCCAGCCCATTGAAGTTGTAATTCAGCTGATGATACGTGCCTTCGCCGGGCTGGTTGGGCAGGGGAAAGTACTGCGCCATCTTCTGCGCCGCGGGATCGATATAGCCCTGAACGTTGTTGTTTGGAAAAGGCTGCCGAGTTCCGGCGGAAGTGTCAGGTACGAAAGGGTTGTAGACGGTGAAGCTGTCCGCCGAGAAATCGCCGGTCCGCTCCGCCTGCGTGGGGAAGGTGTATTGGTCGGTCTCGAGGCTCTCCTGCCATGTAGCCTGATAATCCCCGAAGAAGAACAGCTTATTTTTGCGAATCGGGCCTCCGATTGATCCGCCGACCTGATAGCGGTGAAAATCGGCAGGCTGATTGGGCAGCCCCTGCGAGGCGTCGTATTGCTTGGCGAAGTAGTCGTTCGCCGCCAGCGTGTTGGGCCGGATGTAGACGAATCCGTCGCCGTGGAACTGATTTTCCCCGGACTTCGTCACCAGGCTGATGACGCCGGCTGCGCCGCTCTGGTAGCTGGCCGGCGCGTTCTGCGTCTCCACGCGATACTCATCAACGGCGTCTTCGGGAATCTGCATAGCGGGCAGGATGGTGGCGAGGTTGTTTTCGGGAATGCCGATGGGGCTGCCGTCCACCATGTAGTACACGTTGCCCTGCAGAGCGCCGTTGATGGTGTACGACGAGACATCGATGAGGGAGCGTGCGTTGAAGACCGTGGGCAACTCGCCCGAATTCGGCGTGCCGTTGGCGGGAATCACGCCCGCACTCAGTTGCACCAGCTCGTATACGTCGCGATTGAGCAGCGGTACGCGATCGATGGCAGCCGAATCGATCAGCTGACCGACGGTGGAGTTGCTGGTGTCGAGGATGTCGGCGGCGGCATTCACCGTGACTACCTGACTGACGCTGCCCACCTTCATGGTGAGGTTGATGAGAGTCGACTGATCCACGCTCACCAGCACATGATCCTGTATCAGAGTCTGGAAGCCATTCTCGGTGGCCGTGACGCGATAGCTACCCGGAGCCAGGGACACAAACGAATACAACCCGCCGGCCGTGGTGACCGTGTTCTGCTTCAAACCGGTCGCGTAGTTTTCGATGGTGATGGTGGCGCCCGGGATGACCGCTCCTGAAGAGTCTGTCACCAGCCCTGAAACACTTCCGCGGCCCGCCTGGCTAAAGGCCGCGCTGCTCACGGACAGCGCCAGAACGACGAAAAACAGAAGACGAGACGGTTTTTGCCTCACCACGGCTCTTCCGCACATCACGCACCTCCAGAAGTTGATTTCCAGTACCGCACTCCCGGCGGCTTTTCAGCAGCTCGGGTATTCAATCGTTTCAATACTGAGGAAAGCTATCCCTCCTGGACCACCCATGTCAAGCCTCAGAATCAGCCCCCATTGGCGCCTGCCGCTTTCATCGTTGACCCTCGGGCGATCAGCACCGGCGCCAGCTTCTGGACCAGTGGCCCGCCTTGTATCGGAGCCTCTTCCGGGTTGCTCAGCATCTTCAGCAGGTGCTCGGTGGTGATCGCGCCCATCTCTTCCATGGGCTGACGGATGGTCGTCAGTCCCGGCGTTGTGAACGATGCGGCCGGAATGTCGTCAAACCCGATCACCGAGCATTCATGCGGCACGCGCACTCCGGCCTGCGTCAGTCCCCGCATCGCGCCCAGCGCGGTCAGGTCGTCGAATCCAATCAGCGCCGTGAAGTCCCGATCGGCCCGGACGATTTCATCGGCGAGCGCCGCGCCCGTCTCGAAGACGGCAAACGGATCCAGCAGATCGGGCAGCGTCCGCACGTGAACCTCGCGAATCGCAAGGTTGTGCCCGGCGCAAAATCGCTGGATCCCTGCCCAGCGGCCGCTGCTGTCGCTCATCTGCACCGGTCCTCGAATCGTGGCAATGGCACGATGGCCGAGGTCGTAAAGGTGCTGGATTGCCATGTACCCGCCTGCCTCGTTCTCCACCACTACGGAGCGAAATCCGTCCCCCGAGAGATCGCGCCCCACGACGACGATCGGCAATCCCCGCTCCTGGAGGCGAGCCAGCAGGCCGCACTCCTGGAAGAGCCAGTTGGCCACGACAATCAGCCCCTCGATGCGGCGCTCGACCAGCATGCGCAGGTAACCTTCAAACTGTTCGCGGTTATTGTGAGCGTCCATCATGAGCGGCAGATATCCAGCTCCGTGCAGCGCCCGCTCGATACCGCGCAGGATCAGCGTGCAGAAAGGGTCGGAGATATCGAAAATCATGACCCCGATGGTGTGCGTGCGCCGGCTGCGCAGCGACCGAGCGAAAAGATCGGGATGATAGCCAAGCCGCTCCGCGGTGCTGCGAATCTGTTCCTTCGTGGTTGCGGCCACGTAGCGCGAAAGGGGGGCCTCGTTCAGCACGATGGAGACCGTCGAAGCCGAGAATCCGCTCTCCCGAGCGACGTCCACAATGGTGATGTGTTGCGATTTCGTCCTTTGTCCCGCCATGAATCCCGTCCTCAGGGAGTATGCACGAGCGACTCGGGGGCTGCAATCCGGATGCGGGACCGGAAGCATCAATTGCCTCTCGGATAGAATTCGATTCGGTGACACAACCGCCCCTCGACGTCGAGAGCTCCGGCCGCCCGAGACTCGCACCCAAGCTCGGCATCTTCGACGCCACCATGATGGTCATGGGCGGCATCGTCGGCGCCGGCGTCTTCATGAATCCTTACGTGGTCGCCCAGCGGCTGCACTCTCCGGTGCTCATCCTCCTGGTCTGGATCGCGGGCGGCGCCATCGCCATTCTCGGCTCTTTCATCTATGCGGAGCTCGGAGCCCGCATTCCCGAGGTCGGCGGCCAGTACGAATATCTGCGCCAGTCGCTCCATCCTGTGTTCGGATTTCTCTACGGATGGGCTTTGCTGCTTGTGATTCAGACCGGCGGCATGGCCGCGGTTACGGTTACCTTTGCCCGCTATTTCCTCGAACTCACGGGCCTGCCCTGCTCCGAACATTCGGTCATCTTTGTCACGCTGGCTCTGCTCACCGCTGTGAACTGCCTTGGGGTCAAACCGGGCGGCCGCGTCCAGAGCGTGCTGATGGTGCTCAAAATCGCGGCTATCGCGGCGCTGGTTGGGGCCGGCCTGTTCCTGGTACGGGCGCCCAGGCCGGTGTTGCATCCCATTCTGGATCGTCCCTTGAACTTTGATCTGCTCACTGCCGTGGGTGCGGCCATGGTACCCGTGCTCTTTTCCTACGGAGGGTGGCAGACAACAAATTTCATCGCGGGCGAGATTCGCGACGCGCGCAGGAATCTCGGCCGGGCCCTGATCATCGGGGTCGCAGCCGTTGTGGTGCTCTACGTCTCTGTCAATGTCGTCTGCCTCCGCACCCTGGGAGTTACAGCGCTGGCGGCGACCAGCGTTCCGGCCAGTTCGGTGATGCAGATTGTCGCCGGCAACCGCGGAGCGCGCCTCATCGCGCTCGGCATCGCGGTCTCGACGGTCGGGTTTCTCAGCCAGTCTGTGCTCACAGGACCGCGCGTCTACTTTGCGATGGCCGAGGATGGCCTGTTTTTTCGCAGCGTGGCCCGCCTCACACGGAAAACGCAGGTTCCCGCCGTCGCCATCGTGCTGCAGAGCGTCTGGGCGGTCGTGATCGCGCTCAGCGGGAAATACGAACAGATTCTGAACTTCCAGGCGCCGATTGACTTCACTTTCTTTGGCCTGAGCGCGGCCTGCCTGTTTGTCCTCCGCCACCGTGAGCGGGGCCGCCCTGTCGACGTCCCGGGGTTTCGCGTCCCTGGCCATCCGTATACGACCCTCATCTTTATCCTGTCGTGCTGGCTCATCGTCGCCAATGCGCTGTGGAAGTATCCTCGCAACAGCTCCATCGGATTTGTGATCATCCTGATCGGATTGCCGGTATACGCGTTCTGGCAGCGGCGCCGGCTCAGGGAGGCAAGAGAATGAGCAACGCGCGCGCCGTCGCATCCACCTATCTGGAGTGGGCGAAACTCTGCTCGGCGGCAAAGTACAACCTGGCCACCAGTGGCATCATGAGCTATCCGCTCGCAGAGCTCCATGTTTCGCCGCAGGATCTCGAGATCAACGGTCCTGCCGTCTACGGCTATGCGCCGCTCCAGGAGCGTCTGGCGCGCAAGTGCGGTGTCACTCCGGATTGCGTCGTTGCCGCCGCCGGCACCGCGATGGCCAACCACCTGGCCATGGCTGCGCTGCTCGAACCGGGCGACGATGTGCTGATCGAACAGCCGACCTATGGACCGATCCTCGAAGTGGCGTCGTACCTGCGGGCTAACATTTTCCGTTTCGAACGTCCGGCGGCGCGCGATTTTCAGATCGATCCCGACGAGGTTGCTCGCCGCATCACGCCGAGAACCCG
>DATJQW010000149.1:0-15842 GCA_035505395.1 Acidobacteriaceae bacterium
CGAAGGCTGGCCGAGAAACGCTCCGCGTGGTAAATCCACTGGACCGGATGGCTGGCGCAGATTACGGAAATCTGCCAAGGGCTCGAATTCCGGCCCCGGCAGCCCCAGTTGAGACCGCTTCCACCAGTAGTTGCGCGTCACCAGCGAGGCTCTGTCCGGGATGAGATCACTGAGCCGCATGCCCGAATGCCAGGCAAAGCGGCCAGGATTCGCGGTGTTGCCGCGCAGCGTGACGGTATTTTGGTACAACGGGACGATCGAGAAAATGCGTATCAGATCGCCGTCGGAGAGCCTGGTCCCGAGTCCCGCCGGATTCCACGACACTTCCATCGAGTAGCGGTCCCGGTGATCGTCGATGCGCTCGATAGAGACGCGCGTCTCCGCAGCGACGGCTGTGGCGCCGCCGGCGTCGGCAAGCGCGTCGGCCAGCGTCTCGCCTGCACGCAGCTCATAAATCGCAGGTACGCGCACACTGCCGGTGATGGCCGCTTCCGGGCCAGCCGGCGGGATAAAAATCACATCCCCCGACTGAAGGGGCGCGTCCTTTGACTTATTTCCGTGAATCAGGAGAGCGTACAGGTCGAACACCGTTACCACGGTTCCGCCGCGGCGGAGTTCAATGTTGCGCAGCGAGCCTGTCGGCGAAGGTCCGCCGCTTGCAAAAATCGCATCGACGAGCGTGCTCAGAGAACTCACTGTGTAAACCCCCGGCCGCCGCGCTTCTCCTGAGACGTAAACCTGTATTGCCCGAATTTGCCCTATGTCCGCAGTCAGATCGAAATTCCGGTACACCCTTCCAATGGCCGTCCGCAGGTGCGCGTCCAGCGCTGAATAAGGAATGCCGGCAACGTGGACTTCGCCGACCTGCGGCAGGTAAATCTCCCCGGTGCGGTCGACGCGGACGTTGGCTGTGAAGTTCACTTGTCCCCACACGCGGATTCGCAGCTCGTCGCCCGGCCCGATCATGTAATCCGGTGGAACCGGAACCAGATTCAGCGGCGAAAACGTCGAAGGCACCTGGCGGAAGAGATCGGCGCCGAAAATCGGCAGCACCTGGCCGGTGGTCGAGGCAACAAATTTCTGGAATTCCGTCAGCGGCTCGGGCGGCAGCGTCACTGGCAGTTGCCGTTCTGACAGCGTTCCCTGGGCCTGCCCGACATCCGAATAGTTGGAGAAGCGGGGTTGGCCCGTCCCGGTTTGCATCAAAGGTAACCCCGGCATCAACAGGCCCTGACCGGACGATTGCATCGAGCACAGTGAAGAATCGGCCAGTAAAGGATCGGAGCAGTCCGCGGAGGGAGACTGTTGCTGCTGCCCCGTTGAGGAGCCCGTGAGGCTATCCGGAAGCTGGGCGCCAGCTCGCGGCGCGAGAAACAGCGCATAAATCAGCAGCAAGATTCCAAACGATCGCGTCATACGCAGAAAAGCGAAGAAAGAGCCAAAGACATTGGGCAATCTTTTTGATTTTATGGGAACTATCGGCTGCCGGTCCAGCCCGGCCCCCTGAGTGTCTTTACCTGAGGTTAACCAGAAACTAAGCAATTCTCTTACCATTCAGTGGTAATCTTCGGTTTCAGGTCAATTTAGACGACGGGGCTCTCCGCCTCAGCATTGTGCATCCAATTTCTTCATCAGCGGGTTATACTCTTGCAATATTCAGAATGTAGTTAAAGTACAACTTTTTAATGAGATTGGGAGATCCCGTCCCAATTTCCCTGTCGCAACCGCAAACCCAAATTTCCTCGTATTCCTGGTGATGGGTGGATGAGTTCGCTTTCTTTTGACAATATCTTCCCGCCGAGTCCTGAAGATTCTGCGGGGCGGCCCTCCAGTCTTACGTCTTCGCATGCACTTCGGCGCGTCAGTGGATGGAACGCACCGTTTCCACCGGTTGCGGTCAAAGAACGCACCGTAAGCGATGCCAGCTCCTGGGCTATGTCCCGGCGCCGCCGCATCGTCGAGTTTGTGGTCGCTGCCGCAGCGCTGGTGGCTTTGATGCCGCTGATGGCAGTTGTGGCTGCCCTCATCTGGCTCGATTCCGGCGGCCCCGTTCTTTTCCGCCAGAAGCGGATGGGCGGAAACGGCCGTGAGTTCACCCTCTGCAAGTTTCGTTCCATGCGTAAAGCAAGAGACCGCAACTCCTGCATTACAGTGAGCGGCGACTCGCGCATTACCCGGGTCGGAGCCTTCCTGCGCCGGTACAAACTGGACGAGTTGCCCCAGTTCTGGAACGTGCTTCGTGGCGATATGAGCCTGGTCGGCCCTCGGCCCAAACTACCGCATCTTGAGCCGCTGCATATGACGTATCGGCCAGGCATTACCGGCGCAGCAACTCTGGCATTCCGTAACGAAGAGGAGTTTCTTGCAGGGATACCGGAGGTCGAGGTCGAGGCTTTCTACGAAATGTTCGTCAAACCCGCCAAAGCGCAGCTCGATTTCGACTACATGCGCAGGGCGACTTTCCTCAGCGATATCGCGATCCTCAGCCAGACGCTGACCTCGTGCGTCTCTTCTCCCCCGCAGTCGGTGACTCTGGCCGCGGAGGTTGTGGCCCGTTATGCTGCGGAGTGGAACGGCGCCACAGCGAGCTGACCGTGCGGAGCTCTTCGCCGTTCGAGCTCGGCAAGCCGAATCAAAGTGTAAGGTAAATCCCGTCGGTCTCCACCGTCAGTTCCATCCCCGCCGTTCGAGCCGCTTCCAGCAGCGCCGCGCGCAGCATTTTGACCGGATCCGGACCGACTTCCAGCCGGCGCATCAGTCCTTCGCCCCGCCTGCTGCCGACGGAGAGCGTGACCTTCAGTCCGCGGCGCCTGCATTTCACCGGTGTGCCGTCTTCCAGCTTCATGTTCATCGGCTTCAGGTACGCGTCGACGTAATGCACGCCAATCCCGGACTTATCGTCGGTGTGCTCGGGCAGCTTCTCGAGCGCAGCCGCGTTCACATCGCAAAGCTTAATCTTCACGTCGACCTCCCGCGGGCTGCATTCCCCTCGATGCGAGACACGTGTCCATCACCTTGCGGAAGGCTCGAATGTGCTCCGGAGTGCTGCCGCAGCAGGCACCGATGATATTCGCACCCGCTTCCAGCAGGGCGGGCAGCCCCTGTACCATTTGGTCCGGCGTCTCGTCGTACACCACCTTCATATTCTCCAGCCGCGGCTGTCCAGCGTTGGGCTGCACCATCACCGGCAATCCCGTCACGCTCCTGTATCGCTCCACGGCAGCCAGCGCTCGGGTCATATCCATCCGCGTGCCACAGTTCAGCGCGACAATATGCGCCCCCTGTTGTTCCATGAACTCGGCTGCTCGCTCCGGCTCGACGCCCATCATGGTACGGAACGTCGAGCCGTCCAGGGTCACGTCATACGCCATCGACCCGATGATGCACGGCGCCCCGGCAGCCTGCGCCGCCCGGATACCCAGCAGCAGTTCCTCGAGCGAAGTCTGCGTTTCGATGATGATGGCGTCTGCTCCCGCCTGGACCAAAGCCGCGGCCTGCTCCTCGAACGCCCTGCGCACCTGGTCCTCGGTGAATTCGCCAAACGGTTCCAGCAATCCTCCGAAGGGTCCGATGTCGCCAATCACATACCCGTCACGGGCGCCAAGAGCCTCGCGCGCGATGCGCACCCCCGCCTGGTTCACGCCCGCCACATGCTCGCCCTCGCCATGCCGCGTGAGCATAATGCGGGAACCGCCAAAGGTGTTGGTCAGCAGGCAGTCCGAACCGGCCTCAACGTACTTTTGCTGGATCGCCAGCACCCGCTCCGGATGGGTGAGGTTCCAGGCCTCGCCGCAGTTGCCCTGCTCCAGCCCGGCCAGCATCAGCTGAGTGCCCATGGCGCCGTCGCACAGCAGCGGGCGATCCTGTACGGCGTGATGCAGAAGTTTCTTCATGCGAACTCCTCGTTCCGCTCCTGTTGCGCCAGTGCGAAGTGGATCGTCTCCAGCACCAGCCCCCACTTCCGGTTGCGCGCCGCAGCGTCGCAAAAGCATCCCGCCGCGCATGGTTCCGTGCGCCACTCCAGCACGGCATTCAGCGGTTCGCCATTGAGCGGCCTTTCTCTGCCGATCGCCGCCATCAACCCGCCGGCGTCCGCCAGATACTGGCACATGTATCTGTGCCCCGTATCGCCCGTTGCCGGTACACATCGCTGCTCGCGAATCGGGTATCTTTCAGCCCTTGGACCCAGGGTTACGTGATAGTCAAACGCCAGTGCACGCCCCATGTTCGTGCAGGTGGTGCCGTCGTAACGGAACAGGACATCCATCGATCCGTCGGCATGGGTCTGTATCGTCAGACGATCCGCCGCCCAGCGCTCCAGCGCCCTGCGGCTCGTGCTGTAGCGCGCCTCTCGATCGAGTGCTGCCGGCGTCGGCAGCGGCTCGCGCGGCGAGCGAGGCGCTTTGCGGTACGGAGCGCGCCGGTACTGGCATGGCCCGAAGGAGCAGCTTGCGCACGGCACCAGATCCGTCAGCCGCTGCAAACGTTCCGTGTGCCGCGTCAGGCCGAAGACCGCCAGCTGCGATTTGCGCGGCCGTAGCATGCCCGATGCCAGCACCTCAATCTCCGCCGGCAATCCCTGGCCACCCGCGCGCCGCAGCCGGTCCAGCAGCCGCGGCTGCTCACCAACGTCCCACTCCGGATATCCCGGGCTCGCGTGGGGCAGCACCGCCATATTCTGCTGCTCGGCCCAGTCGCACAGCCGCGCGCCCAGGGCGGTCATCAGGCTTTCCACAACCGCCGATCCGTAAATCTCCAGGAAGAAATATTCGTCCGGCTTCTCTTCGGCCCAACGCCGCTGCGCTTCGTCTTCCGCTTCTCCGCCGGCCCCCACAGCAGCCAGAATCACACTGTGCGCTCCCGCCTCCTCCAGTGTGCGTTTCAGGCGCGGGCTGGCGAATGCGGCGCCGTCGATGCAGATCGCGTCACCATCCAGCGAGAGTTTCTCCACCTGGCGTGCGTACAACCATGGCCGGCCGCGCTCCGCATACCATGCGCGCGCCCACTCCGCCAGTTCGCGTGCCCGCCCTTCCAGCACATGACCGCGAGGATACCCCAGCAGCCGCGCGTACTCCTCCTGCGCCACCGAAAGGTCGCAGACGGTCTCCGCCAGTTCCAGCGCTTCGCCTATCGCGCGCACGGCAGCGCCTCCACAGGCTTGAACTGGCAACCCTCCACAAAAAAATCGAAGAAGCGCGGATGCGCCTCCAGCCGGCAATGCTCCACGCGCTTCACCAGCTCCTCCAGCTCCGCCCTCTTTCTGCGCGACAGCAGCGCCATGGTCGCGCCCTCGATCGCGATATTCCCAGCCTGCACCATTTTCCCCGGCAACATCCTCGGCACCAGCCCAATCCGCTGCGACGCCTCCACGTCCAGATGCCGCCCAAACCCTCCTGCCAGATAGAACACGTCGATGTCGTCGAAATCGATGCCGTAGGTGCTGAACACCACGTGCAGTCCGGCAACGTTCGCGCCCTTTGCCTGGGCCAGTTCGTTCACATCGCTCTCCAGCAGATAAATATCCTCACCCTCGTCGTCTCCACTCCACAGGGTCACACTCTGCTCGCCGTCCTCGAAGCGTCCCATCGCATTCATCCGGCCAGTGCGCAGCAGTTCGCTCAGCATATCTACCAACCCGGATCCGCAAATTCCCTCAGGGTCTAGGTTCCCGATCACGCCCAGACGAAAACTGCCATCGTCCGCAATCGCAACGTCTTCAATCGCTCCGTCCAGCGCGGGCATGCCGCAGGCGATCGCTCCGCCCTCAAACGCCGGCCCCGCCGGACACGACGCCACCAGGATCCGATGCCGGTTCCCGACAATCAGCTCCGTGTTCGTGCCGATATCCATGATCGCCACCAGCCGATTCTCGTGCGCCAGATCCACGGCCAGCATGCACGCCGCCGCATCCGCGCCCACGTGGCCGCTGATGATCGGGGCGCCATACACCCGCGCCCCGGGATGGATCGGCAACAGACTCCGCAGCCCAGTCTGCACCAGGCTTGTCGTCACCCGCCTGCCCTCCGCCATCTCAATCTCCGTGATGGATCGGTACGGCGTCTGTCCGATCGAATACACGCTCTGCCGGAAGAACAGATCGCGCATCGTCGAGTTCCCGACGACCACCATCTCGTAAATCGTCTTCGGATCCACCGGAAACTTCTCGATCGCGTGCGTCAGATACCCCGCCAGCGTCCGCAGCAGCAGCCGCCCAGGATGTTCTGTGTCGTAGGCGATTCTCGACATCACCTCTGCCCCGCCAAAGCGCTGCGGATTCTCGAGCGACGTATCCGCGATCAGCTCCCCGGTCTCCAGATCCAGCAGTCGCAGCACCACAGTGGTCGTACCCAGGTCCATGGCCAAACCATGAATGGGACCCGTTGAGCGATCCACCTCCACGCCGTCGATCAGAATCCGATCGCCATCGCGGCGGACTGCCGGATCCAGCGGCATCGCGGCATGGCTCACCGGCAGCCCCAGCGCCTGACGCTCAATGCGCATCTGCCCGCGCCGCATCGTGTGGCAGCGCACGTGTCCCCGATCGGCTACCACCCGCGTCTGGCACGACAGCCGGAATTTCCCCCTCAGGTGCCGCTCCGCCTCGGTTATCGGGGACAGCGCATCGAGGCCCTCCACCACCTCCACCATGCACTCGCGGCACTTGCCCTGCTTACGGCACGACGTCGGTACGTCGATGTCCAGTGCTTCGGCATGCTCGAAAAGCGACAACTCCTTCCGCGCCTCGATCGACTGCCCGTTGATGGTGAGCGTGAGCGCCATGCCCGCGTTGTCTACCAGCCCTTCGCCTCGAGCTCGGCTTTCAGCGCTTCGGCGACCTGGCGCGCCGAGCCCTCGCGTTCCTGTTCTTCGCCCCACTGCCACTGGGCGAGATAATCATCCGCCGATTGCAGTCCGCGCTTCGTGGCCAGAATATCGATCTGCTTCATAAAGCGCTCGTCCAGCTCCAGCGTGACATCTTCCTCATCGTCCTCCGCGCGAATCTGCGTGGGAATCTCCTGCCAGCACAGGATCCTGAACCTCGTCACATTCACTCCGCCACACACGCCTGCTCTGCCAGGCGCAAGAACAGATCCACGGCTGCCGAAGCGTTTGCGCCGTACCCATCCGCGCCGATCTCATCGGCAAACATCTGGCTGATCGGGGCGCCCCCCACGGCCATCTTGATATGCCCGAGCCCGGCCGCCTGGAATCCGTCGATCACCGTTTTCATGTACATCATCGTGGTGGTGAGCAGCGCGCTCATCCCGATAATTGTTGGCTTGCACTTCTCTGCCGCCGCCATAAACTTCTCCACGCTCTGGTCGACGCCGATGTCGTGCAGCTCAAAGCCCGCGCCCTCGGCCATCATCCCAACCAGATTCTTGCCGATGTCGTGCAGATCCCCACGCACCGTCCCCATCAGCAGCACACCCTTCGGCTTCGTATTGCTTTCTTTCGAAGTCAGCAGCGGCTTGAGCACGGCCATCCCCGCCTTCATCGCGCGTGCCGCAATCAGCACCTCGGGCACGTAGAGCACGTTATGCTTAAAGTCCTCGCCTACCACGCTCATGCCCGCAATCAGGCCCTCGTTCAGCACCTCCTGGGCGCTCCGCCCCTCGGCGAGCGCTTCCTTCGTCAGGCGCTCCACTTCCCCGGCGCTGCCTTCGTACAGATATTGGTTCATCAGCGCGTAATCGGGCATCCATGCACTCCGTCAGCGACTGCCGGCAAGCGCACCGGTGCGCTTACCGTTGTATTCGTTCAGGGCCTCCAGCATGGCCAGGATATTCTGCTTCGGCATCCCCGGGCTCGTGCCGCCGCCCACCGACAGGATGATCCCCTCGCCGCCCGAGCCTTCCAGCACCTCCAGCGTCTCGTCCTTCACCTCTTCGGGCGTCCCGCGCACGCCAATCTCCAGGGGATTTACATTACCCATCAGGCACATCCGGTCGCCCACCCGCCGTTTCACTTCCGTAATGTGCCTCTGCTTGCCCCAGTTCAGCACGTGGAATCCCGCATCCGGCAAATGATCCAGGCACGCGTCCACTTCCGCGTCATTGTGGTACACCTTCACCCAATCCTTTGGAAACGCGTCGCAGATCCGCTTCAGGTACGGGTGCGCAAACTCCAGGTAGTGCTCCTCGTTGATGAAGCCCACAATGTCATCGAGGATAAAGATGCTCTCCACCGTGTCGCCCATCACCTTCTGCTGCGCCTTCAACCAGTCGATGATCACGCGCGTGCACAGGTCGATGAGCCTGTGCGCTCCTTCGGGATTTTCCACCAGATCGATCATGAAGTTCGTGGTTCCGCGCACAAACCCCGCCGTGCACAGCGGCCCGCGCGAGGTGGCCATGGGCAGGATGTACCCTGCGTCCAGGATCCGCTGCTTCGCCATCTTAATGCGGTGCAGCGTGAGTGCCGCGAACGCGTCGGCCTCCACCTCGTATTCCGGAAACTGATCGATGTCCTCCACGCGATACAGCGTGTGGTATTCGCTCGGCGTGTTGTCCTGCCAGAATTTGATCTTCGCACCCAGCACGGACGGCTCAGCCGCCATCCCGTACTCCATCCACCACGACGGAACGAAGATGATCTCCGGGAACTCCCGCATGATCTTCAGGTTCGACTGGAACCACAGCTCCGGATCGAGGAAATAGTCCATGTGACTGATGCCCAGGTACCCCGGAATCCACGGGCTGTCCACAATCAGCGCCATGGGAATCCTGTCCATCTTCTCGCGGCGAGCCGCGCGCTTAAATGTTTCCCATTGTTCGGGGAGCATATTTTCCTTTCCCGCGCCGTTCCGCGAGAGCAAATCCGGCCACCTTTGCCAATACCGGCTGAGGGATGCCGGCTCTTCCCGGAGGATATTGTTGTACCACAAAACAAATGCTCTAACGAGGCCTGGTGCAGGTGCTGTCCTCTCCAGTGTAAGAGAGCCGCAGGAGCTCTCTTTCCCCTCGCAAACCCCATCGGGGAATACCCGCCAGACAGAGGGACGCCCGCGCAGCAGCCGGGCCCGCTCCACGGTGCCTGTGTTAGTGTGAGGTTAAGTCGTCCCGGACGCCTGAGCGCGACTCAGGGCTGCCGGCGCCTACAGCGGTTACAGGGTTGCTGTACCCCGAAGCCGCGCCACTCAAGTTGACGCGACCCACCCCAGGGTCCCCGGCAGGCCAGCCGATGGCAGACTGGGGCGGGAACAACAGGGAGCGGCGACCTTGAATGCAAGTCGGGAAGGGTAGCCTGCCCGGGAACCGCCGTATGTCCTTTTCGCCCAATTTGGCAACGCCGCCTTCCCCTTCCGCTCAACCCCCATCTGCCCCTCCGCCTCAGGCGCAGCACTCCGGCCGCTGGCTTCATCGCACCGATCTTTTTCTCCGCGTCATGGTCCGCCTTTACGCCGGTCTGATCCTCTTTTTCCTGCCCTGGACCCACCTGTGGACCTTCAACCGCTTTTTCCTCTATTACGCGCCGGTCGCGCACCTCGTGGAAAGCGGCGCCTTTCGCGGGGTAGTCTCGGGCGTGGGCCTCCTCAATCTCTGGATCGCCATCTCCGAGGCGATCCATTACCGCGAGAACTGACCATGTCCCGCAAGCCGCCATCGCCCCTCGCCAGCGCCTCCCTCGCTTACGAAAACGACGCCTTCCTCAACAGCCCGGACGGTCGCATCATCCGCATCCTGGCAGAATACTCGGAGCCTCTGGCGCGATTCCGGCGCGAGCGCATTCAGGACACCGTCGTCTTCTTCGGCTCGGCCCGTTTTCGCGCCCTCGACGAGGCGAACCGCGAGCTGGAGCTCCTGGAAAACACCGGCTCCAGCCAGCCTGCGCCCGAAGAAGAACAGCCCGCCCGCGGCCCGGTAGAGGAGGAAACGAGCGAGCTTCGCCGCCATCGCGCTGAAGCGGCGGTGGAGATGGCCCAGTATTACGAGGACGCACGCCGCCTCGCTTCCCTCCTGACGAAATGGGCAAAGGATCTGAAGTCGCGACGCAATCGCTTCGTCGTCACCTCCGGAGGGGGGCCTGGCATCATGGAAGCGGCCAACCGCGGCGCGTGGGAAGCCGGCGGCAAGTCGATCGGCCTGAATATCAAGCTCCCGTTTGAGCAGATGCCGAACCGGTACATCACTCCGGCGCTCAACTTCGAGTTCCATTACTTTTTCATGCGCAAATACTGGTTCGCGTACCTGGCCAAGGCGCTGGTCGTCTTCCCGGGTGGGTTCGGAACCCTCGACGAAATGTTCGAAATCCTCACGCTTTCTCAGACCCAGAAGCTCGCAAAAAAAATCACCGTCGTGCTTTACGGAGGCTCCTACTGGGAAAAGGTCATCAATCTCGACATCCTCGTCGACAGGGGGGCCATCTCACCACGTGATCGCGAGCTTTTCCAGATTGCAAACACGCCGGAGGACGCCTTTGAGATTCTCCGCGACGGCCTTACGCGAAACCACCTCGAGCCTGAGCCCGCCCAGGAATCTGAAGTGCCGGACATCGCACAAACCCGGCGATGACGAACCTTGGGTTAACTCATTGGCGTCCCTTCGGTGCCTGGCAGCAACGCCCTCCAATCGGATCAATTCTTTACAGATTTCCCGCATTATCAGCAATTTGTATAGGCTCACAGGGCCTTGGCCGCACGTTACCTTCGGGGATACTGTCTTGCATTTGACCGACCTTTTTTCGCCCCGTAATGCCCTATTCACGGTGCAATCGCGACAATGGAACCAGTTGGGCGCTCTCGGAGGGACCCCATGGCCGGACTGCGACGCATCTCGTACCTGTGGAAGGATGTAGACGCCGCTCGCAATTCTTCGACCGCCGTCTCGCTCCACAGTCATACCAATCAGTCGAAGGAAACCCTCGACTTTTTGGCGAATCTTGGCAACCAGTACCCGCTGCTGCGACCGGTTCTGGCGCGGTATGAGCGGCGCGCGCGCGAGCTGCACGGCAATCCGCTCAACTACGCCGCAGCCTACTGGACTCCGCCGCTGACGCCGAAACTGGCCTTCGATCTGGAAAGCAATCAGATCGCGCAGAAGCTCAATCTGCGCCCGCTGGTCTCCATCACCGACCACGACACGATCGCGGCGCCCATGCTGCTGCGCACCGTGGCCTCCGCGCGCCACATTCCCGTATCGGTGGAGTGGAGCGCCCCCTTCGGCGGCGACCAGGCTTTTCACCTGGGCGTCCACAATCTGCCCAGCGACTCCGGCGCCGCATGGATGAAGATTTTCGAGGAATACACGGCCAGTCCCGGCGAAAAACGGCTGACCGAGATTCTGGCTGCGCTGCACGAACTGCCCAACGTTCTGATTGTCTTCAACCATCCCTGCTGGGACCTTTATCTGATCGGCAAGGACAAGGCCGCGCAGCGAGTGCAGGACTTCCTGGCCGCGAATCACCAATTCATGCATGCCTTTGAGCTGAATGGGCTGCGCCACTGGCGGGAGAATCGCGAAGTCATTCAGCTGGCAAAGCAGTGGAACAAGCTGCTGATCTCGGGAGGCGACCGCCACGGCCGCGAGCCCAACGCGAACGTCAATCTCTCCAACGCATCGAGCTTCACCGAATTCGTGCATGAGGTCCGGTACGAAGGGCGCAGTCACATTCTGTTCATGCCGCAATACGCGCAGCCCTGGAAGCACCGCATTCTCCAGTCCACGCTCGACGCTGTCCGCGACTATCCCGATTTCCCGCTGGGCTCGCGGCGCTGGGATGATCGCGTCTGGCATCCAGGACCGGACGGCGTCATCCGCCCGGCCAGTGAGCTTTGGCCCACGGGCCAGGCTCCGGCACTGCTGAATTTCGCCATCCGGGCCGTACGGCTCATGGGCACCAGCCCGGTTTCGGACAGCCTGCGCCTGGCCTGGAGCGAATCCCGCGAACTGCGCTTCGCCCTGGGCGAGGACGCGATCGGATGAGGCTCCCTGACGGCGTTGGCAAACGGTGCGATCGGCTGCGTTGATCCGCGTCGCCTATTTCCCCGACTCTTTCCATGAAGTCAACGGCGTGGCCCACACTTCCCGCCACTTCGAGGATTTCGCCCGCCGCCGCAAATTCCCTTTCCTGTGCGTGCGCGCCGGGGATCGCCGCGAGGCGTTCCGGATCGAGGGAAATCTTTCTACCCTCGAGTTGCCGCGCGGAGTTCTCTCCCTGCCGCTCGACAAGGACCTGCGCTTCGATCCCGCCTGGATCCGGCACGTGCCGGCGATTACACGGGCTCTGCGCAAGTTCCGGCCGGACATCGTTCATATCACCGGCCCCAGCGAACTGGGCATGCTGGGCGCGGTGCTGGCGTCGCATCTCGGCGTGCCGCTGGCGGCCTCGTGGCACACCAATATTCACGAGTACGCGGCGATGCGATCGCGCTGGCTGCTCGACCGGCTCCCTGGGCCGCAGGCGGAGGCCGGAGCGAAACGGATCGAGCAACTGATGCTCGCCATGATCGCGTGGTTCTATCGCCACGCGCGGGTGCTGTTTGCGCCCAACCCCGACCTTTGCCGGCTGCTGGAGGCGCGCACCGGGAGGCCCTGCCACCTGATGCAGCGCGGGATCGACGCGCAGCTCTTTTCGCCGGAACGCCGCGAACGCGAACCTTCGGACCGGGAGCTGGTCCTCGGTTTTGTCGGGCGCATGAGCGTGGAGAAAAATATTGCCCTTCTGGCGCGCGTCCAGCAGGAGCTGGAAGCGAGCGGAGTGCGCAACTTCCACTTTCTCATCGTGGGCCAGGGCGGGGAGGAAGCTTGGCTGCGCGAGCATTTGTCCCGCGCCGAGTTTACCGGTGTGCTGCGCGGAGAAGCGCTCGCCCGCGCCTACGCCCGGATGGATGTCTTTGTTTTTCCCTCGCATACCGACACTTTCGGCAACGTGGTTCTGGAGGCGCTGGCCTCAGGAGTTCCCGCGGTGGTGACCCTGGATGGCGGCCCGAAGTCGCTGATTCGCGATGGATGCACGGGATTCATCGCACCGGATGCGGATTTTGCGGCGGCGATTCTGCGCATCGCCGGCGATGCGGAGCTGCACCGCCAAATGCGGGCGCACGCCCGGAGTTACGCTCTTTCCGCCTCCTGGGATGCGGTGTTTGAGAGCGTCTATGAAGCTTATGGTCCGGCGCTGAATCCTGGCTAATCGACAAACTGGACGACGGATTACGACGCGGGCGGCGTGAAATCGAGGCCGGCTTGCTGCGCCGCCTGCTGGGTAGCGGGCAGATTCAAATCGGAAAGCGGGATGCGGGGCTCGCGTCCCGAAGCGGCATCATCCATCACAACGACA
The DNA here is from genome assembly GCA_035505395.1 of Acidobacteriaceae bacterium. Taxonomy (GTDB): domain Bacteria; phylum Acidobacteriota; class Terriglobia; order Terriglobales; family Acidobacteriaceae; genus Palsa-343. The sequence goes on from DATJQW010000149.1 coordinate 13,279, forward strand.
TCCGTGGGCGTGAGCATATAGTTGCGGATGGCCTGGGTGTGGCCGTCCCTGAAAACCAGTGTCAGCTGCGGCTCGGACTGCAGCGGCGCGGGCGATGCAGCGCGCGGTGCGTACGGCGCAGGAGCATAATCCTCGCGGTACCCTTCGCCGGGCGCAGCAGCGTCGTCATAGTCCGGCGGTGGAGCCTGCTGGACCTGATCGGAGGGCTGAGCCTGCGCCTGGCTGCCTTCGTCCTCTCCGTAGCCGGTGAAATCCGGATAGCCCAGGTCCCACGGCAGCAATCCCCATGAATTGGCGTAGGGATAGCCATATCCGTAACCGCCGTAGCCGTAGCCGCGATAGGGAGCTCGATAGCGATGGTCCCAGCCACGGACGCTGCTGTAAGACGGCCGATAGCCTGAATAAGCGCCGGAGCGAGGAACAAAACTGTAGCGAGGAGCTGTCCAGTTCATCCGCGGAGCCGCGCCGAAGCTGCGCGAGCCATAGCCAGAGAAACCGCTGAAGGAGCGGGGAGCGGAGAAACCTCCGCGGAAGCCGCCGCCGGAAAAGCCACTGGCATGTCCGCCGGAGTGGCCTCCTCCGCCATGTTGCGCGAAGGATGCAGGAGCCAGGGTGAGCAGGAGACTCAGAGCCGCGACTGGAAAGACCCGCCGCATGGTGACGATCCTATACCTATAAGAAAGACGTGCGAAAGGGGCAAATTGCTCCATAACTTTGCTCCGGAACCTGGCACAACGGTCAGATCAGCTCGGTTCCCCACAGATCGTGGAGGTGAATGACGCCCTCGATCCGTTTGGCTGCGTCGACGACGATCAGGGAGGTGATTTTTTGCTCCTCCATGGTGTGCAGAGCGCGGGCGGCGAGCTCTTCGCCGGAGATCGTCTTCGGTTCGGGGTTCATCACGTCCGCGGCGGATTTGCGCAGGCCATCGGGCCCATCGCGCTCGAGGAGGCGGCGCAGATCGCCGTCGCTGATGATGCCGGCCAGCTGCCCGTCCTGCTCCACGGCGGTGATGCCGAGCTTTTTGCGCGACACCTCGTAGATGACGTCCTTCATCGGGGTGGTGGCGGCCACACAGGGAATGGCATCGCCCGAGTGCATGAGCTGGCGGACGGTGGCCAGCCTTTTGCCCAGTTTGCCGCCGGGGTGGAGCGCGGCAAAATCCTCGGCGCGAAAGCCCTTGCGGAGGGAGACGGCAATGGCGAGCGCATCTCCAAGCGCCAGCATGGCGGTTGTGGAGGCCGTGGGCGCGAGACCGAGGCCGCAGGCTTCCGCCGGAACCGAACAGTCGAGCGCGACGTCGCCGGCTTTCGCCAGAGTCGACTGCGTGTCGCAGACGAAGGCGATCAGGGCGTTCCCGAGGCGCTGGATGGTGGCGAGCAGGCGCAGAATCTCCTCGGTCTCGCCGCTGGCGGAGAGCGCGATGACCAGGTCGCCCTCGGTGATCATGCCCAGATCGCCATGCACGGCCTCGGCGGGATGCAGGAAGAGGGCCGGGCTGCCGGTGGAGCTGAGGGTGGCGGCGACCTTTTGCGCGACGATGCCGCTCTTGCCCATGCCGGTGACGACGACGCGACCGCGCGCCTGGCCGCAGCGAAGCACATGCTCGACGGCGCGCTCGAAATCGGCGGCCATGGGACCTTCGAGGCGTTCGGCCAGGGCCAGCAGCGCATCGGCTTCGATGCGCACCAGCCGGGAGGGTGTATGGGAATCCGTCATGCTCTGAAACACCTGATGCTATCACCAGCGCGACCCCGCGATGGGCGCGCGAAAGCGGCTGCGCGGCTAGAATAGGGAGGAAGGCGGAAACGGCTTGCGACGCAATCTTTTTGTTCTGACAGCCATGGTGGCCGCGGTGGCTCTGATGATCGCGGCGGGCGTGGTGAACTTCGTCCACCGCCAGCGCGAGCAGCGGGCGCGGCTGGAGGCGATGCGGATGCAACTGGTGCCCGCGGACGGATCCGGCGTCCCGTCGGCGGATGAGATGGCCGCGGACGCAGACCCCTACTCGACACCGCTGAACGGGCAGCAGGCAGCCAATTTCACGCTCCAGGATCTGAACGGCAAGGAAGTCTCGCTGGCGAGCTATAAAGGCAAGCCACTGGTCGTCGATTTCTGGGCCACGTGGTGCGGGCCGTGCAAGATCGAGATCCCATGGCTGGAGAAGCTGCAGGACCAGTACGCGAACCAGGGGCTGGCGATCATCGGCATCTCCGCGGACGACCTGGACAAGGACGATCCGGCGAAGCTGTTCACGGAAAAGCGGGAAATCAGCGATTTCGCGACGAAGATGCATATCAATTACCCGGTGCTGCTGGATGCCGATGCGATTGCGGATTCGTACGGCGGAGTGGACTCGCTGCCGACAACGTTCTTCATCGATCGCACGGGAAAGATCGTGGCTTCGACGGTGGGCCTGGCGTCGCGCGATGAGATCGAGGCCGACATCCAGAAGGCGATCGGGGGAGCGCACTCGTGAGATCGCTCGCACTGTTTGCGGCTCTGGGCGTAGCGCTGGCGGCGGGGCCGGGCGTGCAGGCTCAGAAGCTGCCGTGGCAGACCTC
>DATJQW010000150.1:0-5945 GCA_035505395.1 Acidobacteriaceae bacterium
AAGCTCACGCCCTTCAACGCCTCGGCAGCGCCGAACGAGACGCGCAGATCCTCGATGTCGAGGAGCGCGGTCATCGCTGCCGCGGATCGAGCCGGTCGCGCAACCCCTCGCCCAGCAGGTTGAAGCCCAAGGTCGCCACGGCGATGGCAACGCCGGGCGCCGCCGCCACCCACCACTGATCCAGCATGAAGCGGCGGCCGGCAGCGATCATCTCGCCCCATTCCGCCGTCGGCGGCGCGGCGCCCAGGCCCAGAAACCCAAGGCCCGCCGCGGTCAGGATCACGCCGGCCATGTCGAGCGACGCGCGCACCAGCAGCGACGGCAGGCACAAGGGCGCCACATGCACGCCGAGGATGCGGGCGGGCGAGGCGCCGGCAAGGCGCGCCGCGGCGACGAAGTCGCGGTCGCGGATCGACAAGGTCTCGGCCCGCGCCAAGCGCGCATAAGGCGGCCACGCCGCCAGCGCGATCGCGAGCGAGGCATGCCAAAGCCCCGGCCCCATCGCCGCCACCAGCGCCAGCGCCAGGATGAGGCGCGGAAACGCCAGGAACACGTCGGCCGCCCGCATCAGCACGGCGTCGACGATCCCGCCCGCGAGCCCCGCGAGACACCCGGCGGCCAAGCCCACCGCCGGCACGGTCAGCGTGATGGCCGCCACCACGAACAAGGTGGCGCGGCTTCCGTAAAGCAGCCGGGACAGGACGTCGCGGCCCAGCTCGTCGGTGCCGAGCCAGTGCGCGTGGCTGGGCGGCGCGAGGCGATGAAGCAGGTTGATGGCTGCCGGGTTGGACGGTGCGAGCCAAGGGGCGAACAGCGCGCATGCGCCAAACAGGACCACGAGGAGCAGGCCGACAGCAGCCAGGGGCTGCGATCGCAGCGTGGGGAAGACGGATCGATGGCCAGCCATTAGGATAACTGTAGAGCAAAGTCAGTCCCTGGAGATGGCTTAGATACGCAGACAAGGTTCGAGTTGGGGATTGCGGATTGCCCGTCTGCGAACAACCTTTTGCGGCTCCCGAACGGGCCCGCTTCCGAAAGGCATTGAATCATTGCGCATACTGCTGCATGGCCTGAACTACGCCCCGGAGCTGACGGGGATCGGCAAATATTCGGGCGAGATGATGGAGTGGCTGGCGGAGCGCGGCCATGAAGTGCGCGTGGTGACGGCGCCGCCCTACTATCCGGCGTGGAAGGTGCGCGGGGATTACCGCTGGTGGGCGTACCGCAGGGAGATTTCTCCGGCGGGCTCGCGGATTACCCGCTGTCCGCTGTGGGTCCCCCGGGAGCCGCGCGGCCTTTCTCGTATGATCCACCTCGGATCGTTTGCCCTGAGCAGCATACCGCCGATGCTGGCCATGGCGGGGTGGTCGCCGGACGTGGTGATCACCGTGGAGCCGACCTTCTTCAGCGCGCCCATGACGCTGCTGACCGCGGCGCTGTGCGGAGCGGCGTCGTGGCTGCACATTCAGGATTTCGAGGTGGACGCGGCATTCGACCTGGGAATTCTGCCGAGGCACGGACCCGTTCACGCTCTGGCTCTCAGCTGGGAAAAGACAATGCTGCGGCTGTTCCGGCACATCTCCAGCATTTCGCCGAATATGGTGAAGCGGATTGCGGCCAAGGGAGCGGATCCGAGCAAGGCTGTGCTGTTTCCCAACTGGGTGGATACCGAAGCGGTATACCCCATGCGCGGCCGCAACGGATTCCGCGACCAGCTGGGGCTGAAGGACGAGCAGGTGGTGCTGCTGTACTCCGGCAACATGGGGATGAAGCAGAACCTTGAGGTGCTGCCCCAACTGGCGCGAGAGCTGGCCGGGCGCGACGATCTTCACTTCGTGTTCTGCGGAGAGGGCGCGTTTCGGCCGCAGCTGGAGCAGCTGACGGCGGGGCTCGGGAATGTGTCGCTGTTGCCGCTGCAGCCGCTGGAGCGGCTGAACGAGTTGCTCAACGCCGCGGATATCCACCTGTTGCCGCAGAGCGGGCGTGCAGCCGATCTGGTGATGCCGTCGAAACTGACCGGCATGCTGGCGAGCGGGCGGCCGGTGATTGCAACGGTCGCAGCGGGGACGCAGGTGGCGCACGCCATGGAAGGCTGCGGGATTGCGGTGGACCCCGGAGACCACGCCGCGCTGCGGGGCGCGGTGGAATGCCTGGCTGCGGATCGAGGGTTGCGCGAACGGATGGGCGAGGCGGCAAGGCAGTACGCGGTGTTGCATCTGGGCCGCGAAGAAGTGCTGCGGCGGTTTGAGGCGGAGATGGTGACTCTGGTGAAACAGACGCCGGAGTATTCTCTTACATAACAGCAGCCGGAATGGCCCCGAGAAGGACCCCGGCGGCGCAAGCCGATCGCCGGCGCAACCACAGGAGAAACCAGCGTTGAAGAGAGCGCTCATCACCGGTGTTACCGGGCAGGATGGATCCTATCTGGCCGAGTTCCTGCTGAAAAAGGGATACGAGGTCCACGGGATCAAGCGGCACACGTCGCTGCTGAACACGGAGCGGATCGACCGGCTCTATCAGGATCCGCACGTCGAGAACCGGCACTTTATTCTGCACTACGGCGACCTGACGGATTCGAGCGCGCTGGTCCACGTGGTCGAGAAGGTGCAGCCGGACGAGGTCTACAACCTCGGCGCGCAGAGCCATGTGAAGGTGTCCTTCGAGGAACCGGAGTACACCGCTAATACCGACGCGCTGGGGCCGCTGCGTCTGCTGGAGGCCGTCCGCATCCTGGGGCTCACCGGCAAGACCCGGTTCTATCAGGCATCGACGTCGGAGCTGTACGGGCTGGTGCAGGAGATGCCGCAGCGGGAGACGACGCCGTTTTATCCGCGCTCGCCGTATGCGGTGGCAAAGCTGTACGCGTACTGGATCACGGTGAATTACCGCGAGGCGTATGGAATATACGCCTGCAATGGAATCCTCTTCAATCACGAGTCGCCGTGGCGGGGCGAAACCTTTGTCACCCGCAAGGTAACCCGGGGCCTGGCGCGCATCAGGGCGGGTCTGCAGGATCGGCTCTATATGGGGAACCTGGACGCGCTGCGCGACTGGGGGCATGCGCGGGATTACGTGGAGATGCAGTGGCTGATGCTGCAGCAGGCCGAAGCGAAGGACTACGTGATCGCGACCGGGGAGCAGCACAGCGTGCGCGAGTTCATTAACCTGAGTGCGGATCTGCTGGGCATGAAACTGACCTGGAAAGGCAGCGGCGCGGACGAGAAAGCGACCAACGAGAAGGGCGACGTGGTGGTGTGCGTGGATCCCAGGTATTTCCGCCCTACTGAAGTGGAGACGCTGCTGGGCGACGCGACCAGGGCCCGCCAGGAGCTGGGATGGACGCCGCATACGACCTTCAGGGAACTGGTGGAAGAGATGGTGCGCGAAGACCTGGCAATCGCGGAACGCGACGCACTGGTGAAGCGGCACGGATTCACGGCATACGACTATCACGAGGCGTGAGCGGATGAAGAAGGAGAGCCGGATCTACATTGCCGGGCACCGCGGACTGGTGGGGGGCGCGCTGCGACGGGAGCTGGAGCGGCGAGGCTTCAGCAATCTGCTGCTGAGGACGCACGCGGAGCTGGAACTGCGGGATCGCGAGGCGGTACTGCAGTTCTTCGACGAGCAGAGACCGGATTATGTGTTCCTGGCAGCCGCGAAAGTGGGCGGGATTCTGGCGAATGACACGTATCCGGCCGATTTTCTGCGGGAAAATCTGGAAATCCAGACCAGCGTGATCGACAGCGCGCACCGCAGCGGGGTCAGGCGCCTGCTGTTTCTCGGATCCACCTGCATCTATCCGAAGAACTGCCCCCAGCCGATCAAAGAAGAGTATCTGCTGACCGGGCCGCTGGAGCCGACGAATCGGTCCTACGCGCTGGCAAAAATTGCCGGCATCGAAATGTGCTGGGCGTATAACCGCCAATACGGAACGCGGTACGTGGCGGCCATGCCAACGAACCTGTACGGGCCGGGCGACAACTTCGACCTGCAGACCTCGCACCTGCTGCCGGCGCTGATTCGGAAAGCGACGGAGGCGAAGCTCCAGGGCGCGCCGGCGATGACGGTGTGGGGCACAGGAACGCCGCGGCGCGAGCTGCTGTACAGCGAGGACCTGGCTGAGGCCTGCGTCTACCTGATGGCGCTGCCGGAGGAGGAGTTCGCAACGTTGCTCCGGAAGGACGAGCCGCCGCTGATCAACATCGGAACGGGTGAGGACCTGACGATCCGGGAAATTGCCGAGTTGGTCTGCCGGGTGGTGGGCTACGAGGGCGAGCTGCGGTTCGACACCAGCAAGCCGGATGGGACGCCGCGCAAGCTCTGCGACGTCAGCCGGATCCACGCGGTGGGATGGCGAGCGAGGACGAGCCTGGAAGAGGGAATCCGAAGGACTATCGAGTCGGCGAAGGAAGTGCTGTCGCCGGCGGCGGTGTGAGCGCAGCGGGATGAGCCGAGACGTGGCGATGATGCGAGGAACTGCGCGAGTGGCGCTGCTGGCGCTGCTGAGCGGCGCGGTGTGCGTAGCGCAGGTCCAGATCGACGCCGCGCGGCAGGTCTTTCAGCTGACGAATCAGGACCGGCAGGCGCAGGGACTGCCCGCCCTCCAGTGGAATGATGCGCTGGCGCGTGCGGCCCAGGCCCACGCCGAACTGATGGCCCAGGAGCCGGCGCTGGAACATCAGTATCCCGGCGAGCCCGATCTGCTCGCGCGGGCCGCCGCCGCTGGCGCGCACTTCGATGTGATCGCGGAGAACATCGCGCTTGCGCCCTCGCCCGAGGCCATTGAGCGTGCGTGGATGCACTCGACTCCGCACCGCACCAACATTCTCGACCCGCGAATGAATGCGCTCGGCGTCGCCGTGGTGGAGCGCTCTGGGACGCTCTTCGCGGTGGAGGATTTTGCTCAGGCAAATGCGGCGCTGAGCCCCGCCCAGGTCGAGCAGCGCGTGCGCGGACTGCTGCGCGCTGAGAATATCGACGCCTCGATGCCCGCGGGGCCTGCCGAGCAGGCCTGCCGGATGTGGCGCGGGATGCCGGGTGGAACGAATGCGCGTGCCGTGGTCCGCTTCGAGACCCCGGATCTGACCCGCATCCCTGCCCAGGTGGACCAGCAGATCAGGAACGGGCATTACGCGCGAGCCGCGGTGGGAGCGTGCCCGGCTCCCGCAAACGAGGAATTTACCACCTACCGCGTGACCCTCCTGATGTATTAGCGGCTCTCTCGCTTCTTTGGGTGCTGGTCGGCATTGTGGCCGGCGCCCGCAAACCCCTACCATGGAAGTCACCGGGTGTCTGAGCGTCGCTTCATTGCGGCCCTCTCCCCGCGATCACATCGAAAGAGGAATCATGGTTGCGATTCGAGTGGAATATGAAGGAGACCTGCACTGCAAAGCGGTCCACGGTCCCTCTGGCAGAGAGCTCGCCACGGATGCTCCCACGGATAATCAGGGCCGCGGCGAAAGCTTCTCGCCCACTGACCTGGTGGCCACGGCGCTGGGCACCTGCATGCTGACCGTCATGGGCATTCTCGCCCGTACCCTCGGCATCGACATTTCCGGCGCCACCGCGACGGTCGAAAAGGAAATGACCGCAACGCCGCCGCGAAGAATCCAGCGCCTGACCGTGAAAATTCACGTGCCCCAGGCTCACAGCTCCGAGAACAGGGAGAAGCTGGAGCGAGCCGTCCGCACCTGCCCTGTCCACCGGAGCCTGCACCCCGATGTCGATATGCCCATCGAGTTTTCCTGGGCGTGAGGCCGCCGGAAGCGTTTGATATAATGCGAACAGTCCGGCGAACGGCTCACTCCTCAGTAGCTCAATGGCAGAGCATTCGGCTGTTAACCGAAGGGTTGTAGGTTCGAGTCCTACCTGAGGAGCCAATCAAATCAACAACTTAGAGCAGACAAGAGCAGCCAGAAATCCGCCAATTTTTCAAATTGTGC
>DATJQW010000151.1:0-5937 GCA_035505395.1 Acidobacteriaceae bacterium
ATTGTATCCGTGCGTGTGACAATTTCGGCGTCCGGCGTCACTTCCACGTCGTCTTCGGCGAAATCGATGCCCGCCTCGAGCAGCGCGATCAGCTCCACCAGCCTTTCCTTGGCGGGATGCACGCGGCGTGACAGCGCGCCGCCCATCTGCTCGGCGGCAATGCGCGCCTGGTAGAGGGTCTGCGCCTCGATCAGGTCGCGCACCGCTTCCGCCTGAGTGAGATCGATGCGCCCGGCGAGAAAGGCGCGTTCGGTGAACTCGCCGGGCCGCGCCAGGCGCGCGCCGTTGCGCAGAGCCAGGCGCACCAGCAGCTCCAGGATCACCGGCGAGCCGTGCGCGGCAATCTCCACCAGATCCTCGCCGGTGTAGGAATTGGGCCGCGCGAAATACGTCACCAGCGCTTCGTCGAGGCGTTCGCCGGTGTCCGGATCGGGAACTTCGGCCAGCCGCGCCCGCGCGTGCTCCATGGCAGCGCGCAGCCGCAACAGGCGCGACGCGATCTCCGCGGAGTGCGGGCCGGAGAGCCGCACGATGCCGATGCCGCCGCGGCCGGGCGGCGTGGAGACGGCGACGATGGTCTCCTGCGCGACCGCTTCGCGTTCGCTTGTGAGTGGGTGAGGCTGCACCATGGAAGCGCTCCGCAGCGTTGCCCTCAGACTACGCGCTGGCCGGCAAAAACTGGCTTACCGTATTTTCGCGTCAGCGCCGGCGCCCGCCGAAGCGGCTGCCGCCGCGCCGTTCCCCGCGCTCCTCGTGGCGCGCGTGCCCCTTCGGATAGACGACCACGTAGCGATGCAGGCCCTCGCCGGAGGAAGCGGTCTCCAGATCGTCGAATTCGCGGAAGGCCAGATGCAGCATGCGGCGCTCGCGGGAGTTCATCGGCGCGAAGGAGTAGGGCTGGCCCGATCGGCGCACCCGCTCGGCGGCGGTGTCCGCGGCCAGCTTCATCTCGTTCGCGCGCAGCGCCTTGAAGTTCTCCGCGTCGAAGGAGACGATTTCGTGCTCTTCGCTTTCGAGGCGGAGAATTTTTGCCGCAACGTGCTCAAGGGCGCGCAGCAGCTCGCCGCCGCGCTGCGTCAGCAGTCCGGCATCGGGGCCCGCCAGCTCCACGTAGATTTCGCGCGTTTCCAGTCCCGCGGGATCGGCCGCGCCGACGCCCGCGGTGATGCGGTACTTCAGGCGCAGCCCACCCTGGTTGATGAGCATCTTCAGGAATTCCGCGATCTTCTGAGCGGCAGCGGCGTAATCGTCGATCGGCATGGAGGACTGGATCTATCGCGTTCGTCTAACTATCGCCTTCCAGGTAATTAAATCACAACGGGGCATCCGGCGAGACGATTCCCGCCGCCCGGCACTTATCGCCGGGCATTGATGGTTTTCGCGGCCCGCTTGGCGGCGCGCTTCGCGGCGATAGCGCGCATCTCCTGCCCAAGGCTGGTGCGGTTCATCACGAACTGCGTCACCACGCTGAGCACGTTGCTGCCCGCCCAGTAGAGCGCCACGCCGGAACCGATGTTCCACATCCAGAAGCCGAAGAACGCCGGCATCATAAACGCCATCATGCGCTGCTGGCGCTGATCCATCCCCGGCGACGGCGTGAAGAACTGCGAGAGAAACATGGAAATAATGACGAAGATAGGGAGGAAATGCGTCGGATCGGGCGCGGAGAGATCCGGCAGCCACAGCCAGTGCACCTGGCGCAGCTCGATGGCGCGCATCAGCATCTCGTAAAAGCCGATCAGCAGCGGATACTGCAGCAGCATGGGCACGCATCCGCCGAACATATTGATGCCCTCGCGGCGCTGCAGATCGAAGATCTCCTTGTTCATCTCCTGGCGGCGCGGGTCGGTGGTTTTGTACTTTGCGTACTTCGCCTTGATGGCATCCATTTCCGGCTGGATGCGCTGCATCTTCAGCGACGAGCGCATCATCATGACGCGCGTGGGAATCATGGCCAGGTTAAAGATGAAGGTGAGCGCCAGAATCGCCCAGCCCCAGCTGGGAATGGCGTGATGCACGAAGAAGCGCAGCAGCAGCAGCATCGGCTTGGCGATCCAGCTCCACCAGCCGAAGTTCACCACCGATTCGAGATTGCCGCCGCTCGCGGTGCGGATGGTTCCCAGCAGCCCCAGCAGCTTGGGGCCGGCAAAGATGCGCACGTGCACGCCGTCGCCGCTGTCGGCCACCGCCGCGCCCAGCACCGGAACCGGGCTGGTCTCGCCGCTGTCGGGATGCGCCGCGGAGCGGGGCACGTCCAGCGAATTGCTGATCGTCACCACGTCCAGGTCCGCCGGCGTATCGGGCATGAAGACGGCCGCGAAGTACAGGTCGCCGATGCCCGCGTAATCGAACGAGCCATGCAGCGTGTCGCCGCCCACCACCTTCTTCATCGCGACCTGCTCGCTCTTGCCGTGCAGCTCGTCGTTGAAGGTCGCCGCGGCATACTCGGGCAGCGCGGTCTGGTCGCCGAGTCCCGAAGGCCACTGCAGCAGCGCCGTCACCGGCACGCCGTTCAGGGTCGCCGTAACGTCTGCGTGGATGACGTAGCTCGCGTCGAAGGTGAAGGTCTTGCGGACGGTCAGGCCGCCGGCAGAGTACTTAAAAGTAAGCGTGCCCGGAGCGCTGAGCGTGCCGGTGGCCGAGGGAACATAGAGCGCGGAGTTGAGCTGCTGGCGCAGCCCCGCGTCGTAGGAGTAAAGCGAGAGGGGCAGGCCGAACTTCGCCGCCGCTGCCTGGTTCACCAGGTCCAGCGGCGTCTTCTGATCGTCGGCCTTGTACTTCTTCAGCACCCACGAGGTCACATCGCCGCCGCGATTGCTGAAGGTGATCCGGTACAGCTCGTTCTCGACCACCGTCTGCTCGGTCCCGGTTGCCTCGACCGTACTGGCCGGCGCCGCGGAGGTCCGCACAGAAGCGGATGAGGCCGGCGTTGCCGCGCCCGCTGCGGGATTGGTTTCAGCAGGCGGCGCCGCGTTCTGCGCCGGCTGCGTCTTCTGCTGCGTCGGCCGGTTCGCCTGTTCGGTCTTCTTCGGCGCGAAGTACTCGAAGGCCGCCATCATCAGGATGAAGGCGACCAGAAAGCCTAACAGCGAGCGCATGTCTCCGCCGCCGCCGCCGCCTTGCTGATTGGGATTTTGTATCTCTGCCAAGACTTCCGTTTCCTGTCGCCGCTTTCGCGAAATTTATAGTATGTGGGTTGCGTGTGTTGCATGGCCCCGTCCGCGCTTCGGCGGCACCGGATCGAATCCTCCGCGGCCCAGGGGATGGCAGCGCAGCACCCGTCCCGCGGCCATCAGGCTGCCGCGCAGCACGCCGTGCTCGGCCAGCGCGATCGCAGCGTATTCCGAGCAGGTGGGCTGGAAGCGGCAGGCTCCCGTCACTCCCGCCGCCGCGTGCAGCGCCGGCGAGATGCCTGCCTTGTATACGCGCAGCAGCAGCAAAACGATCCGTTCGCGGAGGGTCATGCTCTGGCTCCCGCGGCCACCGCCGCGAAGATGCGCGCAATTTCTTTTTCCAGCAGCGCAAAACTCATGGTGAGCACCTGCTTCCTCGGGTGCAGCACCACGTCCGCGCGCGCGGGCAGCGCGGCCAGGTGCAGACGAACCGCTTCGCGCAGGCGGCGGCGGATGCGATTCCGCTCCACGGCCTTGCCCAGCACGCGGCCGGTGGTCAGCCCCACGCGCGCCTGCTCTCCGGCAGGATCGTCGATGGAGCGCACACGAAAAAAGTAGGTCATGGACGCGGACGCATGCCGGCGGCTGGACTTGTACACGCGCTGGTAGTCCGCGTGCTTGCGCAGACGGGCGCGGCGCCAGTCGAGGATTGCTTCCGGCATATCTCCATTGTGGCTCGCTCAGGGAAGAGGCGCCAGTTGCCTCGCGGAACGGAAGAACCGAGCGGAAAACTCTAGTCGCGATATCCCGCGCTCACGGAAACACGCTTGCGGCCGCGGGCGCGCCGGCGCGACAGCACCGCGGCGCCGCTCCTGGTCTTCATGCGGGTGCGGAAGCCGTGCGTCTTGGAACGGCTGCGGCGATTAGGCTGAAAGGTGCGCTTCGGCATGGAACTGGAACTCCTGCAATCTGGAATCGGATGCGCCGGTTGCGCGCGCGGCCTTCACGGTCCCGCCTCAGGCGCGACCGCAACCATGGGCCGCGCAACTGCTGACAACACGCTTCCTGGCAACAAAAATCAAGTATATAGGATTACTCCGGTACCAGCAAAAACCGCGCGCAGCGCGCGATTTTCACCGCCAGCGGTGCAACTTTTCCCGGAAAAAAATTTCCCCGCACAACCTCGTTCTCACCCTCTCCCGTCTGTGCTACTATCGGCAACGTTCACTTAAGATTTTTTCGACGCCCTGAGGCTGTCGGAAGAATTTTGACCGAAGCTCCGCTGCGTGACAGAGCGGAGACACTCCCGGCCAGGATGGAATTGCCCCCGTACGCGCCCTGTTTCCACAACACAGGGTTAACCTTGGGCATTTCCAAAATGGCCTCGGTCGCTTCCGCACCAGGTGCCTTCGAATGAAGGATTGCTCATGTCTTTCGCCGTTACTCCTTCCGTCGCTCTCAATCCATGGGTCCGAATCCTCGCGGCGCTCGAAAAGAAAGTCAACCGGCAGTCTTACGACACGTGGCTCAAGCCCACCCGCTTCAGCTACACGCGCGACCGCCTGCTCTTCGTGCGCATTCCCTCGCCCGAGTTCCGCCACGTCGGCGATCGCTACGGCGACCTGATCCAGGAAGCGATCGAGAACCTGCAGCTGGAGTTCGACGACGTCAGCTTCATCACTCCTGACGAAGATCCCACGCTGCCCCGCGTCCGCGAAGACGGCGGCTTTGCTCCGTCGTCTTCTGCGCCCATCCCGCAGATGCATGCCAACGGCGCGTCGCGGTCGCAGCCCATGGGCGGCCCGCAGCAGGCGCGCTTCGACTGGTCGACCGCCGCGCAGCTCAATTCCCGCTACACCTTCGACGGCTTCGTCTGCGGCCCCGGCAATCAGTTCGCGCGCGCCGCGGCGCTGGCCGTCGCCGAGCAGCCCTCCAAGGCCTACAACCCGCTCTTCCTCTACGGCGGCGTGGGCATGGGCAAGACTCACCTGATGCACGCCATCGGCCATGAGGTGAAGCTGCGCAATCCCGGCGCGTCGATCTCCTACGTCTCCGCGGAGAAGTTCACCAACGAGATGATCAGCTCGGTGCGCTACGACAAGATGACCAGCTTCCGCGACAAGTTCCGCACCGTGGACCTGCTGCTCATCGACGACATCCAGTTCCTCTCGCAGAAAGAGCGCACCCAGGAAGAGTTCTTCCACACCTTCAACGCGCTGCACGACAACATGAAGCAGATCGTCATCGCCTCCGACCGGCCGCCGCGCGAGCTGGCCGAGATCGAAGACCGCCTGCGCAGCCGCTTCGAGTGGGGCCTGATCGCAGACATCCAGCCGCCCGACCTCGAGACCAAGGTCGCCATCCTGCAGAAGAAGGCGGAGAGCGAGCACGTGGTGCTGCCTATGGACGTGGCGCTGTTCATCGCCTCGAACGTGCGCACCAACATCCGCGAGCTGGAGGGCGCGCTGGTGCGCCTGGTCGCGTGGTGCGGGCTGAACGGCGTGGAAATCGTGCTGCCCACCGCGCAGCAGTGCCTGAAGCAGTTCATCGACACCCAGGCGCGCAAGATCACCATTGAGTCCATCCAGCGCGCCGTGGCCGAGCAGTTCGGCATGCGTGTCGCGGAGCTGAAGCAGAAGAACAATTCCCGCGCCGTCGTCGTCCCCCGTCAGATCGCCATGTACCTGGCCAAGCAGCTCACCGAGGCTTCGCTGCCGGAGATCGGCCGCCAGTTCGGCGGCAAGCACCACACCACCGTGATGCACTCCATCGGCAAGATCGACGAGCAGCGCCGCAACGACAAGAACCTGAACTCGACGCTGAA
>DATJQW010000152.1:0-8903 GCA_035505395.1 Acidobacteriaceae bacterium
CCGATGGTGTAGGGAATGATGAAGTAGCCGTCCGACAGCCCCTGCATCAGGGCGCTGGCGCCGAGGCGGTTCGCACCGTGGTCGGAGAAGTTCGCCTCGCCGAGCACGAAGAGTCCCGGGACAGTGCTCTGCAGCTGGTAATCGACCCACAAGCCGCCCATGGTGTAGTGGATGGCGGGATAAATGCGCATCGGGACCTTGTACGGATCCTCGTCGGTGATGCGCTGGTACATGTCGAAGAGGTTGCCGTAGCGCTCTTTGATGGTCTCGGCTCCGAGGCGCTGGATGGCTTCGGCAAAGTCAAGGTAAACGCCGAGGCCGGTCTCGCCGACGCCGCGGCCCTCGTCGCAAACGGATTTGGCGTTGCGGGAGGCGACGTCGCGGGGAACAAGATTGCCGAAGCTCGGGTACTTCCTCTCCAGGTAGTAGTCGCGTTCGGCTTCGGGAATCTGGTCGGGACGGCGCTTGTCGCCCTTCTGCTTCGGAACCCAGATACGCCCGTCGTTGCGCAGCGATTCGCTCATGAGCGTGAGCTTGGACTGGTAATCGCCGGAAACCGGGATGCAGGTGGGGTGAATCTGCGTGAAGCAGGGGTTGGCGAAGAGCGCGCCGCGCTTGTAGGCGCGCCAGATGGCGGTGGCGTTCGATCCCTTGGCGTTCGTCGAAAGGTAATAGACGTTGCCGTAGCCTCCGGTGGCCAGAACTACGGCGTCGCCGAGGTGCACGCTCAGTTTGCCGGTGATCAGATTGCGCACCACGATGCCGCGCGCCTGGCCGTCGATCACGATCACGTCGAGCATCTCGGTGCGCGGGAACATGGTCACTTGGCCCAGGTCCACCTGGCGTTCGAGGGCCTGATAGGCGCCCAGCAGAAGCTGCTGCCCAGTCTGGCCGCGAGCGTAGAAAGTGCGCGAGACCTGGGCTCCGCCAAAGGAGCGGTTTTCGAGCAGGCCGCCGTATTCACGCGCGAAAGGAACGCCCTGAGCGACGCACTGGTCGATGATGTGAACGCTGTTCTGAGCGAGGCGGTAGACGTTGGCCTCGCGGGCGCGGAAATCGCCGCCCTTCACCGTGTCGTAGAAGAGGCGATAGATGCTGTCGCCGTCGTTCTGATAGTTCTTGGCCGCGTTGATGCCGCCCTGCGCGGCGATGGAGTGCGCGCGGCGCGGCGAATCCTGAAAGCAGAAGCACTGGACGTTGTAGCCCAGCTCGCCGAGCGACGCCGCAGCGGAGGCTCCGGCGAGTCCTGAGCCGACCACCAGAATCGTGTGGCGGCGCTTGTTGGCCGGGTTGACCAGTTTCATGTCGAAGCGGGCTTTGTCCCAGGCTTGCTCAATCGGCCCCGAAGGGATTCTTGCGTCGAGTTTCATCTATCGCACCCAGCCCGCTAAAACGCTGATCGGAATCGAAATATAACCGGCGGTGATCAGAATGGCGATCCACAGCGCGGCCTGTTTAAGCACCGGAGTATGCCGCGGGTGATTCAGGCCCAGCGACTGAAACATGCTCCAGATGCCGTGCCGCATGTGCAGACCCAGCAGGATCAGCGAGAAGATGTACCACGCGGAGACCCACCAGACGCTGAAGCCTGCCACCACGTTGTGGTAGATGTCGCCGTCGATGAACCGCGACCCCGGGTGAATGTACCCGGCGGTGAATTCCAGAAGATGGAAAATGACAAAGGCCAGCACAATGGGGCCGCTCCAGTACATGGTGCGGTCGGCGTAGCTGGAAGCCACGGATTTCTTCACCTTATAGCCGACTGGCCGCGCTTTGCGGTTGCGGCTCCACAGCTGGTACGTGGCGAGAATGTGCAGCCCGACACACAGCAGCAGAATGCCGCGCACGATCCACAGCAGCTCGCCGAGACTCTTCAGAAAGTGTCCGTAAGCATTGATCCGTGCGGGGCCGTCGAAGACCTGCAGATTGCCCAGCAGATGGCCGACGACGAACAGGAACAGAATCGCTCCGGTTACGGCCATGACGGCCTTTTTGCCATTCGTGGACTGCCAGAAACCTGGCGCCCGGGTCGCGCGTGGACCAGCCACCGCGGTGCTCATCGTGACTGTCCAGTCGTGTTGCGATTGATCAAGTCGGACGTTCCTTCTCTGCGTTGTCGCCCGGCGCGCCCCTGCGGTGCGCCCGACGGAGTGTGGGTTCGGTGAATAGAGGGCGAATCTTTATTATTGGTTCTCGCTCGAAGCAGCGTCAACTTTCGAACGGACGCAAAGGGGTGCCAGGCCGGTACTGGCTGAGGAGGAGGGCCCCGAAGCCCGCACTTCCGAGCCGGCGTTGAAAGTCCTGGCCTGTACCGTTCACAATCAGGGAGGAGAACCTGGATGCCCGTTCAGATCGGCGCTCAACCTGACAGCGGATTCGACGACCCTCTGGGCATGCTTCGCGATTGCCATCGGCGCATTGAGAACTTCCTGCGCGTTCTCGCTCATGTGGCTGCCACTGCCGGGAACGGAGCGCTTTCCGCTCCGGAGCAGAGCGCCGTGGAGTCGGCGCTTCAGTATTTCCGCAGCGGCGGCCAGCGCCACACTCAGGACGAGGAGGAATCGCTCTTTCCCCGTCTGCCCGCAGCCGAACTCCAGTCGGTCGCCGATCTGGAGAGGGAACACCGCGAGGCCGATGAACTCCACGCCGCCGTTGACCGTCTCTTTTCCCTGTGGCTTGCCTCTGGCTTCCTTAGTGCGCAGGATCGGCAGGCTCTGCGCGCCGCCACCAGTCGCCTCACCGAGCTCTACGCCGGCCATATTCAGCTGGAGGAGACGGTGGTTTTCCCCCGTGCCGCGCAAATCCTCAGTCGCGAGACGATCGCGGCCATCGGCGAAGAGTTCCGCGCCCGACGATCGTCCTCATAGATATCCGATCCGAAGACCTCTGCATGGCTGGTTCAGGTCGAACGCGGGAGTCAGCGCGCAGGCTGTCTTGTCAGCCGGCTGGTAATCCGGGCGATCTGCAACTCCTCTTCAGCCGGCAGCACGCGGACTTTCGGGCAGGTGGCCGGCTCGCCGCCGGTCACACCCAGAAAGTCGAGGCCGTGGCAGATGCGGTTGCGGATGGGGGCGCTGTTCTCGCCGATGCCGCCGGTAAAGACGAGCAGATCGAGGCCGCCCAGCTCAGCCGCATACGCGCCGATGAACTTGCGCACCGCGATGGCAAAAATTTCGATAGCCAGCTTCGCGTGGGCATCGCCCTGGCTCGCCGCCTGCTCCAGCAGACGCATGTCCGATTCGCCGCCGGCGATGGCGCCCAGGCCGGAGTCGCGGTTGAGCAGCGATTCGAGCTGGTCAGCGTTGAGCTGCTCCGTGCGCATGAGGAAGAGCAGGATGCCGGGATCGAAATCGCCGCTGCGCGTGGCCATCGGAATGCCGCCGACCGGGGTCATGCCCATGCTGGTGTCGATGGAGCGGCCGCGGTGGAGGGCGACAAGACTAGCGCCGGAACCGAGGTGGGCGCAAACCACGCGCGCAGGCAGTTCATCGCCCAGCCGCTCGACGATGGACTCGTAGGAGAGCCCGTGAAATCCGAAGCGCTCGACGCCAAGCGTGTAGAGGCGTTCAGGCAGGGGATAGTGCCGCGACGACTCCGGCATCGTGCGGTGAAAGGCAGTATCGAAGCAGGCGTACTGCGAGACGCCGGGAAGCAGCTTCTCCGTTTCGCGAAGCAGTTTGAGCGCGGCGGGGATGTGGATGGGCGCAAACTGCGTCGCCGCCTCCAGAGTTCGCATAAGGGCCGGAGTGATGATCTGATGCTCGCGCAGATGCGGTCCGCCATGAACCATGCGATGGCCGACAGCCTCGGGTTTTTGCCCGGCGTGCTGCGCGATGGCATCAAGAATCTCACGCATCGCCTCGCCCTGGGAGCTGAGCTTGTAGGCCTGATCGACGAGCGCGCGGCCGTCGGAGTCCTCGATCTTCAGGTGTCCATTGGCGTGGCCGATTCCGGTAGCTCCGCCGTTCAGGACGAGCCCGGGATCGCATTCCCCCCGCGAGCAGCGGTAGAGGCCGAACTTCAGCGACGACGATCCGCTGTTGACGGCCAGCAGCAGATCGCCGGACTCGGTCAGTGGGGCCATGTCCACTCGCGAATCTCTTTGCGGTCGATGCCCCAGGTGTGCGCGTAGGCCAGGCTCTCGGTGATCTGATCGCGCAGCCATTCCTGCGTGTGCGAGCCAATGTTGTGCAGGCGCGGCGTGCGATCGATGATATCCATGGCCAGGTTGAAGCGGCTCACATTGTTCACGATGGCCAGCTCCAGCGGCGTGTTGATGTTGCCCTGTTCCTTATAGCCGCGCACGTGGATGTTGTCGTGATTGCGGCGGCGGTAGGTGAGGCGGTGGATCAGCAGCGGGTAGCCGTGGAAGTTGAAGATGACAGGCTTGTCCTGCGTGAAGAGGGAATCGAAGTCGGCGTCGGAGAGCCCGTGGGGATGTTCCGATGAGGGCTGGAGGCGAAAGAGATCGACGACGTTGACGAAGCGCAGCTTGAGGTCAGGGAAGCGCTCGCGCAGGATGGCGGCGGCAGCGAGAGCTTCCATGGTGGCGATATCGCCGGCGCAGGCCAGCACCACGTCCGGCTCCGCGCCGTCGTCGGTGCTGGCGAAATCCCAGATCCCCGCGCCTTTGGTGCAGTGGCGGACGGCTGCGTCCATGTCGAGATACTGCAGATGCGGCTGCTTGTCGGCGACGATCACGTTGACGTAGTCGACGGAACGCAGGCAGTGGTCGGCTACGCTCAACAGGCAGTTGGCGTCGGGCGGCAGATAAATGCGCACCACTTCGGCGCTCTTGTTGGCGACAACATCGAGGAAGCCCGGGTCCTGATGCGAGAAACCATTGTGATCCTGACGCCAGACGACGGAGGTGATGAGCAGATTGAGCGAGGAGACAGCGGCCCGCCAGCGCAACTCGGTCTTGGACTTCTCCAGCCACTTGGCGTGCTGGTTGAACATCGAGTCGATGACGTGGACAAAGGCTTCGTACGTTGAGAAGAAGCCGTGGCGACCGGTGAGCAGATAGCCTTCGAGCCAGCCTTCGAGCGTGTGCTCGCTCAGCATCTCCATCACGCGGCCGGCGGGAGCGATGTCGGTGCCGTCCGCGTCTTCCGGCAGGATCTCCTCCATCCAGGTCTTGGGGCTGGCTTCGTAAATAGCCTGCAGGCGGTTGGAGGCCGTTTCGTCGGGGCCGAAGACGCGGAAGTTCGTTGGATTATTCCGCATCACGTCGCGCAGGAACTGCGCGAGAACTTCGGTTGCGCCGACGTATTCGCCGGCAGGCTTCTTCACCTTCACCGCATAGTCGCAGAAGTTCGGCATATGCAGAGGCTGGCGCAGCTTGCCGCCGTTGGCGTGGGGATTGGCCGACATGCGTCGCTCGCCCTGCGGTGCGAGAGCGCGCAGCTCGACAGCGGGCGCGCCGGACTGGTCGAATAATTCTTCGGGCCGGTAGCTGCGCAGCCATTCTTCAAGGAGCCTGAGGTGCTTCGGGTTGTCAGCGACTTCGAGGATCGGCACCTGATGAGCCCTCCAGAAGCCTTCGACTTTGTGTCCATCGACCTCTTTCGGCCCGGTCCAGCCTTTCGGCGTGCGCAGGATGATCATCGGCCAGTGCGGCCATCCCGCCGAGCCGCCGGCATGCCTGCCGCGTTCGCGCGCCTCGCTCTGGATGGTGCGAATTTGCTCGATGCATTGCTCCAGCACGGAAGCCATCAGCGGATGCACCTTCTCCGGATCGTCGCCTTCGACGAAATGCGGTGTCCAGCCGTAGCCGCGGAAGAGGTATTCGAGCTGGGTGTGAGGAATGCGCGCGAGGATGGTGGGGTTCGCGATTTTGTAACCGTTGAGGTGCAGAATCGGCAGAACCGCGCCGTCGCGCACAGGATTGAGGAACTTGTTGCTATGCCAGGAGGTCGCCATGGGCCCGGTTTCCGCTTCACCGTCGCCGACGACACAGCTGACGATCAGATCCGGATTGTCGAACGCGGCGCCAAAGGCATGCGAAAGACTGTAGCCAAGCTCGCCACCCTCGTGGATGGAGCCGGGCGTCTCCGGCGTGCAGTGGCTGCCGATGCCGCCGGGGAAAGAAAAGTGCCGGAAGAAACGGCGCAGGCCATCGAGATCCTGACTCTTGTCGGGATAAATCTCAGAATACGTGCCTTCCATCCACGCATTCGCGAGCGTCGCGGGCGCGCCGTGTCCGGGGCCGGAGATGTAGATCATGTCCAGGTCGTATTTGCGGATGAGCCGGTTCAAATGCACCCAGACGAGGTTCTGGCCGGGATCGGAGCCCCAGTGGCCGAGCAGGCGCTTCTTGATGTGCTCCGGCTTGAGCGGCTCGCGCAGCAGAGGGTTGTCGTAGAGATAGATCATGCCGGCGCTGAGGTAATTGCAGGCGCGCCAGTAGGCGTCGATCCGGCGGAGTTCCTCCGCCGTCAGAGTCTCCTCGGGGGCAGACACGGAAGCGCTCATCGGGAACCTCGATTCAGACAGCTTCTGTTTCCACGTTAGGATGAGCGGGGCACGGTGTCCAGCCGCGTGTTACGCAGCGATGAATGCGATCCGGGGTCAGGCGCCGGCGTGCGCCGACGCGATGCCGGCGATTTCCAGCTCAAGGCCGCCATAGGTGGGATGATCGTTCTCGCGCAGGCGCCAGGCGAGATCGACGATGGAATTTTCTCCGAGCTGCAGATCCCGCACGCGCGCGCCGAGGTTCCAGCCGACGGCGGAAAAGGTCTTTCCCTGGGCGAGGCGGAGACGCACGTGCTTCTCCTTCATAAAGAGCGGCGGCGCGGTGATGCGGACGTTGCGGGCCAGGAAAATCGGCTCTTCGTTGCCCATGCCGTATGGTTCCAATTGGCGCAGCCACGTGAAGAGCGCCGGAGAGATCTCGCTGAACGGCAGCTCGGCGTGACATGCGACGGCGCGGCCGAGGTCCTCATCGCGCAAATGCGCGGCCGCCCAGGCGACGAGGCGTTCGCGCAGCTCCGGGACGCGCTCGGAGGGCAGGGAAAAGCCGACCGCGTGGGCGTGGCCACCAAAGCGCGTGAAAATCTCGTGGCAACTTTCGATGGCTTCGAGCAGATGAAAGGCGGCGATGGAGCGGCCGGAACCGTACGCCTCGCCATCCTCGCGCGAAACCACGACGGCGGGCTTGCCGGTCTGGTCCACGATGCGCGAGGCGAGAATGCCGGTGACGCCGCGGTGCCAGCCATCGCCATCCATGACGATGCAACGAGCGTCGCGGAACGATGGATCGTCGAGGCGGGCGGTGACTTCGGCGAGCATCGCGGCCTCTGCGGCGCGGCGCTCCTGGTTCAGGCGCTCGAGCTTCGCGGCCAGCTCGCGGGCGCGATCTGCGTCGCGGGTGGTAAAGAGCTCGATGACTTCACCGGCGATATCCATGCGCCCGGCAGCGTTGATGCGAGGCGCGAGGCGGAAAGCGACATCGACGGGGGTGAGTGGCCGGCGCGCGGTGTCGATCTGCGCTTCCTCGATGAGGGCGCGCAGGCCGAGGCCGACCGGGCGGCGCAGCTCGGCGAGGCCGAGGGCCACAAAGACGCGGTTTTCGCCGAGGAGGGGGACAGCGTCGGCGATGGTGGCGATGGCCAGCAGCTTCAGGAACGAAGGCAGGACCTTCGCGCGGGCGCGATCGCGATCCCAGGCTTCGAGCAGCGCCTGCGAGAGCTTGAACGCGACGCCGGCGCCGCAAAGATGACTGCAGGCGTAGGGGCAGCCGGGCTGATTGGGATTGAGGACGGCAAGCGCGCGGGGCATGCCCAGTTCCGGCGCGGGCAGGTGGTGGTCGGTGACGATGAGGTCGAGGCCGAGCTCGGCCGCGGCGTCGGCGGCGGCAAACGCGCGGATGCCGGTATCGACGCTGATGACGAGGCGGATGCCTTCGCGCGCGGCGACCTCGAGGATCTCGCGCTGCATCCCGTAGCCTTCGTGGAGGCGGTGGGGGATGTGAAAGCGCACCGTGCCGCCGAGCATCTCGATGGCGGTCTTGAGCAGGACGGTCGCGGTGGTGCCGTCGACGTCGTAGTCGCCGTAGATGAGGATGGGCTCGGCAGCGGCGACAGCGCGCTGGATGCGGGCGACGGCGCGATCCATGCCGAGCATCGAGAAGGGATCGAGCAGGTGGTCGATGCGCGGGTGCAGGAAGCGCTCCGCGTCAGCAGCAGAAGCGATGCCGCGGGCGACGAGCAACTCGGCGACGACCAGGGGCAGAGCGGCTTCGCGGGCCAGCGCGGCAGCCTGCTCAGCGCAGGGCTCGGCCAGCGACCAGCGCAGCGGAAGCGCAGAAACAACGGCATCAGAAGGCGTCACGGCTCTTCGTCTTCGTCCTCGTCTTCGAAGACCACGCCCCCCAGATCGTCGACGGTGTCGAGGAGCTGCTGGTAGTGCTCGAACCACTCAGTCGAAGTTTCGTGGAGGAACATGATGCCCTGGTGCGGGAAGCCGAGCTGGATGTGCCCGATCTTGCCCACCTGGGCGACGAGCAGCTGGGCCTCGTCGAGCTCGGAGGAGCCGGTATCGGTGTCGAGGGTGTAGCTCTGGTCGCGGACCTCCTCAATGAGAATCTCGACGTCCTCCTTCTCGAGCACGGCTTCGCTCATGGTGATGAAGGTGGCGCCGGCGGCGCGGGCGGTCTCGACAAAATCCTTCCAGCTGTCGGGGTTCTCCTCGTCGTCCCAGACGATGGAGGGGACGTCGTCGCCGGCGTGAGCAGGGACGCGGCGCATTCCGTGGCCTTCGATGAAGGCGACCATGTCGTCCTTGGTCGAGGCCAGGTTGTCGGAGTGGATGGGCAGCGGGTTCATCGGTACAGGGTACAGGTTACAACCGTCCCGGCGCGCGAGCTTGAAATCGACCCCCCTCCCCCTGCCCCTCAGTTCCCG
>DATJQW010000153.1:0-35686 GCA_035505395.1 Acidobacteriaceae bacterium
TCGAGGTACTTCTCGGCCTCCAGCGCAGCCATGCACCCCGTCCCCGCCGCCGTGATCGCCTGCCGGTACCGCCGGTCCTGCACGTCCCCGCAGGCGTACACGCCCGGGACCCGCGTGAAGACGTAATGGTGCGTCTGGATGTATCCGTCCTCGTCGAGCTCCAGCTGTCCCGCAAACATCGCCGCGTTGGGGATATGCCCGATTCCGAGGAACAGCCCGCTGAGGCTCAGCTCCGACGAGGTGCCGGTCATCGTATCGCGCAGCCGCACCCCGGTGACTTCCTTCTGCTCGACGCCCATCACCTCTTCGATCAGGGTGTTGGTCATGAAAGCGATCTTCGGATGAGCAATCGCGCGGTCCAGCATGATCCGCGAGGCGCGAAAATGCTCGCGCCGGTGGATCAGCGTGACCTTCGACGCAAACCGCGTCAGGAACAGCGCCTCTTCCATCGCCGAATCGCCGCCGCCGACCACCGCGATCTCCTTTCCGGTGAAGAAGAAGCCGTCGCAGGTCGCGCACGAGCTGACGCCATGCCCGATCAGAGCCTGCTCCGAAGGCAGCCCCAGCCAGCGCGCCGAGGCGCCGCTGGCGATGATCAGCGTTCGCGTGTGAACGATTTCGTTCCCCAGGTTCAGCGCAAACGGATGCTTCGTCAGGTCCACCGTCGCCAGGTGGCCCATACGGAACTCCGCTCCGAAGCGCGAAGCCTGCTTGCGCATGTTTTCGATCAGCTCCGGCCCCTGGATTCCCTCCGGCCAGCCAGGAAAGTTCTCCACCAGGGTGGTGATCGATAACTGGCCGCCCGGCTCGTGGCCCTCCAGAATCAGTGGGCTCAGGTTCGCCCGGGCAGTGTAGATGGCAGCAGTGAGTCCGGCGCAGCCGGAGCCGAGAATGACTGTATCGCGAATGGTATCTGACATTTTCCCTGAAATTTCGATTGTACCTGCCAGGCGCCTGCTCCCGATTTGGAATCCAATCCTAGCGCTCGCCCGTTCTGAACTGATGTCTCACAATCCCCACACGATTCTTTCGCCGAATCGCTCCCGCCGTGTCGCAATAGAGCCGGAGTATTTCGGGGAAACAGCGCCATGCGCCTCAATCCCGATCCGTGGATCGCCAGAATCGCCGCCCTTTTGATCGCGCTGGCTCTGCTCCTCGTCTTTGCGGGACAGGCGAGCGCAAGCGGCCCGCGGTGGGTCGCCGGTTCCAGCTATTTCAATCCTTCGGCCGAGGGCAGTCCGATCGTCTGGGCCAACGGCCTGGTGATCTATTACACCGACCTCAGCCCTCTCAGCTCGAAGGTCACACAAGCCCAGGCGAATACCATGGTCGCCAACGCCGTCGCCGTATGGAATGGCGTGAACACCGCGGCAATCTCGATCCAGCGCGGCGGCAATCTCGCCGAAGACGTAGACAATTCCATCACCACCGGTTCCAACGGCATCGTTTTGCCGGCCGACATCCAGCCCACCGCGACAAACAAACCCGTGGCTGTGGTCTACGACGAGAATGGCTCCGTCATCAATGGCATCTACGGCGCGGGCGCCAGTTCTTCGCTGGATTGCGAGAATAACGGCGTCATTCCGACGGTCGACAACTTCGCCGTCACCGGCAACCTGGCTCACGCGCTCATCCTGGTGAACGGCCAGTGTGCGACCACCACCGCGCAGATCACGAATATCCAGTACCAGCTCATTCGCGCCTTCGGCTACGTGCTGGGTCTCGGCTGGTCGCAGACCAACGAAGAGATGTTCGTCAACGATCAGATCACCTCGGCAGGGCTTGCCGGCTGGCCCATCCTGCATCCCATCGAGCGCCTCTGCAACGGCAGCGGCGGAGTGTGCATGCCCAACCCAACGCAGCTGCGCACCGACGACCTTGCATCGCTGAGCCGCCTCTACCCCGTCACCTCTGCCAACATCGGCAACTTCACCGGCAAGACGCTCACCGCTGCGGCGACCATCTCCGTAACGGGCACCATCTCTTTCCCGCTCGGCCAGGGCATGCAGGGCGTGAACGTGGTGCTTCGCCCGCTGGTGAACGGAGTGCCGGACATCGTGCATACCGTCACCGGCGTCAGCGGCGTGTATTTCCAGGGCAACGCGGGGAACCCGGTCACCGGCTCGACAGATGCGAACGGGAATCCGCTCACGCGGTTCGGGAGCAACGACGTCGCGCTCGAAGGCTACTTCGATCTGAGCGACGTGCCGCTGCCCCCCGGCGTCACGACGTCGGACTATCAGCTCACTTTCGAGCAGGTGAATCCTCTCTACATCGGCAATTCTGCAGTCGCCCCCTACACCACGGGCCAGGTTGCGCCTTCCGGGACCATGCCCGTGATTACGCTCCCAGGCCTCAGCGCTGGTTCGACAGTTTCTCAGAACGTTGTCATTCAGGATGCCGCCGACGAGCCTCCGGAAACGGCCGACGGCTCGTTCTCCGCGCCTGTCACGGTCCCTGTCGGCGGGGAGTGGACCGCGCGCATCAACGGCTACGGTCACTCCGCATGGTTCCAGTGGTGGGCCAGCGGGGCGCGGGAATTCACAATCGAGGCACAGGCGCTCGACGAAACTGGCGCAGACACGGAGAACAAAGCGCAGATCGTGCTCGGCGCGTGGAACGGAACCGATCAGGCCGGCGCGGCGCCGGTGACGGGAACTTTGCAGCCCTTGAACGGCAACGTCCCGGGCCTTTCCACGCTTCCCGTCATGACGATTGCCGACAGCGAGGTTCGTATCGGGCTGGCCGATTTTCGCGGCGATGGCCGGCCCGACTACGCCTATCGCGGACGTATTCTCTACGCAGACAGCGTTACACCGGCGCGGTTGCCGCCCTCCGGCGGACAGATTGTCATCCAGGGCATGGGCTTCCGGCCGACGGTCACGGTGACCGTCAACGGCGTCCCAGCCCAGGTGCTCAGCGTCACGCCCAACACAATTGTGGCCACGGCGCCTCCGTCGAACGGGGTCACCGGCAATGTCCTGCTTCAGGTGCAGGATTCGCAAACGCTGGGTGTGACTGCGATCGCCGACAATTTCAGCTACGACGCGCAGGGGAACGACGCAATCTCCATCGTGACAGCCCCGTCCGGAGCCGTTCCGATTGGCGTGCCGCAGCCATTGACCGTTCGGGCCATCGACCTTGCCACGCAGAAACCCGCAGCCGGCGATACCGTGACCTTTTCCGTCACGGAAGGCACGGCCGCGCTGGGCTGCGGACTGGCCACGTGCAGCGTGGTCACAGCCGGCGACGGTACCGCGACCCTGCCGGTCACTGCCAATTCCGCGGCGCTTGCACAGCTCACCGCTTCCCTCACGAACGGCAGCAGCGTGCTGGCGGAGTTCACCGGCACCGCCCCGCCATCGATTGTCGCGCTGACGCCGAACCTTTACCTCGTACTGGGCGCCACGGCGCAGTGGCCCGTGCAGGCCCTGGCGCTCAATGCTGCCGGCACCGCGGTACAGGGGCAGTCCATCACCTGGTCGCCTAACTCGCCGAACCTCGCGGTCGCGGCCAGTCAGTGCTCCAGCGGAGCCGCCGGCATTGCGTCGGACCAGATTGCCGCGGGACCCTTCACCGCGAGCGTTGCGTCCACGGTGAGCGCATGCCTCACCGGAAGCATGACCTGTGCGAACTTCACCGTCACACCGGTTGATCCTGAAACGGCTGCGCTGGTGGCATGGACCGGCACGGAGCAATATATTCCGGCGAGCCAGACGTTTACTCCTGTCGTTCTCCATGTCACCGACGCCTTCGGCGACCCGCTCGCAGGCGCAGGCGTCACAATCGCCGAGACGCTCTACGGCTGGACCGAACCGTGTCCGAACCAGGGATCGTGCGCACCGGCGCCGATTCTCGCGCAGCAGACGGTGCAGGCGGCCTCGGCCCTGGATGGCTCCGTCACCTTCACGCCGCTCTCTGCAAACGGTCTCGCCGCGCGCCTCATCGTTATTGCGTCGGCCGGAGCGGCGTCGATCCTGAACTTCGAGCTGGACGCACATCCCTGAGGCGCTCGCCCGCACGCGAATGGGCGCCCGCGTCTGCCGCATAGCTGCCGCCGTGCTGGCTTTACGCGCGCGTCGAACCTCGTTACTCTCAGGAGGAATCGCTGTGCCGAGGTGTTCCGATCGACAGCCGTCCGTTTGCTCATCCCCATCCGCAATCGCCGCTGCACTGCAATGGTGTCAGTCTGGAAGCCGCGGCGCGCCGCTTCGGCACCCCGCTTTATGTCTACTCCGCCGACCACATGATCGGCCGCCTCAGCCGCTTTGAGCGCGCCTTCCGTGCTGTTCCTCACCAGGTCTGCTATGCAGTCAAGGCCAATTCTTCGCTGGCTGTTTTGAAACTGTTTTCCGAGCACGGCTCCGGCTTTGATGTGGTCTCCGGCGGGGAACTGGAGCGGGTGCTGGCCGTCGACCGCGAGGCCGCGCAACGTGTGGTCTTCTCGGGTATCGGCAAGACGGCGCCGGAGATGGATCTGGCCCTCCGCGCGGGCATCCTCCTCTTCAATGTGGAGAGCGAAGGCGAACTGGAACTGCTCTCCGAACGCGCTGCCAGGCTCCGCAAACACGCTCGCATTGCGCTGCGGGTCAACCCCGACGTTTTTGCGGAGACGCATCCGTATATATCCACGGGAATGCGCGAGCACAAATTCGGCATCGATATTCGCCGCGCCCGCGCTGTTTACCGCAAGGCCGGCAAGTATCTCGAACCGTCCGGCGTCAGCGTGCACATCGGTTCGCAGATCAAAAACGCCGAGCCTTTTGGGGCGGCGGCCCGGCGCGTTGCCGCGCTGGTTACTGAACTTCGTCGCGACGGCCATACCATCCGCCTGATGGATCTGGGCGGAGGTCTCGGCATCGAGTACCACGCCGACCACGCCTTCGATGCGGAGAAAAGAGTTCGCCAGTATGCAGCGGCTCTGATTCCCGCCGCCGAATCGATTGGCAACGTGAAGCTGCTGCTGGAGCCGGGGCGTTTTCTCGTGGCGCAGGCCGGGGCGCTGCTGACCCGCGTTCTCTACGTGAAGAAAAACGGGAAAAAGAATTTTGTGATCGTCGACGCTGCGATGAACGACCTGATCCGCCCCGCGCTGTATCAGGCCTATCACGAGATCGTGCCCGTCGTGCGCCGCTCTGCTCGCCGAGTCGTCGCAGACGTGGTAGGGCCCGTCTGCGAAAGCGGAGATTTCTTCGCGCGCGATCGCGCACTGCCATCGCTGGCGCCGGGCGATCTGGTCGCTATCCTCGATGCCGGTGCGTACGGCATGTCGCTGGCTTCGAATTACAACTCCCGCATGCGCCCAGCGGAGATTCTCGTCAGTGGCCGCCGCGCCCGCCTGATCCGGCGCCGCGAGACAGTCGCCGGCCTGCTTGCACCCGAGCAACTCTGATCCGCCGCCTCGCGCGAGCCAGCGGGGTGCGGTGGAAAATTCTTGGGCGACCCGCGTAGGCTGGGTTGGGAATTGGAGGATCCATGCTGAGACGTCGTGCGACTGCCTGTGCCCTGTTACTCTTCTTCTCCTTTGCTGCCGTGTGCGCCGCCGGCGCCAGCGATCAGCTGACGATCAAGACCGACAGGGGCAAAGTGCGCGGCAAGCTCGGCGGGGATGGCCAGGTGCGGATTTTCCTCGGCATTCCCTATGCCGCTCCGCCTGTCGGGCCGTTGCGCTGGCGGCCGCCACAACCCGCGTCTAAATGGTCCGGCGTGCGCGACGCCACCAGCTTCGGCCACCGCTGCATCCAGCCCCATCCCTTCGAGGACATGGTTTTTCGCGACCCCGGCCCGAGCGAAGACTGCCTGAACCTCAACGTCTGGACGCCCGCCAGGAACAAGCACGCGAACCTTCCCGTGATGGTCTGGATCTACGGTGGCGGCTTCACCGCCGGCGCCACCTCTGAGCCGCGCCAGGACGGCGAGCATCTGGCGCACAAGGGCGTGGTGGTCGTTTCCATGAACTACCGGCTTGGAGTCTTCGGCTTTCTCGTGCTGCCTGAGCTGGCCGCGGAGTCGCCGCACCACGCAGCTGGCAACTACGGGTTGATGGATCAGACCGCCGCGCTGGAGTGGGTCAAACGAAATATCAGCCGCTTCGGAGGCGATCCGCACAACGTGACCATCTTTGGCGAATCGGCCGGCTCCTTTTCCGTCAGCGCCCAGATGGCTTCACCGCTGGCGCAGGGGCTCTTCGTCCACGCGATTGGCGAAAGCGGAGCTGCCTTCTCCAGCCGCGGCCTGTCATTCCCGCCGCTTGCGGAGAGCGAAAGAACCGATTCCGCCTGGGCACAGGCCACGTTCGGAACGTCGAGCCTGACCGATCTTCGCGCCATGAGCGTGCAGGATCTGATCGATAAGATGGACCACCCGGACCAGGTGGCACACACCCGCATCGGACCGGACGTCGATGGATACTTCCTGCCGGAAAGCGTTCCGCAAATCTACGCGGAGGGCAAGCAGGCGCACGTTCCGCTGCTGGCCGGATGGAACCGTGACGAGCCAAGCGCTCTGGCCATCGATGATCCGCAGCCTCCCACCCCGGAAAGTTTCCGCGCGCAGGCGCAGCAGGATTTCGGCGCGAACGCAGACGAGTTTCTGCGCCTGTTCCCTGCGCAGACCGAAGCGGAGACGGTCCGTTCGGATATCACTCTGACCGGCGCGCGGTTCATTACCTTCTCGACATGGAAATGGCTTGAAGCGCAGGCTGCTACCGGCGATGCGGCTGTTTACCGCTACTATTTCCGGCGACCCTCGCCCGCCAGCCAATACCACCCGGCCGGCTCCGGGGCCTTTCATTCCGACGAGATCGAGTACGTCTTCGGGACGCTCGATTCGCGCCCCGGCGCGGTCTGGCAGCCGCAGGACTACGCGCTGAGCGATCTCATCGAGACCTACTGGACGAATTTCGCACGCACCGGGAATCCAAATGCGCGTGGGACCCCCAACTGGCCGCCCTACACGGCCGCCGATGGCTGGCAGGTGATGAACCTCGACGCTCAGTCCCAGGCTGCGCCCGATCCGCATCGCGACCGCTGGCTCTTTCTCGATCGCGTGTGGGGACACCCACAGCCGTGACGATCAGCTGAGCTGCTGCAGCAGGCGATCGCGATGGGCGGCGAGAATCTGCTGCAGCGGACCGGTGGCGGTCACGCGGCCGCCCTCCATCAGGACGACTTCCGCCGGGACACGCCAGATTTCGGGCAGGTCATGCGAGACGTAGAGCACGCGCGTCTCCAGGCTGAGCAACCGCGCAAGAATGTCCTGAGCGGACGCGTCGTCGAGAGCCGCCAGCGGCTCGTCGAGCAGCAGCAGATGCGGAGCCGGGGCCAGGGCCCGCGCCAGCGCCACCCGCTGCCGCTCGCCTCCTGAAAGGCCATGCGTACGCCGCTCCGCCAGCGCCTCGGCACCGAAGAGCCGCAGCATCTCCATCGCACGCTGCCGCCGCTCCTCATGCGCCAGGTTGTGGATTCCGAACTCCACATTCTCGCGCACTGTCAGGTGAGGGAAGAGTGAGGGCTGCTGGGTTACAAATCCGATCGAACGCCGCCCCGGAGCCAGGGCAATGCCTGTGGCCGTATCCAGCAGTGTTCTTCCCGCCAGCGTCACGTGGCCCGCATCGGGCACGATCAGCCCTGCGATTGCACGCAGGGCGGTGCTCTTTCCCGCACCCGACGGGCCAAAGAGCACGGTCCATGGGCTGGTCAGCGAGAATTCAGCGTCCAGCACAAAATGGCCTTGCCGATGGCGGATGCGGATGTCAGGCATGCGCCGGTCCCTCATGCCTGCGGCGCGCGTAGAGCAGCACCAGTGCGGCCAGCGAAAAACACAGCAGCAGAAGCGCTGTCCGGTTAGCCTGCGCGTAGGCGAAATCCTGCACCTGGTCGTAAATAGCGATCGACAAGGTGCGCGTCGCTCCGGGAATGTCGCCGCCGATCATCAGTACCACCCCGAACTCGCCTACGGTATGTGTAAAGCACAGCGCAGCGGCGGCCACCACCGAGCGCGCCGAGAGCGGCAGCAGAACGCTCCGCAGGATGCGCCATCGGCCCGCGCCGAGCAGCCTTGCCTGCTCGATCAGCCCAGCATCAACCGCGTGAAATCCGGCCGTTAGTGGCTGCACAGCGAAGGGAAGGCTGTAAATCACCGATCCGACGACCAGTCCCGAAAATGAAAACGCCAGCGGATGTCCCAGCAGATGTACAGCCGCGCGCCCGAAGGCGGTGCGCGGCCCGAGCAGAACCAGCAGATAAAAGCCCAGCACCGTGGGCGGCAGCAGAATCGGCAGCGTAGTCACCGCCTCTACCACCGGCCGCAGACGCGAGCGGGTGGAAACGATCCAGTAAGCGAGCGGAATGCCGCACGCCAGCAGTGCTGCCGTGGTCACAGCGGCCAGACGCAGCGTGAGACACAGCGCCTCGACGTCCATCAGTGAATCGGCTCGAGCCCTCGCTCGGCAAGCATACGGCCGATCGCTGGCGTCCGCAGAAACTGGAGGAACTTTCTCGCGGCGATGGCGTTCGCGCTGTCACGCACCACCACGGCTCCCTGCAGGATGGGCGGGTAGTCGCCGGCGGGCACGCGAACGAAATGGCCGTCCGCCCTGAGCCGCGGCGTTACCGCAGCGGTGAGAGAAATGAATCCAACCTGCGCGTTTCCGGAATCGGCATATTGCGCAGCCTGCGCGATGTTCTCGGCGATGACCAGCTTCGGCCGCAGTGTGTCCAGCAGATGCTCTTGTTCGAGCGCGGCCTCAGCCGCTCGCCCGTACGGCGCATGTTCTGCATTGGCGATGGCGATGGAGTGTGCCGCCGGGCCCTGCAATGCGTCCATCGACAGCGTCTTCACACCGGAGTCATTGCGCGTCCATAGTACCAGCGTGCCGCGGGCATAGGGCTCCGGCTTCGTTTCTTCAGCCCTGCCCGCGTCGATCACCCGCTGCGGAAAGGACAAATCCGCCGCGAGAAAGAGATCGAAAGGCGCGCCACTGATGATTTCGGTCGCCAGCGTCGCCGACGACTTGTACGAGGCTTCGACGGCAATTCCCGTTTGTTGCCGGAATGCCGCGATCACCGGAGGCAGGAGCGGTTGCAGGTCGGCTGCCGCTGCAATGCGCAGCGATTGCTGGCCGCAGGCGTGAGGCACGGCAAGCAGCAACGCAGGCAGGAACAGCAGCTTTCTGAGATCAAACACGCAGCACCATGACCTCCGTCGACTTGATCAGTGCCGCGACCGTCTCACCTTTCTTCAGACGCATTTCGCGCGCCGCATCCGCGGTGATGATCGAGGTGATGATCTGTCCGCCGATGGAGAGCCGCACCTGGGCCAGCAGTCCTTCGATCTTCAGCTCGACAATGCGTCCTACCAGCTGATTGCGCCCGCTCACCGTACGCATCATCTGCCGCGCCGGCGTATCCGGCTGCTTCGCCTTGTAGAGCAGGGCGTCCAGCTCCGCTTCAGGAATACGGTAGTGACCGCCCGGCGTCCTGATGGCCTTCAGTTTTCCGCGGTAGATCCACTGCTTGATCGCCGGATAGGAGATCCCCAGACGCATTGCGGCTTCGCGAGGAGTGAGTAAGCCGGCCATGCGGCGAGTTTATACGGAATTGCGATTCTAATCTATACGGATCTACACGATCCGGCGTCCAGTCGGCCCAATGTTAGGCTGAGATTATTCGCCGCCTCATGATGGAGATTCATCAGTTCCGATGCACCGGCTGCTCCGCGATCGTCGCGCCTGAAGCACTCGGGGGAGATTTCCGGTGCCCCGGCTGCCGCGAGCTGTACGAGGTTTTTTATCCCGGCTGGAACGGGCCTCGGCACACCCGCCCCAATCCCAGCGCGCTGCGCTGGCTGTGGCGCGAACGGCGCACCTCGCTCCAGGCCGAGGATCGCAGTGGCGTCTGGCGCTTCCGCGAGATGCTGCCCATCCTGGGCGATGAGGCGGGCATGGTAACCCTCGGCGAAGGCAACACGCCGCTCTACGATCTGCCCCGGTCTGCGCAGCGCCTCGGGCTGGCGCAACTCCGTGCCAAGCACCAGGGCATGAATCCCACCGGCTCATTCAAGGACACCGGCATGACCGCGGCGCTTTCGGTGGCGCGCGAACGCGGCTTCAGCTGGGTGGCCTGCGCTTCGACGGGCAACACCTCGGCAGCGATGGCGGCTTATGCCGCGCGCGCCGGCATGCGCAGCCTCGTCCTGCTGCCGCAGGGCAAGATTGCCTGGGGCAAGCTCGCCCAGGCGATGGACTACGGAGCGCTGACGCTGCAGCTGCGCACCGATTTCGATGGCTGCGTGCGCGTCCTTGCGGAAGTGGTGGGGCGCGCTCCGGTTTACCTGCTCAATTCCGTCAATCCTTACCGCATCGAGGGCCAGAAGACGCCTGCGCTGGAAATTGCCGAGCAGCTGGAATGGGAGGTTCCCCATCACCTCGTTGTCCCCGGTGGAAATCTGGCCAACAGCTCGGCTCTGGGCAAGGGTTTCCTTGAGATGCACCACCTCGGGCTCACGGCGCGCGTGCCCAAAATCTCCGTGATCCAGGCCGAGGGCGCCAATCCACTCGTTCGCTCCATGCAGGAATTCGGCGGTGAACGGCTTGAGCCGGTGGAAGCCCACACCCGCGCCAGCGCCATTCGCATCGG
The DNA here is from genome assembly GCA_035505395.1 of Acidobacteriaceae bacterium. Lineage (GTDB taxonomy): Bacteria > Acidobacteriota > Terriglobia > Terriglobales > Acidobacteriaceae > Palsa-343. The sequence continues at coordinate 10,638 of DATJQW010000153.1, forward strand.
CAATCCCGCTTCCTGGCGCAAAGCCGTGCGCATCCTCAGGCAAACGGGCGGATTCGTCGAGCAGGTTTCCGAGGCGGAGATTGCGCTGGCGAAGGCCGAGATTGGCTCGGAGGGGATTGGCTGCGAGCCCGCCTCGGCCGTCACGCTTGCCGGCCTGAAGAAGCTCCTGGAGCACGGAAAGATCGCGCGCGACGAGTCCGTTGTGCTGCTGCTCACCGGCCACACGCTCAAAGATCCCGACTACACGATTCACTTTCACCGGGGCGATCTGCTGGCCGGCGACGAAGCCGCGCCGGTCGTTTCGCAGATCGAAGGCCTCCGTCGCAACACGATCGAGCTCGATGCCGATGCGGACCAGGTCCTGCGCGAACTGGAGCGCGTCCGCCTGTGACCCGCATGCGCCTTCGATTGCCGGCGACCTCGGCGAATCTGGGCCCCGGTTTCGACACGCTGGCTCTGGCTCTGAAGCTCTGTCTTGAGATCGAGGCCGAGCCGGCCGATGAGTTCACGATCGATGCGTCGGGACGCGATGCGGCCATCTGCGCGGCGACCGAAAACAATCTGCTTCTCGAAACCTACCGCGAGTTGCTGGCTGCTCACGGCAAGCCGGTCGTCCCACTGCGCCTGCGGATGAGGAACGACATCCCGCTGGGCATGGGCTGCGGCTCGTCGGCCGCGGTACGGTTAGCCGCGGCTGCGCTGGCTTCGCAGTTTGGAAGGCTTGGGTGGAATCGCGACCGCATCCTCGCCGAAGCCTGCCGTCTGGAGGGCCACCCCGATAACGCCGCCGCGTGCTGGCTGGGGGGATTTGTCGCCAGCGCTGTGAACGGCGATCAGGTGCAGGCCGTCTCCTTCGCGCCGCCGCAGGAATGGCGGGCGCTGATCGTGATGCCGCAGCAGGCCCTCGCAACCACGGCCTCGCGTGCCGTCCTTCCCGCGGCCTGGCCCTGCGCCGACGTGGTCGCCAATCTTCAGCGCGTCGCCCTGCTGACCGCCGCCTTTGCGCGCGGAGAGCCGGCGCTGCTGGCGAATGCCATGCGCGACCGGCTGCACCAACCCTACCGCGCGGAGGTTTGCCCTCTGCTGCCCAAACTCCTGCCTCTGGCAGGACGTTCCGGCATCGCCGGTGTTGCCCTCAGCGGCGCAGGGCCGGCCGTGCTGCTGCTCGCCGTATCCGAGCAGGCTGCCCAGGAGGGGAAGGCGCTGGTCTCTGCTGCGTTGGGGGCGAGCAGCGAGGCGGTTGTGCTGGTTTGCGAATTGGAAACCCAGCCTGCGCTCGTCGAGACATCCGACTAAGGGCCCTGCGGTGACCATTCTGCGGTGCCTCCCACTTTGGTAACCTTATCTCGGCCCCTCGCGTAACTTATTGCAAGCATTACTCAAATTACCCAAGATTGCTTGCTTTCGGACAACCGAAATCCTATCTTGAGTCACGTGGGCAGTTCTGGGGGAGGGCTGCTCCGGCGTCCGTGATTCTGGATAAGAATCCGGGCGCCTTAATTTTTGTGCCGGCAGCCTCCGCGCCGGCTTCCTGCGACCCTGCATCCCCCAACACATCTATATACTGGATGATGGTGAGTGCGTACAGCACTGAACAAGGAGAAACATGGCTGCAGTGGGGATTGCGGAAGTAAGCGATGCGACGTTTGAGCAGGAGGTTTTGCAGTCGGACCAGCCGGTTCTGGTCGATTTTTGGGCAACGTGGTGCGGGCCGTGCCGTGCTCTGGCACCGATCGTCGATGAAGTGGCCGAGGAATACAGCGGCCGGCTGAAAGTGGCCAAGATGGATGTCGACCGCAACCAGGCGACGCCCATGCGTTACGGCATTCGCGGCATCCCTGCCCTGCTCCTCTTCAAGGGCGGCAAGGTCGCCGAGCAGATCGTGGGCTACGTGCCCAAAGAGACCATCGCAAAGAGCGTTCTGCGCGTTCTCAGCTAACCGCAGCCTGAGGATTGGCACACGAGCCCGGAGAAATCCGGGCTTTTCTGCGTGCACGGTGCGCCGGCTCCCGGCGCTTCGGATTGGATGAGTACAATCCAGGAAGCCCGCCATGGAATCGCCGCAGTCCGTCTACAGCCGTTTGTTGCGAGGAAATCAGGCGCGGGTGGCTCGCGGCCAGGCATGGGACCGGCGGCTGGGCTACGCCAAAGTCGCCATCTTTCTGATCGCCGTCGTTCTTGCCGTGGCTCTGATGCACCATCCTTTGCGGCTGCTCTTCCTGCTGATCCCTGCCGCGCTCTTCGTGATTTCTGCCGTCGCGCATGAAAAACTGCTCCGCCGGCTTCGCGAGCGGCAGCGCGTTTCGCAATTCTATGAGCGAGGTCTGGCGCGGCTCGAGAACCGCTGGATGGGGACCGGCGAGCCGGGCGATCGCTTCCTCGATCCGGCGCATCCGTACGCGCGCGATCTCGATCTCTTCGGCAGGGGCTCGCTCTTCGAACTGCTCTGCACCGCGCAAACCCGCGCCGGAGAGGAAGCGGTGGCGCGATGGCTGCTGACCGCGGCCCCGCCAGACGAGGTGCGCGAACGGCATGCGGCCGTCCTGGAGCTCAAAGTCCAGCTCGCTCTGCGCGAGCGTCTCTTCATCGCCGGCGGCCACCTGCGTGACCAGGTAGATCCTGAGACTCTGGGAGCGTGGGGAGTGTCGCCGGCGGCTCTTCACGCGCGCTGGCTCTCGCCGCTGCTTGTCCTGCTCGGAACTGCCTGGGTCGCTGCTGCGGCCTGGTGGTTCACCACCGGTTCCTGGTACCCACTGCTGGCCATCTCTCTGCTCAACTTTGGCGTCAACCGCATGGTTGCGCCTCGTTCGCACGAAACCGCCGAGGCCGCCGAGCGCGCTGCGGCTGATCTGAAGGTAGTTGCCGAAGTTCTCGCGATTCTCGAGGGCGAGAGTTTCACAGCTCCGCGTCTGCAGGCCCTTCGGGCTTCCCTCAACACCCATCACGTGCCGCCCTCGCAAGCTCTGAAGAAGCTGCGCCGCATTGTCGAATGGCTCGAAGCGCGGGAGAATCTCATGATTCGTCCCTTCGCCCCGGTGCTTTTCTACACCGCCTTGCTGGCCGCTGCCGCCGAACGCTGGAAGCACCAATTTGGTCCCGCCATCCCGATCTGGCTCGCTGCGGTAGGCGAATTTGAGGCGCTCGCGGCCCTGGCCGGATACGCATGGGAGCATCCCGCAGATGTCCTCCCCGAGTTCGTCGGAGAGTCGCCCTGCTTCGAGGCGGAGAGCCTGGCACACCCGCTGCTTCCTGAGGCCGGCGCGGTCGGCAATAGCATCGCACTCGGACGGCAGCTTCAGCTCCTGATGATCAGCGGCCCGAACATGGCGGGCAAGAGCACGCTGCTGCGCGGTGTCGGCATCAACGCCGTGCTGGCGCAATGCGGGGCGCCGGTGCGCGCCCGCCGCCTGCGCATGTCGCCACTCGTGGTCGGCGCCTCCATCTGCGTTCTCGATTCCCTCCAGGGCGGAGTGTCCCGGTTCTATGCGGAGATTCGCCGGCTGAAGCTGCTGTCAGACCTTGCGAGCGGTCCGGTGCCGCTGCTGTTTCTGCTCGATGAGCTGCTGTCGGGGACGAATTCGCACGACCGGCTGGAAGGAACGCGCTTCGTCGTGGGGGCGCTGGTGCGGAAAGGCGCCGTCGGTATGGTGACCACCCACGATCTCGCACTGACCGAGATTCCGGCTTCGATGAACGGCGTGGCGCGCAACTGCCACTTCGAGGATTCACTCCGGGATGGCAAGCTCAGTTTTGACTATCGGCTGATGGAGGGCGTGGTGCGGACCAGCAACGCGCTTCGGCTCATGCAGGCCGTGGGGCTGGAAGTCGGCGATTAGCGCCGTTCAGTACTTGCGCAGCATGCCCAGCACGCGCCCCTGAATGTCCACCTGCGCCGCGGGAACGAAGATGGGATCCATCTCCGCGTTGGCGGGCTGCAGCCGCACCAGCGAGCCCTCGGGATAATACCGCTTCAGCGTGGTCTCCGCTCCGCGGACCAGGGCTACGACAATCTCTCCCGTGCGTGCCGTGTTCGTCCGCTCCACCAGCACGTAGTCGCCGTCGACAATGTGCTCGTCGCGCATCGATTCCCCGCGAACCTGCAGCGCGAAGACATCGCGATTGCCGATGATGTCGCCCAGCGATATGCTCTCCGGAATCTCCGCGGTCTCCACCGGGTAGCCCGCGGCAATGCGCCCGGCCAGCGGCAGTCGCTCGAGTCCGCGTCCCTTCGTACGCGGCGGCAGCACGTCAATCGATCGGCTGCGGTTATGCGCCCTCGCCAGCAGGCCCTTGTTCTGCAGATTCGTGATGTGTTTATGCACCGTCGCCAGCGAGCGAAGATCAAGTCCGCGTGCGATCTCCTCAAACGACGGAGAATAGCCGTTCCGCTGCACGAAGCCGGAGATGAAATCCAGCACTTCCTTCTGCCGCCGAGTCATAGCCATGGGCGCATTATAGCGAATAAAAGGCGAATCGGCGCAAAGCACGACGTAACTTTGCGGATTCCCGTTCCGGCGCCGTTTGTCCGGACGTTCCGATTCGAGACCGACTCCTGGATTTTTCTCATGCGTGCTCTGGTCTTCCCGGCTCTGCGGCGAGATGCTGCGGGTGGGAGAAGAAGAACCATGCGGCTTCTGATTGCAGAGGACGATCGGGCGCTGGGAGCGTTTCTGGCGCGCGGTCTCGAAATGGACGGGCATCAGGTGACGGTGGCCACCGACGGCGAGATGGCGATGGAGGCTGCCCGCCGGCTCGAGCCGGAGATGGCCGTCCTCGATCTGAACCTCCCACGCCGCGATGGCGCCGAGGTTCTCCAGTTCCTGCGCTCGCTCACCGAAGATTTGCCGATTCTCATCCTCACCGCACGTCAGGAGGCGGAAACCCGTTTGCGCTGCCTCGAAATGGGAGCCGATGACTTTATGCAGAAGCCGTTCTCCTTTGCCGAACTGCGCGCCCGCTGCCGGGCGCTGCTGCGCCGGCGTTCGCCCGGCCTCGTCCTGCGCCACGGGGACCTTGAAGTGAACCGGGTGGAACATACGGTCAGGCGGCGCGGAGACCCGGTCGTCCTGACCAGCAGGGAATTCGCGCTGCTCGAATACCTGATGCTGCACCGCGGGCAGGCGGTCTCGCGCTCCGATCTGCTCCAGGCGGTCTGGAACATGAAGCGGACCGCCGGCACGAACGTCGTCGATGTGTACATCAACTATCTGCGCCGCAAGCTGCACGACGTCTCCCCGCAGCCGGAGGGGGCCACCAGAGCCGAGCCGCTGATCCGCACCGTTCGCGGCTTCGGGTACCAGATCAGCGCGAATGCCTGAGAGCAGCGCGCAACATCGCAACATCCAGCTTGGAGAAAACATCATGGCCGCCGTCGCACAGCAAAGACCCTCCACCATCGCCCGCACCGCCGTTCTCGCCAGCCCCGATGTCTCCTTCCGGCGCCGCCTGCGGGACGCGCTCACCGAACTGCGCTGGCAGGTACGCGAAGCCGCGGGCGGCGCTGAAACTCTCGCCTGCCTCGATGCCTCCCCGGCGGAAGCCGTGGTCGTCGACTCGTGGCTGCCCGATCTGGAGATTCAGGAGTTCATCGTGGAATTTGAGCGCGCGCATCCGGGTGTCGACCTGGTGCTCGCCGACGCATCCTCGCCTGCGAGCTCCTGGCGCAGTCCGCGCCGCAACGAGGTGCTCCATGCGCTTCGCCGCGCGCAATCGCCCGACGGAGCCGCGTGGAACTCCGCGCCGCGCAGTATTGCACAGGGCCCCATCTCCGCGGTGCCCGCGCCGGTCGAGGCGCAGGAACAAACCATTATGCCTGGCGTGCCGGCCTTCTCCCGCACCGCGGAATCAACCGTGCCCCTGCCGCCGGCCTCCCGCGGTCTCCCTGAATTTGTCGGATCCGATCCTGCCCTGCTCGAGGTCAGCCGCAGAATCCGCCTGGTCGCGCCGCGATCGACGCCGGTGCTGGTGGAAGGCCCCACGGGCAGCGGGAAGGAGCTGGTGGCGCGCGCCCTGCATCGCCTCAGCCCGCGCGCCACGCACCGCTTCGTCGCTCTCAACTGCGCGGCAATCCCGGAAGCTCTGCTGGAGGCCGAGCTCTTCGGCCACACCCGCGGAGCGTTCACCGGAGCCGTGCAGGGACGGACCGGGCGCATCGAAGCCGCCCACGGAGGCACGCTGCTTCTCGATGAGATCGGCGAGATGCCTCTGGCGCTGCAGGCCAAGCTGCTGCGCTTCCTCGAGACGGGAGAGCTGCAGCGGGTGGGAGACAACGAACCGGTCCGCGTGGACGTGCGCATTGTTGCCGCGACGCATCGGCCGCTGGGCGCACTGGCTGCGAAAGGCGGCTTTCGCGCCGATCTCTATTACCGTCTGGCGGTCTTCTTCATACGCACCCCTGCGCTGGCCGGACGCACCGCGGACATCCAGGCCCTGACCGCTCATTTCCTCGAAAAGATGGCGCGCAAGAGCCCCGCCAGGAGCATGACCGCCGCTGCTCTGTCGGCGCTGACCGCCCATCCCTGGCCCGGCAACGTACGCGAGCTCGAGCATGTTCTGGAGCGGGCGTGGATTCTCGCCGAAGATCGGCCCTGCATCGACAGGCAGGAGATCGAGTTTGACCTGCCGGAATGAGGATTCTCTAACGCAGCCTCCTCTTTCCCGGAGCGCCGGCTGCACACAGTTCCGTGGCAGGCAATCCATCGAGGACCGAACGATGCACCTCACGACACCGGTGGCCGATGCGCTGAATCGATATCTGGACCTCTCCACGCTGGAGCTGAAGCTGACGGCGCAGAACATGGCCAATGTCGATACGCCCGGCTATCGCACGGTCGGCTTCGACTTTGCCTCGGAAATGACCCGTTCGCTGGATTCCCTGAACCAGCAGCAGGCGAGCGGTGCTGCCGTGGAGTCGCTGCCCGCGCCGCAGGTCGGTCCGGTTGGCGGCCTGCTGGAGCGCCCCGACGGCAACGATGTTTCCATGGACCGCGAAGGCATGAAGATGGCCGAGGCGCAGCTGCAGTTCCGGACCGGAGTGGAACTGCTGAAGCACGAATTCACCCGCGTGATGGACGCAATTCATGAAGATCAGAAGTGAGGCGCGGGCATGAGCGGAAAGGGAAGCCGGCGATGAATCTGTTTGGCGTCATGGAGGTGAGCGGGTCCGCGCTCGAGGCCGAGCGCATCCGCGCCGAGGTAGTGGCGGCCAACATGGCGAATGCCGAGACCACCCGCACCGCTGAAGGGGGCCCCTACCGCCGCCAGCAGGTGGTTTTCACCTCGGAAGCGTCGCCGTCCGGCTTTGCCGGGCAGATGCTGGGCGCGGCAGCACCGCCCCTCGGTTCCTCCCAGCCCGATATCGGGGGCGTGCGGGTTTCCGCGGTCGTCCCGGATCAGTCGCCCTTCCTGCGCCGTTACGACCCCGGGCATCCGGACGCCGACAAGGACGGCTACGTCTCGTACCCGGACATCAATCCCGTCACCGAGATGGTGGATCTGATGGGCGCGACGCGCGCCTATGGCCTGAACAGTTCCGCGGTCCAGGCAGAGAAGAGCATGGTCTCGGCCTCGCTCGACATTCTGAAGTAGGAGGCTGCCTTATGCAGACTGCCGCAATCTCGTCGCTCTCTTCCGCAACCGCCGCTGGGATCGCGCCTGCCGCTGCAGCCGGCGCTGCGGCCGAGGCCCCCTTTGGAGATCTGCTGCGCAGCACAGTTGCCGGCGTCGACAACCTCGAGCAACAGGCGGCGTCGGCGGTCCAGGGGCTGATGCAGGGCACCGGAGTGGACATCCATGACGCCATGATTGCCACCCAAAAGGCGGACATGGCCTTCGAGCTGACCCTGGCGGTGCGTAACAAGGCCGTGGCCGCGTACCAGCAGGTGATGAGCATGCAGTTCTGACGCGAAGCGATGCCTGACAAACCCCAGACCGCCCTTACCGTGCAGCGCGCCGGAGCGCTGGCCCAGGAGGCTGTCGCGCGTTTTCGCTCCATGGAGCCGGCCCGCCGTACCCGCCTCGCCACCATCGCCGCCATCGTAGTCGCCTGCTTCAGCGGTCTGCTCTGGTATGCCTCGCGTCCGGACTGGCGCACGCTCTACGCCGGGCTCGATCCCGATGATGCCCGCCAGATCGCCCAGGAGCTGACGGCGGCAGGCATTCCCTTCGACGTCTCGCCCGATGGGTCGGCGCTGCGGGTCCCGGCGCAGAACCTCGACAAGGCCCGCCTGACGGCCACGGCCAAAGGCGGACCGCGCAGCGGGCGCATGGGGTTCGAGCTCTTCGACAAGCCGAACTGGATGGGTTCGGAATTCGACGAACAGGTGAACTACCAGCGTGCTCTGGAGGGCGAGCTGGAGCACACCATCGGAACGCTTTCGTCCGTGCAGTCCGCGCGCGTCCATCTGGTCCTGCCTCACGATTCGCTCTTCACGGCGGATCAGCGCGAGGCCAAGGCGTCGGTGGTGCTGCGGCTGCGCCATCGCACCCTCTCCGAAGATGAAGCGAGCGCCATCTCCAACCTGGTGGCGAGCGCCGTCGACGGTCTGCGTCCGGAAAATGTCGTTCTTGTCGATGCGGGCGGCGGAGGGCTGCTGGGCCGGCCGACCGGCGATGCCGCGCTGGCTTCACACGAGCAGGAGCTGGCGGCGAAGCTGGTGGAGACGCTGGAACCGGCAGCCGGCCCCGGCAATGTCCGGGCTTCGGTCAACGTGGATTACGATTCCACCTCCGCCGATGAAACGGACGAAAGCTATGACCCGGCGCAGACGGTCACCCTCTCCATGCAGCGCAGCGAGCAAACCTCCGGCCAGCCGTCCGCCTCCGGCATTCCCGGCACGGCGAGCAACGCCCCTGCTGCCAAACCGCCGCTGTATCCCGCACAAAACTCCGCCACGCAGAGCCTTAAGGAGGAGAGCGATACCTACGGCGTCTCCAAAAAGGTACGGCACACGGTCGAGGCTGCGGGGCGTGTTCGCCGGCTCACGGCCGCTGTCCTGGTCAACTATCGCCGCGTTGCCCAGGGCAAGGCGATGCAGTGGCAGCCGCGTTCAGCGGACGAGATGAAGCGCCTGAGCGATCTGGCCCAGAATGCGATCGGCTTCGACGCGGCGCGCGGCGATCAGGTCACCGTGGAGGAGCTGGCCTTCGACGACGATGCACCGCAGCCGCAGCCCGCACTGAGCGAGCGCCTGTTCAGCCTGGCCTCCGCTTCTCAGGTTCAGGCCGTGCTGCGCTACGGGACTATCCTGGCCGCCCTGCTCGGGTTTTTCTTCCTGGTGGCGCGTCCGGCTCTGCGCACTCTGGCCACGCTTCCCGTGTCCAGGCCGGTGCCGGCATCCTCGGGTGAGGCTTCGCGCCTGCCTTCGGAGCCGGAACCGCGGACGATCACGCCCGAACACCAGGCCGCGGAGCAGCGCAAGCTGCGCGCCCAGAGCGCCTTCGAGCAGGTGTCGGAAGCGGTGAAGCGCGAGCCGGCGCAGAGCACGCGCCTGCTGGAAAGCTGGATTCGCTCGGAATAGCCTATGGCCGCCGCATCGCTTCACCTGCCCTCGGAATCGAGCTCCGGCCAGCCGCCGCTGAGCGGCGTGCGCAAGGCCGCCGTGTTCCTGGTCGCGGTGGGCGACGAGCTGGGCAGGAAGATCCTGCAGAATCTGGCCGAACCGGATGTGCAGCGGCTTACCGAGGAGATTGCCGAGCTCCGCAATATTTCCCCGGAGCTCTCGCTCCAGGTTGTCGAGGAATTCCGCGAGATGCTGGAGACGCAGCAGTACATGGTCCACGGCGGGCTCGACTACGCCACCAAGCTGCTGGTGGATACCTTCGGCAAGCAGCGCGCTGAGGACCTCCTGAGCCTGGTGCGCCGCGCCCAGGAAGCCAGCCATAGCGATCTGAGCATGCTGCAGCGCGTCGACCCGCAACAGCTGGGCAAGTTTCTGGAAAGCGAGCACCCGCAGACCATCGCTGTGGTCCTCGCCCACCTCGATCCGCGGCGCGGGTGCGTGGTGATCGACAGCCTCAGCGAGGAGCGCCGAGTCGAGGCGGTCCGGCGGCTCGCTGCCATGCGCCAGTTTTCTCCGGAGATGGCGCAGCGCGTGGCCATGATCCTGCACCGCCGGCTGGAAAATATGGGAGACACCGGCCGCCGCGCCTATGCCGGGTTCAAGGCGGTTGCCGACCTTCTGAATCGCATGAGCTCGGAACAGGCGCGCAGGATTCTCGAAGAGATTGAGTCCGCGGACGTGGCCATGGCTCTGAGCATCCGCAACCTGATGTTCACGTTTGAAGACCTTGTGACCATTCCTCCGGCCAGCATGCGCGAGATCGTATCCGCCGCCGACAAGCGCCAGCTGGCCCTCGCCCTGCGCGCTGCCCGTGAGGATCTTCGCGCGCATGTCTTTGCAGCGATGTCCTCGCGCGCGGCCGACATGCTCAAAGAGGACATGGAAGTGATGGGGCCGGTGCGCGGGCGCGAAGTAGCTGCGGCTCAGCATGAGATTCTGGCCCTCGCGCGCGGCCTGGAAGCCGAAGGCAAGATCATCCTGAAGCTGGAGCAGGGCGACGATTTCATCGTGTGAACCGGAGGCAGAATCATGCTGGGCAAGTCCGACGCCGTTCGTCCCATGGAGTACCCGCTGCTTCCGGGAGCTCCGCTGCCGGTCATCGATCTGCATTCGCCCGCGGACCTGGCGGCGCGGGTGCGGGAGCTGGAAGCCGAACGCGAAGAGTGGAATCAGCATGCGGCGCGCCAGGTGGAAGCCGTGCGCCGCGAGGCGCTCGAACAGGGCAAGGCCATGGCTGCCGGCAATCAGGCTGAATGCAGAAAGCAGTGCGCGGCGACGCTGGCCACAGCCATCGAGGATTTTCGCGGGCGCCGCGACGAGTACCTGGCCCAGGTGGAGCAGGAGGTGGTGCGTCTGTCCCTGGCGATCGCGGAGCGCATCCTGCATCGCGAAGCGCAGATGGATCCTCTGCTCCTTTCCGGGGCGGTGCGGGTGGCTCTTGGCCGGCTGGCTGACTCCACCGGCGTGCGCCTCCATGTGCCCGCTGCGCAGAAGGAGATGTGGGGCGAGATGCTGCGCCTGATGCCGAGTCTGCCGCTGCGGCCGGAGCTGGTTGCGGAGTCCGACATGGACGTCTGCGACGCATCTCTTGAAACCAGCCTCGGTCGCGTGGATTTGGGCGTTCGCGCCCAGATCGCAGAGATCGAGCGCGGATTCTTCGACCTGCTCGAGGTGCGCGCAGCCGCCAACGGCGCTTCGCCCAACGCCGGAAAGCAGGGCTGAGTGGATCTGCTGGGAACCTATTTCTCGCGCCTGCGCCAGCGCTCTCCGCTGCGCTGGCAGGGGCGTGTGACCGAGGCCACCGGCCAGACGATCGAGTCGGAGGGTCCCCCGTGCTCGGTCGGCGAATGTTGCGAGATTCGCGACGCGGCGGGCGCGGCGCACCCCGGCGAGGTCATTGGGTTTCGGGGCTATGGTGTTCTGTCCATGACCCTCGATGCGGCCGACGGCATCCGATACGGCGACCCGGTGTGCGCGCTCGGTGTCATGCCGCACATCGAAGCAGGCGAGAGTCTCATGGGCCGCGTGCTCGATGCTATGGGGCGGCCCATCGACGGCGGGCGTCCTCCGATCCGGCAGTCGGCCGTTCTTCTGGACCGGTCTGCGCCTGCGCCTCTGGATCGAGAACCAATCCGGGAGGCTCTCGGAACCGGCATCCGCGCCATTGACGGGTTGCTGAGTGTAGGCCGGGGTCAGCGTGTGGGCATCTTCGGCGGGTCGGGAGTGGGCAAGAGCACGCTGATCGGAATGATGACCCGCAACAGCGATGCAGAGGTGATCGTCGTCGGACTGGTAGGCGAGCGCGGCCGCGAGGTCGGGGAGTTCCTCGAGGACAGCTTGGGGCCGGAAGGACGTCGGCGCGCCGTGGTCCTGGTTTCCACCTCGGATCAGTCGCCGCTGCTGCGCATGCGCGCGGCCCTGGCCGCCACCAGCATCGCCGAATTCTTCGCGGAGTCGGGAAAGCACGTGCTGCTGGTGCTGGATTCGCTCACGCGATTTGCGATGGCCGCTCGCGAGGTCGGACTCGCCGCCGGCGAGCCCCCGACCACCCGCGGCTACACCCCCTCGGTCTTCAGCCGTCTCGCTCGCCTCGCCGAGCGCGCCGGCCGCTTCCGGAAGGGCAGCATTACCGCTTTCTACACCGTCCTGATTGAGGGCGACGATCTGCAGGATCCGCTGGTCGACGCGGTCCGCTCCTTTCTTGACGGTCACATTGTGCTCTCCCGTGCGCTGGCCGCCGACGGCTGGTATCCCCCGATCGAAATCATCGAGTCGATCAGCCGCCTCATGCCGGTGGTGGTCTCCGACGACCACGCTCAGGCAGCAGCCACCGTGCGCCGTGTGCTCTCCGCCTGGGCACGCTCGGAAGACCTGGTGCGCATCGGCGCCTATAAGCCCGGAACCGATGAAACCCTCGACCGCGCCATCCGCTTTCGTCCGGCGATTCGCCAATACCTGGCGCAGAGCGCGCGCGAGCGAGAGACCTTCGCAGAGGCGCGGACGCAGTTGCTGCGCCTGGCGGCGTCGATGGAGGCCGGCGGCGCCAGACCATGAAGCGGAATCTGTACAAACTGCTGCGCATCCGCGACCTCTTCGAGGAGCTTTCGCGCCTCGACCTCGAGAGAAAGGCGCTGGCGGTCCGTGAGGCTGAGGAGGCGAGTGTGCGGCAGGAGCAGCTGGCCCGGACCTCGCGCCACACGGCGTTCCGCCTGCTGGCAGACACAACGGCTGAGACCGCTTCAGAATGGCTCACGGAGATCGCGGACGCAGAGCTCCTCAACTGGGGAAGGAGCCGGTTGCTGGCGATTGCCCAAGCCCGGCGGCCGGCGTTCGAAAGCGCTCGCGAAGTGCTGCTGGCCTGCCGCCTCGAACGGCTGCAGGTGGAGACCCTGATTGCGGCGGCCTCGCAGGCTGAAAGGGTCCGGCGCGAGCGGCGCGAGCAGCGGAATGTCGATGACTGGTTCCAGAGCCGCGCCGGGCGCGGCCTTCGCGCACCGCGGGGAAACCAGTCCGGGATAAGAAGCTCGACGAAGCTGCCACCCTTCAACGGCCGCAACCGGGCAGGGACCCGGAGCAGCCCCGCTTCTCAGAGCACCGGACGGGAGCAACCGGGGCGAACGGAACAGGATGTGGAATCTGCTCCTGCCCTGAGAGTCCTCTCAGATTAATCTGCGCCTGATGGCCGGCCCCTTGCTCTGTTTCCGCACAAAGGAGACTGTCCTTGCCGGTCGTCCGCATTGACGTTGACGCGCTGCCTTCAACTCCCGGAGCCCCAGCTGCGATCCATCGCGCGCAGGGGCAGGCTGGCATTCCGGCCACGTTCGGCCGGTGGTTCGCGCAGCAGCTGGCCGCAAATCCGCCTGCGGCGCGCGCGGGCACGACCCCGGCGGAATCGGCAACCTCGGCTCCTTCTGCATCCGGCTCCGGATCGCAGAGCTCGGTGCCGGCAGATGCGAACCTCTCCCGCGACGCTGCATTCTCCACCGATGGAAGCAAGGTGGCGCGGACGAGAGACCAGCAGTCCGTCGATGCGCAGCCGGGCGCTCGACCGAGCGCACTCTGCGCGGCAGCTCAGGAAGAACTAAGCGAAGGGCCCGGAGATGCCGCCCATCGACCCGGGCCGCCGGCAACGTCTTCGCAGACCCCATCGGTTCCCGCGCGCCCCGCGACAATGCAGGCTTCTCCTCGGTCAGCCGCTCCAGCTCCGGAGCCGGCGCCGGTGCACTCCAGCCGAACTCATCCTGATCCCTCCTCAGCGCCGGCTGCGGCTTCGCCGCCGGCTACCCATGCTTCAACCGCTGGTGCGACCGCACAGCCGAGGCTCCATACAGAGACCACGGCACCCCCTTCGAAATCTCCCGTATTTCCGGACGCCTTTGCCTCCGGTTCGCTCCGGTCAGGCACAGACGTTGTCGCGAGCGCAAATATTGTTGCGCCCGGCCACGACATGGCACGTTCCGGCCCCGCTCCCCAAACTCCTGCGGCGTCGGCGTCACCGCATCCGGCCATTCAGGACGCCAGATCGGCCGCTGCCGCCGAAACCCCCGACCGCGTTCACTCCGCGTCCGCGCATGGCGAAACATCGCCTACAGGGGAATCGCCATTGCCGGCGTCGCCGCATGGAGCGGCCAAACCTGCGCTGCCGGCGGCTTTGTCGGGCAACGACGTTGCTCCGGCCCATCAGCAGGCACTCTCGATGGCGTCACCCGGCGCGGCGCCTTTCGCAACTTCCGGCCTCACCCCGCCATCCGCTGCCGCATGGTCCGTGACCACCGCCCACACAATCATGCCCTCTGCCGGAGCACCTCGTTCCACGGCGGTTGAGAGTACCGCGCGCACCGGAAGCCCATTTGAGCGGATGGATGCCGCGGCCCCTCCGCAGGTGCTTGCTGGAAATCCGCAGCGCCTGTCGGTGGGTGTGCGCGATCCCGGCCTGGGATGGCTGGAGATCCACACCCGCACTTCATCCGGAGAAATATCGGCCGCATTGGCGACGCCCTCGGCTGCCACTCACACCGCGATATCCGCGCAGTTACCCGCGATCCGCGAATACCTCAGCGACCAGCAGGTCCACGTGGATCATCTCACTTCGGAACAGTTTGCGGCTTCGGCCGGGAGCCGCGAAAACCCCTCTGGAAATCAGCCCCATACAAAGAACACTCGCGATGCTTCGCCGGGCGCAGCGCAAGCGCTTCTCACGGAGCAGCCGCCGGACAGCGAAGGGCAAGGCCTGTCCTGGATTGACATCCGGGTTTGACCTTCGGCCCGGGAAAGGGAAGCCATCATGCAGCTATCGACGAATCCGCTGACCACATCCGCACTGGTCGCCCCCGCATCCGCGCAGGACACGACCTCGACGAACAGCTCCGATTCGGCAGTCGATTCGGGCTCCGCGACCATCAGCGCCAACGATTTTCTTCAGCTCCTGGTGACGGAACTCCAGAACCAGGATCCGACCGCCGACACTGACCCCAACGAGTACATCAACCAGCTGGTGCAGGTGAACAGCCTCGAGCAGCTGATCCAGATCAATCAGGACCTCACTCCCAGTTCGTCGGCTTCCAGCGGATCCGGCAGCACTTCCGCGCAGACGAACCCGGTGGCGGCATCATCGGCGACGACGCCCGGTGCATCTTCGACAGGGACGGCTGCCGCCGCACTGGCCCCCGGGAACCTCAGCGCCCCGGCAAACGGGCACGCCGCGTCGCGCGTCGCGAATGCGCTGGAGTCCGCCGCGCAAACTCTTTCGCCCGGCTCATCGTCGAGTCCGCTCGACTCGGTTCTCAGCGCACTGCAGGCCCGCACGCAGCAGATGCGCTCATCCAGCTCCAACCCGGCCCGCTGAACTCGGGTGCGGCACACTCTCACGGAGGAATCATGTCATCCTTTTCAATTCCGCTTACCGGGCTGGAAGCCTCATCGACGGCCCTCAACACCATCGCCAACAACCTGTCCAACATGAACACCACCGCCTTCAAGAGCCAGAACGTCACCTTCAGCGATCTGTTCTATCAGCAGGTAGGCAGCACCGGTTCCGGGGATCCGCTGCAGGTCGGCGCTGGCACCCAGATCGCCTCCACCGAGACTGACTTCTCCCAGGGCAGCATCGACGAAACCGGCAACGCCACCGATGTCGCCCTCAACGGCAACGGCTTCTTCGTCGTCCAGAACGGCGGCACCACGGAATACACCCGTGACGGCAATTTCACCCTCAGCGCAGATGGTTTGCTGACCACGCAGGGCGGCCAGCAGGTAATGGGCTACCCAGTCGTGAATGGCGCGGTCGACACGAACGCACCGCTCACGGCCATTCAGATTCCCGTCGGCCAGGTCGAAGAGCCCGCGGCGACTTCGTCCTTCGGTCTCACTGCGAATCTCGATGCCAGCGCTGCGGCAGGAACGCAGGTTCCGGCGCAGATCACGGTGTACGACTCGCTGGGCGTCAGCCATGTGGCGACCATCGATTTCACCAGCAACGGCGGCGGCTCGTGGAACTACAGCATCTCGCTCCCGGCGGGCGATGCGACAGGCGGAAATAACCTGACCGGAACGCTGCAGTTTGATGCCAACGGCAATCTCACATCTCCTGCCACCAACGTTTCCGGAATCAGCTTTACCGGCCTGAGCGACGGTGCCAGCAATATGAACCTCGGCTGGAATCTTTACGGTTCGAATAATCAGCCGACAATTACGCAGGTATCCTCAGCTTCCGCCGTCTCAGCAACCACGCAGAATGGCTACGCCAGCGGCGAGTACAACGGCTTCACGATCGACTCCAACGGAGTTGTCTCCGCGGCATTCAGCAATGGCCAAACCACCCCGGTGGGGCAGCTGGCGTTGGCCAGTATCACGAATCAGCAGGGCCTCACCATCTCAGCCGGCAACAACTATCAGACCACGCTGGCCTCGGGCGCAGCCAGCATCGGCATCGCCGGCTCCGCTGGTCTGGGCACCATGGAGGACGAAGCCCTCGAGCAGAGCAACGTCGATATTTCGACTCAGTTTTCCGATCTGATTGTGGCACAACAGGCCTTCGAAGCCAGCTCCAAGGCCATCACCACCTTTGACACCGTCTCCCAGGAGACGATCAACATGATTCACTAAAACTGGTCTCACAATGCTCCATCCTCGCCAGCGGCTCTGGTGCGACCCGCCATCCAGGCGGGTCGCAGGTTGCCCGTGAAAGGCCCAAAGCCGGCGATGAGACCAGTGTTAGTCCGCGGCCGGCCCGCTCCGAATGCGCTCGTAGAACCGCTCGTAGAGCGGGACGATCTTCGATGCACAGTAGCGGGCCTGCGCCGTCTTCCGTCCTGCCTCGGCCATCGCCCGGTACAGCTCGCCGTCGCGCAGCAGTTCCACCGCAGCGCCGGCCATCGCTTCAACGTCGCCCACCGGAAACAGCCGCCCGGTCACCCCATCGTCGATCAGCTCCGGCACGCCGCCCACCCGGGTAGCGATGGTCGGCACACGGCACGCCATGGCTTCCAGCGCCACCAACCCAAAGGATTCGAGTTCGCTCGGCAGCAGCAGCAGATCGGCCAGGGGGAGAATCTCCGAAACGCTGCTCTGCTTGCCCAGGAAATGCACGCGATCCTGGATACCTTCGCTGTGCGCGATCCACTCTGCCGTGGAGCGGTCCGGTCCGTCGCCGATCATCAACAGTCGCGCCGGCAGCTCGCGCGCGACATGCGCAAAGATACGCACCACGTCGGCGGTCCGCTTGACGGGCCGGAAATTCGAAAGGTGCACCAGAATCTTCTCGCCGTCGGCGGCGTACCGTATCCGCCCTGCCGTCCGTTCCTCCTCGTTCAAAGGGGTGTAGACGTCGCAGTTTACGAAATTCGGGATCACTTCGATCGCCTGCTCCGGGCGGAACTCCTGCAGCGTCTTCTCGCGCAGATATCTCGAGATCGCCGTCACCCCATCGCTCTCGTCGATGCCGAATCGCGTGATGGGCAGATAGGAATGGTCCAGCCCTACCAGCGTGATGTCGGTTCCGTGCAATGTGGTGATGAAAGGCAGGCGCCGCTTCTGGCGCGCCAGCATTTCCCGCGCCAGATACGCGGAGATGGAGTGCGGGATGGCGTAATGCACGTGCAGCAGATCGAGCTCGTAATAAGCGGCCACCTCCGCCATCCGCGTTGCCAGCGCGAGATCGTAGGGAGGGTATTCGAACAGGGGGTAATTCGAAACCGGAACCTCGTGAAAAAAGATGTCCTGTTCGCGCCCGCGCAGGCGAAACGGCTGGGAGTAGGCAATGAAGTGCACCTGATGGCCGGCGGCGGCCAGCTCGATGCCCAGTTCGGTCGCCACCACTCCGCTGCCGCCGTAGGTGGGATAGCACGTGATTCCGATTTTCATAAGGTACAGCCTACAGATGCCGCAACGCACGCAAGGATGCGGATTTGCGCTGGCCTCCTGGCTTTCGTCCGCTTCTGAAATCTCAGCATATTCCACCGCATCTTCACTGCGTCTCTCCGGCCATGCGGCTCGCCGGCAGCCGCAACGCGGTTGCGATCAGCGCTGCCAGCAGAAATGCTCCCGCTGTCAGGCACAGCGCGGAGCCCAGTCCCGCGTGTTCTGACACCTTCCCGATCATCCACGGCGCCACCGCGCTCAGCAGCCTTCCGATGTTGTACACGAAGCCCATTGCCGATCCGCGCAGCGCCGTCGGAAACAGCTCGCTCGAGATCACGCTAAATCCGCTGAAGTAACCGGTCCCGAAGAATCCTATCAGCGGCCCGATCACCAGCAATGCCGCTGCATTTCCGATGAACGCAAACAACGGCACCAGCGCTGCGGCCGCCACCAGATACGCGATGTAGGTCGGCTTCCGCCCGAATCGGTCTGCGATGTACCCGAAACTCACGTACCCAAGAAACGTTCCCCCCTGCATCACGATCGTCCATTCTGAAGTCATCACGATGCCGAGTCCCCGTCCACCCTGCGCGCGCGGCATGGAAAGAAAGCGCGGAACCCAGGTGAATAATCCCCACCACGCAAACAGCGAAGCCGCATTCATCGTCGCGCAGATCAGGGTGTTTCGCCCCAGCGCTCCGCGAAACAGCGGGCCCATCCGCACCCGCGGCGTGCGCTCCCGCAACCACGGCTCGGGCTCGTGCAGCCGCCGCTGCAGCCAGAGTGCCGCCAGAGCCGGAGCCACACCCGCAAAGAAAACGGCTCGCCATCCCCAGCGCGTCAGCACGATGGCCACCAGCGCCGCGCCCAGGGCGAATCCCACCGCCCACGAGCTCTGCACCAGCGCCAGCGCCTTGGCCCGATGCCGCGCCGGCCACGTCTCCGCCACCAGCGCCGCGCCGGCCGCCCACTCGCCGCCCATCCCCAGACCCAGGACGATGCGGCACAACATCAGCGTCACCGCTGTGTGCGTCAGGCCGCACAGGGCCGTCGCCACCGAATAAATCAGCACACAGGCAGAAAGTGCTCGCACGCGCCCGGCACGATCCGCAAACCACCCAAATGCGATCCCACCCGCAGCCGCGCTCACCAGCGTTGCCGACATCATCGCGCCGCTCACTGCTGCGGACAGGTGGAACTCGCGCTGTACCGGTCCCAGCACCAGCGCGTACAGCATCACGTCCATGCTGTCGAGCATCCAGCCCAGCGATGCGCCCAGGAGCGTCCGCCTCTGCTCTCGCGATGCCTCGGCCAGCCAGCCGTAGATTCCGTTCAAGACGCCTCTCGAGTGTTTTACAGTTCTTAGGTACGGGGCAAACACCGTCATACCACGATACGAGAGCCCAGTCCTTTGCGCGCAGCCATCGATACCGGCGGTACTTTTACCGATTGCGTTTTCTTTGCGGACGGCGAGCTCCGCGTACTCAAAATTTTCTCCACGCCCGCCGATCCCGCCCAGGCCGTGTTCGATGCCGTCGCCGGCATCGGCGCTTCCGGCCGCGTGGACGTTCGCCACGGTACGACTCTCGGTACCAACGCCATGCTGGAGCGCCGCGGCGCGCGCGTTGCCTTCGTCACCACCGCGGGTTTTGAAGACACAATCGCCATCGGTCGCCAGACTCGCGCCGCGCTCTATGACTGGTTTGCACCCGTACCTGTTCCTCTGGTCCCGTGCGAGCTGCGCTTCGGCGTCCCTGAGCGCGTCAGCGCTGAAGGCAAAATCCTCCGCGCACCCACCGGCGCCGAACTCGACGCGCTCATCGCCGCCATCCGCGCCGCCGGGGCCGAATCGGTCGCCATCTCGCTGCTGTTTTCCTTCGCGAATCCGGAAACCGAACGCCGCGTGGAAGCCGCGCTCTCCGCTCTCGGACTTCCCATCTCCGTTTCCCATCGAATCCTGCCGGAGTTTCGCGAGTACGAGCGCGCCTCGACGACCGTCGTCAATGCCTATCTGGCGCCGCGCATGCAAAGTTATCTGCTGCATCTGGAGAAACGCGTGGCTGCGCAGCACCAGGGCGGCCGCGTCGATGTGATGCAGTCCTCAGGAGGCATTGTCGCTGCCCGCCTGGCCGCGCAGGAGCCGGTGCGCACGGTGCTCTCCGGTCCGGCCGGCGGAGTGATTGGTGCTGCGCGCGTGGCCCGCCACGCGGGATTCGACCGCATCATCGGCCTCGACGTGGGCGGAACCTCTACCGACGTTTTTCTTTCCGACGCGTCACGCGGAGGCGTTCGCCGCACGCGCGAGGCAATCGTTGCCGGTCTTCCGGTCAGTGTTCCCATGCTCGAAATCCACACCGCCGGCGCCGGCGGCGGATCGCTGGCGCGTTTCGACGCCGGCGGCATGCTGCGCGTCGGTCCTGAATCCGCAGGGGCCGATCCGGGGCCCATCTGCTTCGGACGAGGAAACCAAGCGACGGTTACCGATGCCAACCTGCTCCTCGGCCGCCTCGATGCCTCCAGCTTCCTCGGCGGTGCGGTGCCCCTCGATCGCGAGCGGGCGGAGAAGCTGTTGTGCGAGCAAAAAGGTCCGCTCGCGACCGTCGACGACTTCGCCGCTGGCATTCTGCGCGTCGTCGAAACCGAGATGGACAAGGCAATTCGCGTCATCTCCGTCGAACA
Organism: Acidobacteriaceae bacterium; assembly: GCA_035505395.1. Lineage (GTDB taxonomy): Bacteria > Acidobacteriota > Terriglobia > Terriglobales > Acidobacteriaceae > Palsa-343. The sequence continues at coordinate 31,235 of DATJQW010000153.1, forward strand.
GGGTTATGACCCGCGCGATTTCACCCTCGTCGCTTTCGGCGGAGGCGGACCGCTGCACGCCTGCTCTCTCGCCCGTGCGCTGCGCATCCCCACCGTGCTGATTCCCGCCATGCCCGGAGCGCTCTCGGCGCTCGGCATCCTTCTCGCCGACGTGGTGCGCGACCACTCGCGCACAGTGATGCTGCCCGGCGAATCGATACACACGCTCGCCTCACCATTTGCGGAACTGGAGCAGCTTGCTGCCGCTGAATTTGCCGCCGAGGGACTCACCGGAACTCTGTCGCGCTCAGTCGATTTGCGCTATGCCGGCCAGGGTTACGAACTGAATGTGCCGTGGCACGCGGATTCGCCCGCGCATTCGCTGGATGCTTTTCACGCGCTTCACCAGCAGCGTTACGGATTTGCGGATGCTCAGAAGCCAGTGCAGATCGTCAACCTGCGCCTGCGCATGTGTGCGCCCGCAGCACCGTATGCGCCTCCACCGCGCAAGCTGGTCCCTGGCGATGGTCTCGCGGCCTGCTACGCCGAGCGAGACATTTATTTCGCAGGCCGCTTTCTCCGCTCGCGCCTCTACCGCCGCGATCAGCTCGTCCCGGGCGACACCATCCCCGGCCCTGCGATGATCACGGAGTACACTTCGGCGACCATCCTGCCGCCCGGCGCGCGCGCCACCGTCGATCCTTTCGCCAATCTCGTCATCGCCGCTGGAGACGATCCCGCATGACCGCCGTCGATCCCGTCGAACTCGCCATCTTCCGCAGCGCCATGCATTCCATTGCCGAAGAGATGGGGGCCGCGCTCCGCCGTACCGCGCTCTCGCCGAACATCAAAGAGCGGCGCGACTACTCCTGCGCGCTGTTTGACGATGAGGCTCGCGTGATTGCCATGGGCGACCACATGCCGGTGCACCTCGGCTCCATGCCTATGTCCGTCCAGACCGCTGTCGAGCATCTCAGCTTCGCGCCCGGCGACGTTGCCGTGCTTAACGATCCCTATGCCGGCGGCACGCATCTCCCCGACATCACCATGGTCCTGCCGGTTTTTCTTCCCGGCGGCGCGAAACCCGCATTCTACGTCTCCGCGCGCGCCCATCATGCCGACGTGGGCGGAGCCTTCCCCGGCTCCATGGGCCCGGCACGCGAGATTTTTCAGGAGGGACTGCGCATTCCGCCTGTCCGCATCGTGCGCGGCGGCATCATCGACCGCGAATTGCTCGAACTGGTTCTGCTCAACGTGCGCACGCCCCGCGAGCGCGAAGGCGATCTGCAGGCGCAGATTGGCGCCTGCCGCGTCGGCGAACAGCGCATCCTGTCGCTGGTTGCGAAATACGGGGAATCCCGTCTGCGCCAGCTGATCGCCGAGCTGCTCGACTACTCCGAGCGCCTCGTCCGCGCGCAGCTGCGCACCATGCCTGCCGGCGAATTCTCCGCCGAAGATTTTCTCGACGACGACGGCATCGACGATGCGCCGATCCGGCTGGCCGTTCGCATCGATCTCGACCCTGTCGCAGCGTCGCTCCGCGTCGACTTCTCCGGTTCCTCGCCGCAGGTGACTGGCAGCGTCAACGCCGTACGTGCCATTACGCTCTCCGCATGCTTCTACGTGCTTCGCTGCCTTCTAGGCGCCGACGCCCCGGCAACCGCCGGCATCCTGCGCCCGCTCGCGCTCATCACCGAGCCCGGTACTGTGGTGGACGCCCGACCGCCCGCGCCCGTCGCTGCGGGCAATGTTGAGACCTCGCAGCGCATCGTGGACGTACTGCTGCGTGCCCTCGCCCAGGCGATTCCGAATCGTGTCCCCGCCGCCAGCGCCGGGACCATGAGCAATCTCACCATCGGCGGCATCGATCTCCGCACGGGCGAGCCTTACACGTACTACGAAACCGCAGCTGGAGGCATGGGCGCGCGACTTGGCCTCGACGGCATCAGCGGCGTGCACACGCACATGACCAACTCCCTCAACACGCCGGTTGAGGCGCTGGAGTACGCGTATCCGTTCCGCGTTCGCCGCTACAGCTATCGCGAGGATTCCGGCGGCAGCGGCCAGTTCCGGGGTGGCGACGGCCTCATCCGCGAAATCGAGCTGCTCGCGCCTGCGCAGGTCTCGCTTCTCGCCGACCGCCGCAGGTGTCGCCCGTGGGGGTTGCAGGGCGGAGGTGACGGTGCGCCGGGACGTGCCACGGTTACCGGTCCTGATTCCCGGGAATCCCGCGAGCTCCCCGGCAAATGCAGCGTCTATCTCGCCGCCGGAGACATCCTGCGCCTCGAAACTCCCGGCGGCGGCGGATGGGGAAGTTCCTGACTGTCGCTGCAAATCTTGTCGTTTGAGCAGATTTCCTTCTTTTCGCACTGTTCGGCACAACATTTACGTCCTGGGTTCAATCCAAGTCTCCTGGTGTTGAATCGCTTGTCCCAGAGGTTTTGAAGATGCGTTATTCGATTCTCCTCGCAGCGCTCTTCGCCGTGTTCATGGCACCTCCCGCGTCCAAAGCGCAGGTCGGAATCTCCGTGAACATCGGCCCTGCTCCCGTCTGCCCCTATGGGTATTTCTCTTACGCGCCGTACGCCTGCGCGCCCTATGGTTATTACGGCCCGGAGTGGTTTATGGGCGGCGTCTTCATCGGTGCCGGTCCATGGTTTCACGGTCCCGCCAATTTCCACGGCCACGTGAATAACCATTTCGATCCACATCATGGCTATCACGGACATATGCCCGCCCGTGGAGAGCATGCGGCTCATCGTCCCGGCGGCGGCTTTCACGGCGGTAACGAAATGCGCGATGGACGCGGCCATGTCGTGAATGGTGGCGGACATCCGCGATAACCGATCGTTCGCAACGAGCAAAGGCTGCCTTCGCGGAGCCTTTGCTCTTTCTTTCTGCGCAGGGAGACCACGTCATGAATCCTGAACATCGCCCCGATCGCAAATCTGCTAACGCCGATCCCTGCTCGACGCCCATCGATCGCAACGCTCCGGCCGGCGCGCCGGACTCGCTGGGATCGAAGAGCGATTGCGGCGGCCGGCCAACGACCGATGACAGCGTGGTCGAAGCCATCGACGAAGAAGGTCCGATCGCTACTCCCCCGAGCGGCAAGCGCGAACCCCGCTGAGGAGCCCGGTTTGCGGACCCATTTGCGCTGTTCCGAGGCCATTTCTCGCCTCCTCGTAATGCACACAAATCCCACGATTTGCACACAAATTTAGCTGTTGACCGCCCCCGTTTCTGTGGCATGATTCTTGGCAACGGAAGAGCAATCTTCCACGAGAAGAGAGCGGAACGCAGCCCTCACGGAACTCGGAACCGCGACCCAGAAAGCTTCGGGCAACCGAATGTCTTCCAGAGTCACGGAAATGAATGTCAGGCGGTGTCGGGCAACTGGTGCCGCACGACGGATCGGAAACGATGGTCAAGCAAACCGGGCAACCGAGAGGCTCTGATCGGCGAACACGAGTTCCAGGGATTTCGGGAAACCGGAATCCCCGAAAGCTCCGGGAAACCGGAGCTTCAGGGAGCCTCGGGTAACCGGGGTTCCGGGAAGAGCCGGGTGACCGGCACTTTCCTGAGCGCGGTGTGAAAGCTCGTGCAGCGGAGGCGGCGTTCAGGGCCGCAAGGGAAGCGCGGGTGCAAGCCCGCACGGCCTGAGCGGATTCCGGCGTTAGCTCGCTGCGATCAGGTAGCCGGAGCCAGATCTTCGAGAAGTTCGGACAGAAAAGGGCGAGATCCCGCAAGGGACTTCGCCCTTTTCGCTTTTCTGCGGCGATCGAGCTTTAGTGCGGCGCAACGACAACCGAGAAAATCACGCCGTCGCTGTTGGCGCATACGTAGTTTCCATCGACCTCGCGCCACTCATAGCCTGCCGGCGGGTTGCGGAGATGATGCGCGTGCCAGTCCACCTGCTCTCCGCGATTCCAGTCGTCATTTTGAATATGGCGCCCCTTTCGCCACTCCTTGTGTTGAACGTACTGCTGGTGATGGTTCTGGTCGGGGTGGTCCTGCGCGATGACGATACCGCCGGTGAGGGTGACGGCAAGGGTGGATACGGCCAGAGCTCGGCACAATGCTTTCATTCGTGGGATCCTCCAGGGATTTACGATTCGTCCCAGGCCAGCTGGCGTTGTTTGGCGTTGTGGTTTTTGTGCAAAGTGGGCGAGCAGGCGCCACATGGATCAGTGCCGAGCGGCGACGACCCGCTGGACGGCATGGGTGGATCGGCTGGCAAGCACGTAATTCCGGTCGATTTCGCGCCACTCGCAGCCGCGGGGTGCCGGCGCCAAATGATGCCTGTGCGGATCAACCACCCGGCTCCGCGCCCACTCCGAGTTCGTCAGCTGGGCGCCCCGCGTCCACTCGTAGTGGTAAACATACTTCGGCGGCGGTGGCGGCGAACTCTGCGCAAGGCACACGCAGCTGACCGCAGCCAGCATCGCCGGAACCAGTATGCGGACAAGCCCC
>DATJQW010000154.1:0-11681 GCA_035505395.1 Acidobacteriaceae bacterium
CACATCGTCGGCTCTTCGCCGGAATTGCTCGTCCGCGTCGAAGGCCGCCGCGTGGAGTATCGCCCCATCGCCGGCACCCGCCCGCGCGGAGCCAGCGAAGCCGCCGACCTGGCCGCCGAGCACGAGATGCTGCACGACGAGAAGGAACGCGCCGAACACGTGATGCTCGTCGACCTCGGGCGCAACGACGTTGGCCGCGTCAGCGAATATGGCACCGTCAGCGTCACGAATCTGATGTTCGTCGAGCGCTACTCGCACGTGATGCACCTGGTCAGCTCCATCGAAGGCCGCCTCAAAAAGGAGCTCAGCGCCGTCGACGCCCTCCGCTCCTGCTTTCCCGCCGGCACGCTCTCGGGCGCGCCCAAAATCCGCGCTATGGAGATCATCGAGGAACTGGAGCCCACCCGCCGCGGCATCTATGGCGGCTCCGTGCTCTACGCCGACTACTCCGGCAATCTCACTTCCTGCATCGCCATCCGCACCCTCCTCGTCGAAGGCCGCAAAGGATTCATCCAGGCCGGCGCCGGCATCGTGGCCGACTCCGTTCCGGAGAACGAATACCAGGAGAGCCTCAACAAGGCCCGCGCCGTTATCCGCGCCGTCGAGCGCGCGCGCGGCGGTTAGCTGTTGAAAGGCCTTCGACGGGCAAGACAGTACCTCGGAGTGGCTGAGTTATTCGTTAGGGCTCGCTTCAGCTTCCCGCGGATTTAGAAAGGCGACGAAGACGATTTTCGATTCCCTTGTGAGCAGGATGCCTGGGCCGTCGATGGGTATCTGGTTCCCGTCTTTGTCGACCCATGCGGCATCTTCCAGAAACAGCGAAGCATCCTGCCAATCATCGGAGTAGTAGCGCAGGTAGCCGAGAACGCTCCTTCCATCCTCGAGCCCGACGGTGACATAGGAGAGCTTAATGTCCTGAAAAGTGTCGTTCCAGATCGAGCTTCTGGCGGTACGTTCAGTGAGATTGCATTTGCGGAGCAGAGTCAGAAGCCAGTCGCGATTAATATTGGCGGCATACAGCAGCGCCAATCCGATGGCTCCCAGGCCGAGCGCAAGCAGATGCCGCCAGTTGAACCGAATGACGTAAATCGCGAAGTTGCCGCTGTCGGCGGACGTCCAGCTAACCGGGAGAGAATAACCGAAAAACGGGAGCGTCGTGATATAGAGAACAAAGCTGAGCAGCAAGGCTTCGACAACCTTGTCCAGCTCAGTTTGCTTTGCGCGGACCGCGATACGCTGTACCAGAAATGCACAGCTAAAGCCAGGCAGCAGAATCAGGAGAATTCCCAAACCCGCGACGCTTGCTGGCATTTGCCTGGCAATCATCCCCTCTCGTATTTAGGAGGGGGCGGAACCTTGACGTTCTGCGGACGGGAGATATTTCCAGGTTTGACCGGCTTGAAACTGCCTGGCTTCGAACCCGACATGCTCTTTTCCCCATTCTTGCTGTCCAGGGCGCGACTTGTGACCATTCTCTCCGTGGGCATGATCCATTATCTCACCAAGGCTAAGTACCCGTGGGATTTCGATTGCTAAACTGAGTATGGCATGATTCTCCCGTTCGTCCGCGAATTGCTTGCGGACCTGGAGCACACCCAGTCTTTTGAACAGGCAAGACGCCACCTCGCGCTTGCCCGCGGGCGTCGTTGTGTCTCCGGCCTCACCAACACCGCGCGCGCCTTGTATCTTCCGCTCTTCGCGCGCGCCGCCGGCGTCCCCTGCGTCGTCATCGTCGCCGACAACAAAGCCGCCGACGCGCTGCATCTGGCCCTCCGCGCCGGGTGCGAGCTGACCGCCGCCATCCCGCCCGAGCGCGTTCTTCGCCTGCCCGCCCACGACGTCCTGCCTTTCGAAAATCTCTCGCCGCACCCCGACGTGCAGGAGCAGCGCGCCAAGACGCTGTGGAAGATCGCCACCGGTGAGGCGTCCATCGTCATCGCGCCCGTCGAAGCCGCGGCCATGAAGCTCTTTCCCGCACCTTTCTACGCCGGCCTTGCGCAGATCCTGCGCCGCGACGAGGAGGTCGACGTGGACACCCTGCTGGCGCACCTGACCAGCATCGGCTACACCCGCATGGACGTCGTCGAGATGCCTGGCCAGTTCACGCGCCGTGGCGGCATCCTCGACGTCTACTCGCCCGAAGCCGACCGTCCTATTCGCATCGAGTTCTTCGGCGACGAAATTGAGTCCATCCGCAAATTCGACCCCGAAACCCAGCGTTCCGCCGCGCCTCTGGACGAAGCCCGTCTGCTCCCCCTGACGGAAACCCCCGTCACCGAGCGCCTGCTCGCCACCGTCCACGCCCGCCTCAGCGGCGCGCGCGTTGCCGCCGACGATGCGGAGCTGATCGAGGAGTCGATCGCCGCTGGTGGGGTCAGCATCTTTCCGGGCTGGGAATTCTTCGCGGGGATCAGCGGCGCCACCGGCACGCTTCTCGATCTCTTCCCGCGCAGCGCGCTTTTCGTCGAAGAGCCGGCCATGGTCCGCAATCAGGTCGATCGCTGGTGGAACAAGCTCGAGCAACGCCACGAGCGCTCCAGCATCGGCTCGCTCATCACACCCGAAGACCTCTATGTGCGTCCCGAGCTGCTGCAGGCTCGCCTCACATCGCATCCCGGCCTCGACATCGATCAGCTCGGCGCCGTCGACGTCCTCGAAGAAGACGAGACCCTCGGCGAAATCGAATTCTCCTCGCGCCCCACCCTGCGCTTCCACGGTTCCATCCCTGCGCTGGTCGAGCAGATTCGCAATCTCATGCAGCAGGAGGTCCGCACCCTGCTGGTCGCCGCCAATCAGGGCGAAGTGGAGCGCCTCGCCACGCTGCTGCGCGAATACGAGTTGCCCTACCGGCTCGGCAGCCGCATCCAGCACGCCGGCAGCGAAAATCTCTACGACGAATCCAGCTATCTCGCCGGCGACATGCGCACGCCCGTCATTCTTCGCGCCGCTCTCGCTTCCGGCGTCAGCCTGCCCGACGCGCGCCTGATCCTCTTCGGCGCTCAGGATTTCTTCGACGAAGCCGACGTGCTGGCGCGTCCCGCGCCCAAAAAATCCAAGACCGCCGCCTTCGTCTCCGATTTCCGTGATCTCACCGTAGGCAATTACGTCGTTCACGTCGAGCACGGCATCGCGCAGTATCAGGGTCTGAAGGAGATCGAGCAGGACGGCGTCTCGCTCGAGTTCATGATCCTCGAGTTCGCTGAGAGCGCCCGCCTCTACGTTCCGCTCACCCGCCTCGACCTCATCCAGAAGTACCGCTCCACCGAGTCCGGCCCTGCACCCATCCTCAACCGACTCGGCTCCCAGCAATGGGCCAAAACCAAAGCTCGCGTGCGCAAGGCCATGGAAGACATGGCCGACGAACTGCTGAAGCTCTACGCCCAGCGCAAGGCCGCCGAGGGCCACGCCTTCCCCGCCGATAACGAATTCCAGCGCGAGTTCGAGGACTCCTTCGATTACAGCGAAACCGACGACCAGATCTCCGCGATCGCCGACATCAAGCGCGACATGGAATCCAATCTGCCCATGGATCGCCTGCTCTGCGGCGACGTCGGCTACGGCAAGACCGAAGTCGCCATGCGCGCCGCCTTCAAGGCCGTGCAGGACGGCCGCCAGGTCGCGGTGCTCACCCCCACCACCGTCCTCAGCTTCCAGCACTTCGAGACCTTTAAAAATCGCTTCCGCCAGTTCCCCATCAACATCGAGATGATCTCCCGCTTCCGCACCCCGAAGGAACAGAAGCTCATCCTCGAGCAGGTGGAGACGGGCAAGGTCGACATCCTCATCGGCACCCACCGCCTGCTCTCGAAGGACATTAAATTCCAGAACCTCGGCCTGCTCGTCGTCGACGAGGAACAGCGCTTCGGCGTCCGCCACAAGGAGCGCCTGAAGCAGATGCGACGCGAAATCGACGTGCTCGCCATGTCGGCCACGCCCATCCCGCGTACCCTCCACATGTCCCTGGTCGGCCTGCGCGACATGAGCGTCATCGAAACCCCTCCGCGCGACCGCATGGCCATCCAGACCGTGGTGGCGAAATTTGACGAGAAGCTCATTCGCTCCGCTATCGAAGTCGAGCTGGAACGCGGGGGCCAGGTCTACTTCGTCCACAACCGCGTCGAAACAATCTACGAGATCGCCGCCAAGATCCAGGAGCTCGTCCCCTCCGCGCGCGTCGTGGTCGGCCACGGCCAGCTGAGCGAGAACGAGCTCGAGAAGGTGATGCTCTCGTTCATGCACCACCAGCACGACGTTCTCGTCGCCACCACCATCATCGAAAACGGCCTCGACATCCCGCTGGCGAACACCATGATCGTCAACCGCGCCGACCGCCACGGCCTCTCAGAGCTCTATCAGTTACGCGGCCGCGTCGGCCGCTCCAACCGGCGCGCCTACGCGTATCTGCTCATCCCGCCCGAGCAGGAGCTCACCGAGGTCGCACGCCGCCGCCTCGCCGCGCTCAAGGAATTCTCCGACCTCGGCGCCGGTTTCAAAATCGCCGCGCTCGATCTCGAGCTGCGCGGCGCCGGCAACCTGCTGGGCGGCGAGCAGAGCGGCCACATCGAGGCCGTGGGCTTCGAGATGTACACCTCGATGCTCGAGGAGGCGGTCGGCAAGCTGAAAGGCCAGGAGCGCGTCGAGCGTCCGTCGGTTCAGCTCTCCCTCGGCATCGCGCTGCGCATTGACGAGACCTACATTGCCGAGGAGAACCAGCGCCTGCGTATGTACAAGCGCATCGCCGGCGTCGACGGCGAGCGCACCCTCGAGGATGTCCGTACCGAGCTCGAAGACCGCTACGGTCCGCTGCCCACCAGCGTCGCGCATCTGCTCGAGGCCGCGCGCCTGCGCATCGAATGCGAAAAGATCGGCGTCTCGCAGGTCGATCGCAAGCGCGACCAGCTCCACATCCGCTTTACTGAGAATGCCGCCGTCGATCCCGGCCGCCTGATGAAGCTGGTCGCAAAGAACGCGAAGAAGGGCGCGCAATTCACCCCTCAGGGCGTGCTGCGCTTCCCGCTCACGGGAACCAAACCCGAAGACGTGCTCCTCGAAGTCCGCATCCTTCTCGAAGAACTCGCTGCCCAGCCCACCCCTGTCTGATCGCGCAAACTGAACGCTGCACCCTGGACGCTGCACCCTCAAAACCACTTCACCAGCTCCGCAAAGCTCGCCACTTCCAGCAGCCGCTGTCCGTCCGGCGGAGCATCCAGGCCTTCGTGCTCCAGCACCCAGGTGTGCGGATGGTGAATGTACACCGCATTCAGCCCGCACGCCAGCGCCGGGTTGATGTCGGAACGCGGGCTGTTGCCGATCATCCACGTGCTCCCAGGCGCAAGCGAATGCTTCGCGCACAGCGCGCGATACGCATCCGGATCTTTCTCCCGCGGTATCTCCACCGCGGAAAAATGCCGCGCCAACCCCGAGCGCGCCAGCTTGTCCGCCTGCTCCGCCTCATTTCCCTTTGTAACGAGAATCAGGGTATGCCGCGACGCCAGCTCCGGCAGCGTCTCCGCCACGCCCTCCAGCAGATCGATCTCCTGGTCGGCAATCGTCTGCGCGAAGCTCATGATGCGCTCGCGTTTTTCGGGCGTCACCGGCTCGGTAGTCAGCCGCTCGAAGCATTCCACCAGCGCGCGCCTGAAGCTTGCCAGCCCATATCCGTGACGGAGAACATTTTCGCGCTCCACCTGGTTCAGCTGCTCGCGAACCTGCTCCCGCGTGTACTCCCTGTGATCGAGCCAGGAAATAAACGCCGCAATGGCCCGCTCAAAATAGATATTGTTTTCCCAGAGAGTATCGTCTGCATCGATGAGAAGCGTCTGGCCGGGAGGAAATCCTGGGTGGTCGCGCATCCCTCCGAGCGTAGCAGGAAGCAACCCCGCTGCGCGCGGCGGTTGCTCGTCGAAATCGCTCCGCAGGCGCGCAACTTTCTCACCCTCTTTGGGTTCTAATTTCATGTCGAGGGACGATCCGGCGGCAGTTTTTTTTAGAGGCCCGTCGACCGGCAAGATCGAAGCGAAACCCTGATTTGAGGCCGCATCCCTTTATGAACCTGCGACGCAAGTTGGGCTCACTCCTGGTCTTCGTGTTTCTGGCCGCTTTGGGTTGCGCCCGCGCGCACGCCGACGCCGCACTCCTGCTCGAAGAGCCCTTCGGCGACTTCGGCGCGATGAATCCTACCGGCCACGCCGCCATCTACCTCAACCACGTCTGCGCCGATACGCCCACCCACCTGCGCCCCTGCCGCGAAGGCGAAATCGGCGTGGTCATCAGCCGCTATCACCGCATCGATGGCTACGACTGGCTCGCCATCCCGCTCATCCCTTATCTCTATGCGGTCAGTGATCCCAGCGAGATCCCGGCGACGGCGACGCGGCGGCTGGAACTGAAGCTGCGCGACACGTACCGCCGCGATTATCTGGAATCGATTGCACCCGACGACCCCAAAACCGAGATCCCGCACGGCGAGTGGATCGAGCTGGTCGGCGCATCCTACGACCGCCGCATCTGGGGCTTTGAAGTCGCGACCTCCGAGCGGCAGGACCGCGAGCTGATCGATCGCTTCAACCATCGCCGCAACATCGCCCACTTCAATCTCTTCTTCAACAACTGCGCCAACTTCGCCGAAAAGGTTCTCAATTTCTACTACCCGCATTCGATTCACCGGAATTTCATCGCCGACGCCGGCATGATGACCCCTCAGCAGGCGGCCCGTTCGCTTGAGAAGTATGCCCGCAAGCACCCTGACGCCGAGATGCGCGCCTTCGTCATTCCCCAGGTGCCCGGCACCATTCCGCGGAGCACGCCCGTAGACGGCGTCGTGGAGTCGCTGGTCAAGTCGAAGAAGTACGTCGTGCCGCTCGCCATTCTGCATCCGTATATCGCGGGATCCATGCTTGTCGCCTACCTGGGAGATGGCCGCTTCCATCCCCCCACCCACGCCGAGGTCTATAACCCCGCCACCGACTGGGAGCCCTGCGAACCTTTGAACATCCAGACGGCCGACGCGGGCGAATCCTCCGACAGCCGCGACACGCCGGCTCCCACTGAGCGCGACATCCGGGTCGTCGGCGGCGACCAGCGCTGAATCGCAGCGATGCGGCTTTGATCCCTCCTCGCACCATCCCCGCCGAACCGCGGCCTTTCCGCTCACGTATCATCCTCTTTTGACTTCCCGGAGGATCCTCGTGCGCCGTTCTCTGCCTCTCCTTTCCTGCTTCCTGCTCTTCGCCGCCACTCTGGCCTGCGTCGCTCAGACGCCTTCCGCGCAGCAGGGGTCCGGGCAAGTTGCTCCCATTCCCGGCTACGATCCATCCGCGATGGACACCTCCGCCAATCCATGTGCCGACTTCTACCAGTACGCATGCGGAAACTTCGCGAAGCTCCACCCCATCCCCGCCGATATGCCGGAGTTCGACCAGTTCGTCAATCTCTACGAGTTCAATACCCAGGCGCTCCACACCATCCTCGTGAAGGCTGCCTCGGCGCACGCGGCCATGGGCACCGACGAGCAGAAAATCGGCGACTACTACGCAGCCTGCATGGATACCGATGCCATCCGGCAGCGCGGCCTCGCGCCCATCCAGCCGGCGCTCGACCGCATCGCCGCGCTCCAGTCGATATCTCAGCTGCCCGCTCTGATCGCAACCCTCAACAAGATGGGCGTCGGCGTCTTCTTCGACTACGGCTCGATGCAGGATTTCAAAGACGCAACCCGCGAGATCGCCTACATCGATCAGAGCGGCCTCGGACTTCCCGAAAGGGACTACTACTTCCGCACCGACGCGAAAAGCGTGGAGACGCGCAAGCAGTATGTAGCCCACCTGGCTAAGGTCCTCGAGCTTCTCGGCGATTCGCCATCCGCCGCACAGGCTCATGCGCACAGCGTGATGGATCTGGAAACAGCGCTCGCCAAAGCGTCTCAGGGCGTGGTTGAGCGCCGCGATCCGCAGAAGATCTACCACATGGAGACGCTCACCGCCTTTGCCGCCGGCGCACCCGCCATCGATGCCGCGGACTACGTGCGCGATATCGGCTCGCCAGCCATCCAGCAGCTCAACGTCGTTTCGCCTGAGTTCTTTGCCGCCATCGGAAAGACCATCGGCGACACCAGCCTCGACACCATTCGCGCCTACCTGCGCGTGCATCTCGCCGATTCCTTCTCCATGGATCTCCCCACCGCTTTCGACGAGGAACACTTCAATTTCTACGGCCGCGAGCTCGAAGGCACGCCCGAGCAGCAGGCCCGCTGGAAGCGGTGCGTCCATGCGACGGATGCCTCGCTGGGCGAGGACCTCGGCAAGTTTTATGTCGCTCAGTATTTCAAGCCCGATCAGAAAGCTGAGGCTCTGCAGATGGTCCACGACATTGAAGCGGCCATGGGCAGAGACATCCAGCAGATTGACTGGATGAGCCCGGAAACCAAAGCCAAAGCCGAAGCCAAGCTGCACGAAGTTGCCGACAAGATCGGATACCCCGACAAGTGGCGCAGCTACGCGAAGCTCGACATCGTGCCGGGCGATGCCTTCGGCAATGCCACGCGCGCTCGCGACTTCGAGACAGCTTACGAGCTGGACAAGATCGGCAAACCCGTCAACCGCAATGAGTGGGAGATGACCCCGCCGACGGTGAACGCTTATTACGATCCCAGCATGAACGATATCAACTTCCCCGCCGGCATCCTGCAGCCTGCGTTTTACGACCCCAGTGCCTCCGATGCGACCAACTACGGCCACATCGGAGCGGTGGTCGGCCACGAGCTCACCCACGGCTTCGACGACCAGGGCTCGCAGTTCGACGGCAAGGGCAACCTCCACAACTGGTGGACCCCCCAGGACAAGAAGAACTTCGACCAGCGCACCGATTGCGTCGCCAACGAATACAGCCAGTTCACCGCCGTGGATAACCTGAAGGTCAACGGCAGACTGACGCTGGGCGAAAATACCGCGGACAACGGAGGCGCCCGGCTGGCGCTGATGGCCCTGATGGCGCGCGAAGCCATCAGCGGCACACCCGTACCTGCCACGCCGGAGCAATCCTCCGAGCAGAAGTTCACTCCGCAGCAGCAGTTCTTCATCGGCTACGCCCAGAACTGGTGCTCGAACATGCGTCCGGCGATGACCCGCATGCTCGTGCAAACCGATCCCCACTCTCCTGACCCCATCCGCGTCAAAGGAGTTTTGCTCAACATGCCGGAATTCGCCAAAGCCTTTGGTTGCAAAGCTGGCCAGCCCATGGCGCCTGTCACCGCCTGCCGGGTCTGGTAGGGAACCACCTGGATTTTCTTCTTTTCTTCGCATGACCACGGTCATGGCCCTGCCGGGTACCAAATAGCGGCGGCGGACGGCAACCCTGAACATAGGGGTGTACTCTCACTGGGGGCGCGTCTCTTGCGCTGAAAGAGGGAGCCTCTCCCCATGAAAAATTCTCTGCGCTGGCTGATTCTCTCCGGAGCTTTGGCTCTGATGGCGGCACCGGTTTTCGCCGATGGCGGCAGCAGCGGGCCCGGGGGCTCGAATCCTCCCCCCTCAGGCGGAGGATCCACCACAACCACAGGCAGCACGACGACAACGACGGCCGCAGGCAGCACCACCACCGCAGGCGCCCTCGCAGCCCTCCTGTCACTGCTCGGCCTGTAGCCCGATCCTGAGTCTGACTCAGCGAACCCCGGTTTCCGCAAACGGAACCGGGGTTTGCTCGTTCAGAGCCCTCGCACTTTCAGATGTTCGGCTCGCGAAACGGCGAGACCTGGACACGCGCGGCCACAAGCGAGCAGCGACCCTGCAATACCGCCCGAAAAGGCCACACCGGCTCTGAAATGCCGTACAGTGGAGGCGGGGACGGGCCGAATGCATATCGCGCTGATCGACAAGATCTTCTGGATCGCGGGCTTGCCGATAGAGGTCCTCGTCCTCCTCATCCTCCTCGCACGCCGTGGCTGGCGGCAGTTCCCAGCCTTCACCGCGTGGATGATTTACACCATTCTCACCACCTTCCTGTTCATGTTGTTCTACGTCGAGGGTGAGAAGCTCTGGTATGCCCGTCTCTATTACGTCAGCCTGTGGCCCGACTTTTGCCTCCAGCTGCTGGTAGCCGCCGAGATTGCGCGCATCGTCCTGCGCCCCACAGGAACCTGGGTCCATGACGCGAAGGGAACGTTTGCGGCTGCTGCTCTGGGAGGCGCGGTCGTCGCCGGCCTGCTCAGCTGGTGGATCGCCCCAGCCCATGGAGGACGCAATATCTGGGAGCTTCGTAGCAACCTTTTCACCAGTCTGGTCATCTGTGAGGTTTTTGTCGCCATGAGCATGACCGCCAACCGGCTCGGGCTGGGCTGGCGCAATCATGTGATGGCATTGGGCCAGGGGCTGACGGCGTGGGCGGGAATGATGCTGATCGCCAACAGCCTGGAAAGCTATTTTGGCGGCCGCTATTTTATGGCGTTTGAGCGGCTCCGCACCGGAACATGGGACGCGGCTGTGATCTGGATCGGCGTCCAGCTCTGGATCCCGGAGCCTGACCGGCAACCCATTTCGCAGGAACTGCAGAGTTATATCCTTGCACTCCACAGGCGCGTCGAGTACGATCTTCGCAGATTAGACGTGCGCCATTGAGCGTCATGTCTGCCCGGATTGCCCGTCCGCCGGTAGGATTACGAAAGGCATCTTCTCGTGCTGACATTTCTCCTCCTGGGCGCGGTTGTATGCTGGCTGGTATTTGCCGGAGCTAAGAGTCAGTTTTCGTCCTTCCGTCTTGATCGAAGAAGCTGGTCGGATCTGGTTTCGGCCCTGCAACCCGTCGAATTCGAACACGTCAGCTCCGTGGCCCGCGACTTTCTGGAGCCCCACGAAGGCCAAATCTCTCTCGAACCTCCGGATATGTGGCTCATGCTGGGCGGCAAAGACGGACTGCGCCGCATGCGCCAGAATGCAAGGCTGATGCTGCTTCTGGCGGCACACGCACAGCGCTGGAACTTCGACGAGGGCGTCATCGTCACCGAGCGCATCCGCCGCGATGCCCTGCGCCTCCGCCGCGCCGTCCGCCGCGTGGAGCTCGCCCTGGCCTTTCACCGCATTATGCGCGGCTCAGCCACTCTGATTCCTTTCCATCTCCACGAGGCCGCTTCGGCCTACTACCTCATGCGCCAGCGCCTTCTGGCCCTCTATCAGACCAGCCACGCCGGTCTCTACCCCCGCCTCGCTCAGGTCCTTTAGCGCGAAACCAACCAGGCCGCACCCAGAAGCCACATCGCCGGCTTGCTGGTTCGCTGACGTCCTGCCCCATCATCCCCGCAACGCAGCGCCCAGCAATTCCAGTGCGCCGATCACCTGCTGCGACCAGCTCTGCACTTCCTCTTCGCGCAGCGTGCGCTCCTGCGCCTGGAAAATAACCCCGAGCAACAGCGAATATTGCCCCGCCGGAATCTGCTTTCCCTCGCGCATCACTTCCTTCGCGGCAAAGGATTGCATCTCGGGAATCGCCAGCGCCTCGATCGCCGCCGCCACCGCCGCCCACGCGACGGTCTGCGGCATCAGCACGGAGAAATCGCGCCGCACCGGCTGGAAGCGCGACAGCTCGCGCACCGACGGCTGCCGCAAATCCTGCCGGAACAACCGATCCAGCCACAGTTCCGCCACCAGCACCCGCTGCTTCAGCTTCCGCCCCTCGGCCTCCGCCGGGTGCAG
>DATJQW010000155.1:0-6828 GCA_035505395.1 Acidobacteriaceae bacterium
AGCGCCAGCGCCAGCCGCGGCGCAAAATCCCGCACCTGGTACGTGTGCGGAAACAGCACCAGCTTCGGCTGCGTTTCGGCAATGTAGGCCCTCAGCGCATGGACGTAAGCGTCCGAGGTGTATGCCGCGAGCGCCGCGCCCTCCAGCGCTGTCACCTTCGCGACCGCTTTCGCCGCCAGTTCCTGCGCCAGTCCGGCCACGCTTCCGCCCGGCAGCACCACCTCCACCGTCCACCCGGTCTGCTTCGCGATCGCCTGGGCCGCAGCAATCGTCTCAAAGGAAACGCGGTTCAGTTTCCCTTCCCTCTGTTCCGCCACTACCAGAATCGTGTCCGCCATCAATTGTCATCCTGAGCAAAGAAGCGCGAGCCATGCTCGCGCTTCGTAGTCGAAGGACCTGCTTTTCGGAATCTTCAGGCGCGCAAGCGCCCTCCGCCTGGACGGCCAGTCCTAGTATTCGTGAACTCGCCCGCGCCGCAGCCACGTCCCGTAGATGCCGAAGATCACTGCCAGCAATCCCGCCAGCACGTTGTAATAGAACATCGGATGCACCCAGCCCGGCCCGTAGGTCAGGTCCTGCCCCGTCCAGACCAGCAGCAGCACGGCGAAGAACGCAAACTGCCCCGCCAGCACCTGGCAGGTCAGGCCCTTGCGGCGCCGCTTGTCCAGCGCTTCCACCTGCGCCGGGGTCAGATTCCGTTCTTCTGCGGGGATGTTCATGTTTGGCATGGTGCGCGTCTGTCCTCCAAATCGATGTCCACCATATTAAGCAATCTGTTGCTGGATTGTCAGTCCCGAGCCCGCCCCGCAAATATCTAGAGCGCCCGCGCCTCGTTCTTCAGGTACTCCACCAGCTTCTTCGCCACTTCGCCCGCCGGGCCCTCCAGCTTCCGCGTCTGCTTTTGGCTGCCCGGCACGTACAGCTTTTCGATCTTCTGCATGTGCGGGCTCAGCTTGCCCTCCACTTCCGCCCACGCCACCTTGCGCAGCGGCTTCATCTTCGCCTGTTTGATCCCGATCAGCGTCGCGTATCGCAGCTTGTTGATCCCGCTCTGGATCGTCAGCACCGCCGGCATGGTCATCTCGATGTGCTGGTAGTGCCCGGCCTCCAGCTCGCGCTTCAGCTTCAGCCCCGCGTCCGTCTTCTCGATCCCGATAATGATCGTCGCATGCGGAATCCCCAGGATCTCCGCCAGCAGCACGCCGGTCTGCGCCGCCCCAAAGTCGTCAGACTGCAGCCCGGTCACGATCAGGTCGAAGTTCTCGCCCGCAATCGCCGCTGCAATCGCCCGCGCTGTGTTCGCTGCATCCAGCTGTGCAAACTTGTCGTCTTCCAGGTGAATCGCCCGGTCCGCGCCCTTGGCCAGCGCCTCGCGCAACACCTGTTGCGACCGCGCCGGGCCGGCCGTGATCGCCGTCACCTCACCGCCGTGCTTTTCCTTCTGCCGCAGTGCTTCTTCCAGCGCGTAGGCGTCCGGCTCATTCGTCTCCCACGACACATCGTCGCGGATCCACGTCCCCGTCTCATTCAGCCGCAGCGGCGCGTCCTTCTGCGGAACCTGCTTGATGCACACCAAAATTTTCATCGTGGGCGATTTTCAGACCAACGGCAAAGTATACAGGGATCGCCCGCGTCCCGCCCATCGGTGCCGCACGGACGGCAAGTCCCTGGACGGCCAGCGCCCTCAGTGCCGCCGCAAGCTTAAGGCGCGCAAGCGCCGTTTGCCTGAACGGCTAGTTCTGCGGGCCGTCCGGCGTCGACGCATCCTGCTGCGAAACCGTCAGCACCTTTCTCGCCGCCGGCTGCGTCCCGGGATTCGTCCCGTTGTCTTCAGACGCCTGTGCCATCGCTGCCAGCTCCGATTTCCCATACGTCGGCGCGCTCACATACCCGTGAATGTGGTTCTTCGTGATGTCGTTGATCACCACTTCGATCGGCTGATCGCTGTCGCCTCCGTAGAACAGCACCGGCTGATCCAGATTCACGTGCTTCTGCGTCAGGCTGCGGTCGTCCACCAGCAATTGCAGGTCGGCGTACTGGTGTTTCACATTGGCCTTGCGCAGGCTGATCCCCAGCGGACCCTCTCGCCTGAACTGCTTCTCTTTCTCGAGATCGAACTCGAAGTAGTTACGCTGGCCTTTCTTCTCCAGCACCACCAGCTCGCCATGCGTGCGCGCGATCGACCCGTTCAGCTCCGTGGTGCTGCTGGTCAGGTCGCTCCGCGTGGCGGCGATCTCCTGCTCCTGCCGATCCAGCTGCGCCTGCATCCGGTTCAGCCGCTGCGATTGCGGATGCCCGGCGTGCGGCTTGCCCACATGGCGCACGATTGGCTGCTGCGCCTTCGCCAGCTCCGCCTGCTGTGCCGCCGCTTCCTGCTGGCTGCGCTGTTCCAGCGCGCTCACCTGAGCCGTCAGATCCTTCAACTGGCCGCGCGTCGAATCCAGCTCGGCATTGGCCTGCTGATTCTGTGCCGCCAGGCTTTGCGCCGCATGGTGCTCATGCACCGCGTACGACAGACCGGCCACCCCCACCACCACCACGATCGCCGCCGCCGCTACCCGCCGCACCAGCGGCGATGAACCATCCATTGGAGAGTCGTCCATCATGAGATTGCCTCCGGAGAAAAACAGCGCCCCCGATACAGCACGCGCTGTTCCATGATTTCCGAGGCGAAACTCCATGACAGGAAAAGACTTGATCGAAACTTGACCCCACCGGTAACTGAGAAGAATTTTCCCACTCCGGAAAATTTGCCCTGGTCGACAGCGTCTCTTATCCAGATAGTCTCAGCCCAATCGCGCCTCGATTGTGTTCGGCAAGCGGCGCGAAGCGCATTTCGCGGGGAAGCCTGCTCTGAACCCGTCGAAACGGCGAGCCGCCATCCTATATTCTTGAAGTAACCCCATTTCCTGAGAGCTTCATGATTTCCGTTTCCGACGTCACCATGCGCTACGGCGCCAAAATCCTCTTCGAAGAGGTCACCACCACCTTCACCCCCGGCCGCCGCTACGGCCTCACCGGCCCCAACGGCGCCGGCAAGTCTACCTTCATGAAGATCCTTTCCGGCGACCTCGACCCCCAGAAGGGCACCGTTGTCCGCCCGAAGAAGCTTTCCGTCCTCAGCCAGGACCAGTTCGCCTTTGACGCCTTCCGTGTCATCGACACCGTCGTCACGGGCAACAAGCCCCTCTGGTCCGCTCTCGCCGAACGCGACCAAATCTACGAGAAGTCCGAGCTCACCGACGACGACGGCATGCGCCTGGCCGAACTCGAAGGCATCGTCGGCGAAGAGGACGGCTACACCGCCGAGTCCGACGCCGCCATCCTCCTTCAGGGCCTCGACATCTCCGACGAGCTGCACGAGCGCAAAATGTCTGAGCTCCAGGGCGGCCAGAAGGTCCGTGTGCTGCTCGCTCAGGCTCTCTTCGGCAAGCCCCAGGCCCTGCTGCTCGACGAGCCCACCAACTACCTCGATCTCGACTCCATCCACTGGCTCCAGGACTTCCTCACCCGCTTCGAAGGCACCCTGATTACCATCTCCCACGACCGCCACTTCCTCAACTCGGTCTGCACCCACATCGCCGACATCGATTACCAGACCATCATCACCTACACCGGCGGCTACGACGACATGGTGCTCGCCAAGACCCAAATCCGCTCCCGTCTCGAATCCGAAAACGCCCAGCGCGAGAAAAAGATCGCGCAACTCAACGAATTCATCGCGCGTTTCTCCGCCGGAACCCGCTCCTCCCAGGTCACCAGCCGCAAAAAGGAAGTCGAGCGGTTACAAACTACCGAGCTCGCCCGCTCCAACATTCAGCGCCCCTACATTCGCTTCGACCAGAACCGTCCCTCCGGCAAATACGTCGCGGAAATCGAGGGCCTGCGCAAGACCTACGGCGACCTGAGCGTCATGGACGGCTTCTCCGCCGGCATCATGCGCGGCGAGAAAATCTGCCTCATCGGCCGCAACGCGCAGGGCAAAACCACCATGCTCAAATCCCTGCTCGCCAACCAGCGCGATTACGCCGAGAAGGACTTCGCTCTCGACGCCGGCAACGTGAAGTGGGGCCACGAAGTCCAGATCGGCTACTTCCCGCAGGACACCACCGGCGTTATCGAGCCTGGCATCACCGTCGTCGACTGGCTCCGTCAATTCGACGCCAAAGCCACGACTGAGGACATCCGCGGCATCCTCGGCCAGATGCTCTTCCGCGGCGAAGAAGGCCTCAAGCCCACCGCCGCGCTCTCGGGCGGCGAAGCCGCGCGCCTCATCTTCTGCAAGCTCATGCTGCAGAAACCGAACCTGCTCATCCTCGACGAGCCGACCAATCACCTCGACCTCGAGGCCATCAACGCCCTCAACATCGCGCTCCAGAAGTACGAGGGCACCGTCCTGCTCGTCACTCACGACCACGACCTCATCGACGAAGTCGCCACCCGTATCTGGCATTTCGACAAGGGCGTCATCGAGGACTTCAAAGGTCCTTACGAGGAGTACCAGCAAGCCACCGCAACCGCGCGCTGAGCGTCGTTCAGTCAGCCGGCGCGCGGTTCACTCCCCTGCGCCGGTTCGCTCGGCAGCCTTCAGCCTGCGCCTCGCCACCAGCCGCCGCACCACCGCATACGTCAGCGCTCCCAGCAGCGGGCTCACCACCAGCACCTGCACGAAGCTTTCGTTCGCCGGACCCGAGGTGAACTCCGACATCGTCAGCACCAGCTGCGACATGCCCTCATTCAGCAGGTGATTCATCACCAGCAGCGCGAACGGAAATGTCCAGATCCAGTTGACAAACCGCGCATGCCGCGACGGCGTCAGCGCGTGATTCCACCCGATCGCGCCTCCCATCAGAATCGCCATCGGAAATCCCGGCAGCGGATGCGAGTTCTGCAGCAGCTCGCCAATGCCCGGGCTCACCAGCCGCATCAGGACCACAACCAGAGCAGCGCCCGCCGTGGGCGCAATCAGCACCGCCGCGGTGTCCAGAACCGCACGCCGCATCGCATCCGCGTCGTTCAGGTGCGCGAGGACGCGCTGCGCCGCGGATCCGACCCCCAAATCCGCGCGGCGGCTCTCCTCTGCGGAGGGCCGCCCGCTGGTGTCGATCACGGCTGGCCGTTCTCGTTGGCGCGGATGAAGTCCGCCGTGTACTGGTGCAGTTCCTTCAGCGCCGGCTCAGTCACGTACACCATGTGCCCGGTCTGGAAGAAGTGGTAGCTGATGTTCGACTCCAGCGACTCCGGAATCTGCAGGTGCTTGTCCTCGTACATCGCCCCGAAGAACGTGCACCCCAGATCGTAGTAGCCGCCCATCAGCATGATCTTCAGCTTCGGGTTGCGCTTCATCGCGTCCGCCAGGTCCGGCATCACGTTCACGCTGGCCGCCCACCCGCGCATGCCCGGCGGCTGGTGCTGCAGGTCCCAGTGGAAGTCCGGTCCGTACGCCGACGGCTTATAGGTCATGTTCTCGCCATAGTGCAGCGTGTCGCGTGTGTACTCGTTCACCGCCGTGTCGTAGGGCGAGGTCAGCGCGTCGCTGAACGGATCGTATCCGGCCGTCCCGCTCAGAGGATCGAGATCCGGCCCCTGGTAGCGCGTGTCCAGTCGCCCCGTCGTGATGCCCATCTCCGACTGCAGCTCCTTGGAAAACTCACCGCCGCTCACCCGCAGGTTCGCCTTGATCCAGTAAGCCGCCGGAACTCCCGTAAAGCTCTCCAGTTTCGCCGCAATCGCCTGCTCCTGGTCCTGCGGCAGATCGGCACCCTGCAGCAGCGCCGAGGCGTAAGCGCCCAGCGCGAAATCCTCCACCTGCTTCAGGAACGGTTCCAGCTCCGCCGGCTCATTCGGCACCCGGTGGTGATACCACGCCGTCGCCGCCATCGATGGCAGCGCCAGAAAATATCCGTTCTCCGTCCCCGGGTCGCCCTGCGGACCATCCGCGCTGTCGTCGAAGTTCAGAATCTGCGAGAGGAACACCGATCCGTTCAGATCGAAGTGCCGCTGCAGCAGATCCGTCAGCACCGCCGTCCGCGTCGTTCCGTAGCTCTCGCCAAACAGAAACTTCGGCGAGTTCCAGCGGTTGTACTTGTTCAGAAACCGCCGGATGAACCGGTCGAACGCATGCGCATCCTGATCCGTTCCGAAGAACTCCTTCGGCGCATCCTTGCCGAATACACGGCTGAACCCCGTTCCCGGAGCATCGATAAACACCAGGTCGCTCACATCGAGCAGCGAATACTGGTTGGGCACCAGTTGGTACGGCGCGCCTTCCTGGCGAGTCGAATCCTGCGGCACCACCACCCGCACCGGCCCAAACGCCCCCATGTGCAGATACATCGTCGAGCTGCCCGGACCGCCGTTGTACAGGAACGTAATCGGCCGGTTCTTCGGCGCATTGTTCTCGAAGTACGCGACGTAGTACATCCGCGCCGTCGCCTGCTGATCGTCCACCTTCGCCGGCAAGTCGACGCCGGAATCGGGCAGATACTTGCCGTCCAGCCCTATCATGGCGTCCTGCCCGTCGTTGGAGCCCACCGTCAGCGTCCCTGCAATCGCGTGATAGCTGATCGTCTGCCCACCCACCGTCACCGATCCTTCGGTGGTCGAATCGGGCGGGTTCTCCATGCCCAGAGATGTGCCGCCGTGTCCGGCGTCTCCGTGGCCTTCAGGTCGCGATTCGGAATTCATCTGGGCCATCGCCAGCGGTGCGGCGATCAGCCCGAAGGCGACAACAGCGAACAGGGGGCCCCGTGCGCGCTTCAACATTTTCAGGTCCAGCCTCCAAAAAGGGATTTCCGTCGCCGGAAGTATACCTGACGGAATACCATC
>DATJQW010000156.1:0-17639 GCA_035505395.1 Acidobacteriaceae bacterium
TTCCACCCGGCGCACGCCCGACGACACCGATCCCTCACCCAGCAGCTTCACCACTCCAATCTCGCCGGTCGCGCCCGTGTGCGTGCCGCCGCACAGCTCCGTCGAGAAGTCCCCGATCTTCACCACCCGCACCCGCTCGCCATACTTCTCGCCGAAGAGCGCCATCGCGTGGTACTCGTTCACCGCCACGTCAATCGGAACATCCTCGAGCGTCTCCACCTTCGTGTTGCGCAGCGTCTCTTTGTTGATCAGGTCCTCGATATCCTGCAGCTCCTCATCGGCGATCCCCGCAAAGTGCGAAAAATCGAAGCGCAGCCGGTTCGGTTCCACCAGCGACCCCGCCTGCTTCACGTGCGTCCCCAGCACCTCGCGCAGCGCCGCGTGCAGCAGGTGCGTCGCCGTATGATTCCGCCGTGTCGCGTTGCGGAAGCCGGCATCCACCACGGTATCCACCCGGTCGCCGACCGCCAGCCTCTGCCGCAGAATCGCGCGATGCGCAAACACTCCCTGCACCGGCTTGGTGCACCCGCTCACATCGGCCACGACTGAGTTGTGATCGTCGCTCATCAGCCAGCCGGTGTCGCCGATCTGCCCGCCCGAATCGGCGTAGAAGCTCGTTCGGTCCAGCACAATCTCCACCGCGTCGCCCGCATTCGCCGCCGGAACGCCCTGCCCATCCTTCACGATGGCCAGAACCTCCGCGCCATCCGTCCTTAGCTGCCGATACCCCTCAAACGCCGTCTTCGGCAGATCGCGAAACGCCGGGCTGGCGCTCTGTTTCGCGCCACCTTTCCACGAAGCGCGCGCGCGTTCTTGCTCTTGAGCCTTCGCCTCCTCGAATCCCGTCACGTCCAAGTCAACGCCCGAGTCTCTGCAGGCATCGAGAATATAGTCAAACGGCAATCCGAAGGTTTCGTAGAGATGGAAGGCGGTCTTTCCATCCAGCCTGACAGTCGCGTCGCGCAGTCTTGCACGCAGGATCTCTACGTTCTCTCTGTTATGGCCAATTGCAGCCGCTAGAGGGTCGAGCTCATCACCTTGGGGCCGTTCAGGAGGATTTGTTCCTAAATAGAGGTCTGCCATGACCTCGGCAGCCCCTTTCATATCTATCGGCCTACTCCCAGCTTTCGTCTCGTCGTTGACATGGCTTAGGGCCTGATAGAACACGTCGACCTTCGCTTGGTGTATTGCGCTTTGCAGCTGCCTGTCTCCGAGCTCCAACACACGAGCAAATTGCCTTTCCTCTGCCTGCACCACCTTGGCCACGCGATCCGCGCTCTCCTTCAGCTCCGGATACGCATCCTGCATCTCGTCCCGCACCGCGTAGACCATCTCGTACATGAACGGCTTTTCCTGCCCCAGCAGCCGCCCATGCCGAATTCCGCGCCGCAGAATCTTCCTCAGCACATACCCGCGGCCCTCATTCGAGGGCAGGACTCCATCGCTGATCAGAAACGTCGACGCACGAGCATGGTCGGCAATTATCCGGAGGGAGGCATTCGCCATGAGTTCCTCCGCCGGTCCGCCTGGGTCCAATTTCAATTTCCCTTGGGGAGCAATCGACCTCGTGAGCCGCTCCCCAATCGACAAATTAGGCAAAGTTAGCTTGGCCGCCGACGTTATAAGGGGCACGAAGAGGTCAGTTTCGAAATTTGAAACAACGCCCTGGAGGACTGCAGCCGTCCTTTCGAGGCCCATCCCGGTATCGATCGACGGTCTTGGAAGAAGATTCAGCTCGTAGTTTGGCCCCATCGAGGGCACAAGGTTTTGGAGCGGGCTCAGCGTTCGGTCGAACTGCATGAAGACCAAATTCCAGATCTCCACGTACCGCGCCTCGTCCTGCCCGAACGGCTTGTCCACCCCCGGCGTCTCCGCGGCCTCCATCCCCATGTCGTAAAAAATCTCCGAGCACGGACCGCAGGGACCGGTATCGCCCATCTGCCAGAAGTTGTCCTTCATGCCGTATTCGTGGATGCGCTCCGCCGGCACATGCTCCAGCCACAGCTTGTACGCCTCCTCGTCGCGCGGAACCCCGTTCTCGCCCTTGAAGATCGTCACGTACAGCCGGTCCTTCGGGATCCCGAACCACTCCGGCGAGGTCACCAGCTCCCACGCGTAGGCAATCGCGTCCTTCTTGAAGTAGTCGCCGAAGCTGAAGTTCCCCAGCATCTCGAAAAACGTGTGGTGCCGCCGCGTGAAGCCCACGTTTTCAAGGTCGTTGTGCTTGCCGCCCGCGCGCACGCACTTCTGCGAGGTCGTCGCGCGCGAGTAGTCGCGCCGCTCGAGGCCCAGAAACACGTCCTTGAACTGGTTCATCCCCGCGTTAGTAAACAGCAGCGTGGGATCGTTGGCCGGCACCAGCGACGACGAATGCACCCTGCGGTGCCCCTTCGTCTCGAAAAACTTCAGAAAGGCCTCGCGGATCTCCGCGCCCGTCCACGGGCCTGCATGCTTGCGAGAGGACATATCAGCTTCAGTTTACAGGCGCGCCCAGCAGTCCCCAGTCCCCAGGTTGCCAGTCCCAGGTTGCCAGTCGCCAGTCCCCAGCGAACGGAGATCAGCTCCGTCAACTCGCTGCCCGACATTCATAGTTGGCTGCTCACTGCTCACTGATAACCTGGGACCAACAACCGTCCCCTGACAACCGGAGACCGGGGACTGGCAACTTGGGACTGGAGACTGTTCCCTGCACCCTGACGCCTGGGGACTGGGGACTGGCAACTGGGGACTGTCCCTACCCCGCCGCGCCCACCAGCACCTTCGGCCCCGTCGGCTGCGGCATGCCGAATCCCGGCTCCACCGTCACCGCAAACGCCTTCGCCTGCACGCCCGGAGTCACGCGGCCCATCAGCGTCATCCTGTTCCCCATCTCCGCGAACACGCTCACGCTCATCGGTGCGCCCTTCATCGGCACCAGCCACAGCTGGTAGATCTTTCCCTTCGGCGCCGGCGGCAGCTCGCCCGTGCACAGCACCATGCCCATCCGCGCGTTATACAGCAGCCCCGCGCGCGCCATCGGCACTCCCGGCATCGCCGCCAGCGACACCCGCATCGTCCCCGGCATGCCCAGCAGATGATCCGTTTCGTCCGCGGCCCGCGCAATATCCCGCGACTGCGACTGCGCCAGGGCCAGCTGATTCTCCAGCACCTGGATGCGCTCGACGTCCAGCGAATCCCGCATCCAGAACCACCCCGCCAGCGTGGCGAAAATCAGCGTCGCCACCCCCAGCGCCGGCGTCAGCCACCAGCTCTGCCGCCGCGTCTCCACCGCCCTGGCGGCTCTTCGCGCCATCCCCTGCGCCCGCTCCGCGCGTGCCCGCTGCATCAGCTGCGTCTTCACTCCGGGCAAAGGCTCAGGCGCCGCATCCGCCGCCAGCCCCAGCACCGCCGCGCGCTGCTGCGCCTCGGCCAGCGCCTCCGCGCACTGCGCGCACGCGCGCACGTGGGCCTCGAAGGCCTGCTTCTCCTCACCTTCCAGCGCCCCGAGGGCGTAGAGGTCAGGATCTTCCGGATTGACGTGTCGTTCCATCGTCAAATATCTGCTTCAGCGACTGCATCGCCGCCCGCACTCTCGACTTCACCGTGCCCAGCGGACTCCCCGTCCGCGCCGCAATCTCCGTCTGCGTCATTCCTTCGAAATACGCCAGCTCCACCGCCTCGCGCTGCTCCTCGGGCAGCGCCGCCATCGCGGCTCTCACCTTCCGCGTCAGCTCCGCGCGCGACGCCTCGTCTTCCAGATTCACGGCCGCGGGCAGGTTCTCCATCGAAAACCCGTCGTCGTCGTCCTGCACCAGCAGCCGCTCGCGCCCCCGCAGCCGCGATATCGCCCGGTTCCGCGCGATCACCATCAGCCACGCCGGCAGCGATCCCCGCTTCGCGTCGAAGCGCGCGGCGCTCCGCCACAGCTGCAGGAACAGATCCTGCAGCACCTCCTCCGCCGCATGGGTATCTTTCAGGATACGCACGAGCACGGCAAACAGCATGCCCGAATACCGGTCGTACAGCGTGGAAAGCGCGTTTTCGTCGCCCGCCATCATCCGCTCGACCAGCGCCGAGTCGGGTGCGGGCTGCATCGGCGCAGTCATAGCGCCTCGCTTCGGCTACGGATTAGGTACGCGCTGGACGGCATGAATGGATTGACGATCGCCGCGAGATTCCGGAGCCTGCGCGACCTCCGCGCCCGCCCCGCTGCAAGCAAGTAGTATCGCGCGCCTCTCCCCGCGTGTCACCTCCGTTTTGCAGCCGCATTTTCCACCAATCCGAATCCCACTCCGCCGGCGTACTCCCTGCAGAGAAGCCCCATGCTTCGGCTTCCCTGACCTTCCCTAAGGAGATCTCTGCGATGGTGGATGAAAACACGCAACAGCTCATCGAAAAGACGGTCAATCGCCGCTCCTTCCTCGCCGGAGCGGCCATGTTCGGCTTGGGCGCGGCCACTTCGGCAGCTTTCATGGGCTGCGGCAGCTCGAAGACCCCGGCCGTTTCGGCTGCGGCCTCAACCGACACGGCGACCAACATCATCACCGCGGCTCTGATTGCGGAGAGCCTGGCCATCACAACCTACTACACCGCTCTTTCCACCAGCGCCGTCATTACCGATCCCAACCTGGCCGGCCCCGGAGGCACCGCAGTCAATGTCAGCGCATCCGGCAGCCAGATTAACGTGGCCTATCTGCAGGGCGCGCTGCTGGAAGAGGTAGCGCACGCCCAGCTGCTGCGCTCCCTGCTCGGCCTCGACACCGATGGCAGCGGCGATGCCGCCGCCGGCATTCCTCAAACCTTCTACTTTCCCAGCGGAACCTTCGGCGGCCTCACGGGATTTCTCCCCGTCCTCATCGCCCTCGAAACCGCCTTCATCGGCGCGTACATGACCGCGGTGGAGGAATTCGCCTCGATGGCTGCCGCCTACAACGGATTCAGCGCCACGCAGGTCAACCCGGCACAAAGTGGCTCCAACCTCACCCAGGCGGACCTGATCCTCTACGCCAAGGTCTGCGCCTCTATCCTCGGCGTCGAGTCGGAGCATCGCGCTCTGGTTCGCGGCATCCCCTCCGTTACCCTGGCTTCTCCCAACTACGCCGGCCTCAATCTCATCCCCGCGAACAATGTGAACTATGAGATCACGGACGGTCTCACCGGGCTCATCGTCAGCGTCAGCGGAGACTCCAGCACCACCGCGGCCGCCGCGCTCAACCCCTTTATCACCTCGGGAACCAACCCCGACTCTGTCGACTCAGTTGCCGCGCAAGCCAGCTTCTCCTCGGTCGTTAACGCTTCGGTCTCGGCCAACGTTACGGGCTCAATTCCCTCCGCGGAATAACGCCCGAACAGCAGGAGCCGTGGAACAAGGACCACGACGGTTTCCGCTCCAGGCAGGCCCCGTTCCTCTCTTTGCTCTTTGGGCTGGCCAGCGCCAGCCCATTTTTTTTTGCGCCGCGGGTGCCGGATGCCCCGTTTTCGGCTGATCCCGCTCATCGTCTCCTGCTACACTCATCTCCGCGACCGAATCCCCCTCATCGCGCATCTCCCCGGAATCGAGGCAATCCATCATGGCGGCTGCTATCGAAACCCCTGTCCAGGTCACCCCCGAACGCATCCTGCAAATGGCCTGGGGATACGTCCCGCCCCTCGTGCTCGAGGCCGCCATCCGTCACCGCGTCTTCGACGTCCTCGACTCCGGCGCCATGACCGTCGAGCAAACCGCCGCCGCCACCGGCGCATCCGCGCGCGGCCTCACCGCCATCATGAACGCGCTCGTCGGCCTCAATTTCCTCGGCAAAGATGCGCACGCCCGCTACGCGCTCACCCCGGAAAGCTCCGCCTTCCTCGTCAGCACCAAACCCGCTTTCCAGGGCGGCATGATCCGCCACTGCAGCGAGCACCTCCTCCCCCGCTGGCTCCATCTCAACGACGTCGTCGCCACCGGCAATCCCGTCTCTGCGGTCAACGACGAAAAATCCGGCGGCGCCTTCTTCCACGACTTCGTCCTCGACATCTTCCCCATGAGCTACCCAGCGGCGCAGTTCCTCGCCGCCCACATGAGCTACGGCAGCGACGGCGCGCCTGTCCGCGTCCTCGATCTCGCCGCCGGCTCCGGCGTCTGGGGCATCGCCCTCGCGCAAAGCTCGCCGCGCGTCCACGTCACCGCCGTCGACTGGCCCGAAGTTATCCCCGTCACAAAGAAAACCGCCGCCCGCTTCGGCCTCGACGGCCGCTTCTCCTTTGTCGAAGGCGATCTCCACGACGCCGGCTTCGGCTCCAGCTACGCGCTGGCCACCCTCGGCCACATCCTGCACAGCGAAGGCGAAGCCCTCGGCAAAAAGCTCCTCGCAAAGACCTTCAGCGCCCTCGCTCCCGGCGGCACCATCGCCATCCAGGAATTCCTCGTCAACCCCGACCGCACCGGCCCCGTCAACGGACTCTTCTTCGCGGTCAATATGCTGGTGAACACGCAGAGCGGCGACACCTGGTCGGTCGAAGAAATCTCCCAGTGGCTCCGCGACGCGGGTTTCACCGATCCCCGCACCATCCCCTCACCCGGCCCCTCGCCGCTGATCCTCGCCACGAAGCCCTGAGAAGTCGCCAGTCCCCGGTAATCAGTCCCCAGTTACCAGTCCCCAGTCCCCGAGTTATCAGTTACCAGTCCCCAGTCCCCAGTGCACAGTTGTAAGTTGCCAGTCGCCAGTCCCGAGCTAACTGAAGCCAATCCGCTAACTCGCTAACTCACTGGATTTCCCGTCCCGCCAACCACTATCCCCTGGCAACTAACCACCGGGGACTGGTAACTGGGGACTTAGGACTGGGGACTGGGGACTCGCAATTGGGGACTGGGGACTAACAACCGGCCACTGGGGACTGATAACTGTTCACTGATAACTAGGGGACTAGGGGACTGGGGACTGGGGACTGGGGACTGGGGACTGGGGACAGGGGACTGCCCCTCACGCCGCCGCCATCCGCTCCATCGCCGGCCGCTTCCGCTTCGGCGACAGCAGCTGCATGGTCACGATCACCCCCGGCACCAGATACATCATCGATCCCAGCACCCACATGAACGCGCCCGCCGCAATCTGATCGTTCAGCGCGCTCAGCCCGAACAGCCGCGTCTGCGCCGCATAGCTCGGATACAGCACCCGCCCCGAAAAGCACAGCATCGCCGACACTCCGGTGTTCACAATGTCCGCCAGCATCAGGTAGGGAATCAGCATCCACCGCTGCGAATCCCGGTGCCTCGAGTCGCTCGCCTGCCGGAACGGCCACGGCGCGATCACCGGCCACCAGAACATCAGGCAGGTCAGGAAAAAGCTGGCGTGCTCGCCGTACTCGTGAATGTTCTCGTTGGCCAGCGCCAGCTCGTACATCCTCGGAATATGCCAGCCCACAAACGCGATCGTCCACGCCAGCCACGCCACCCGCAGCTGCGTCAGGAAGGCCCCGATCCGGTGCGGAATCCCGCTCGCAAACAGCGGCCGCAGCCCGCCCCGCATCACCCATCGCGGCAGCCCCCGCAGCATCGGCACCACCGGCGCTCCAAACACAATCAGCGGCGGAGCAATGCACATCAGGAAGAAGTGCTGCACCATGTGCATCACCAGCAGCCGGTCGGCAAACGCGTCCAGCGGGCTGGCCACTGCGATAAACACGGCCAGCAGCCCGCCCAGAAAACACGCCAGCCGCCATGTCCCGAAGATCTCCGGCCGCGTCTTCCGGATCCGCGCCCACCCGCGCGCATAGATCGCCGCCGTGACGATCAGTGCTGTCGTCACGCCCCAGGGAATATCCCAGGTTGTGAACAGCGCATCCGCGCTCATCCCTTCACCCTAACCCCTAACCTCTAACCTGCACCCTGCACCCTGCACCCTGTCACCCTCACGGCGCCGCGCTCGCCTTCTCCACGGCCTGCCGCGCCGCATCCACTGCCGGCGGCACGTTCTTCGGATGCAGCGTCTCCAGAAACGCCACCAGCGCCTCGATCTCCGGCGGCGACAAATTCTTTCCGAAGGCCGGCATGTTCCCGCCGCCCGTCACCACCTTAAAGCGCATCTGGTCCGGGGTCATCCGCGTGGCCACATCGTCCAGCGCCGGCCCGCGCATGCCGCCCTCGCCGCCCACCGAGTGGCAGTTCCGGCACTGCTTCGCCTGGAAGACCACCGCGCCCTCGCGCTCGAGCGGCGTCGCGTCGTGCAGATATCGCGCCGGCAGTGTGTCCGCGCTCCACGCATCCATGTGCGGGCTCCACGGCGTATACGTTCCCAGGTGCGTAAACACGCCCCAGGCCACTGCAATCGTCGTCACCGTCAGCACCGCGATCGGCCGCCGGTGCCAGCTCTTCTCGCCCTCGCCCGCGATAAAGGGCAGCGCCAGCAGTCCCACAATCAGCACCACCGGCAGTATCAGGATCACCGGCGTCTCCCACGCCGGCGGCAGATACGCCAGGATCGAGAAGATCCACAGGAACGCGAAGTCCGGCTTGGGCGCCGTCTGGATGATCGACGGATTCGGCATTCCCCCCGGCCCGTACGGCCCGAACACCAGCGCGCACACCGCCACACACGCGATCACCGCGCCCGAAAAGATCAAATCCTTCCAGAACGCTCCCGGCACAAACGGGATTCCATCCTCGTGCGCCAGCCGGTTGTACTCCGCGGTGTAGGTCGCGCGCCGCACCACCCGTCCCGGCATCGGCCACTCGTTGATGCCCAGCTTCAGCACCATCCACACGTGCACCATCGCGAACAGCAGCAGCATCCCCGGAATCACGAACACGTGCAACGTGAAGAATCGCGACAGCGTCGCCCCCGCGATGGTCGGCCCGCCCAGCAGCATGTGCACCAGGTCTCCGCCGATCCACGGCACGCGGCTGCACATGAACACCCCGATGCCCAGCCCCCAGTAGGCGTCCTGGTCGAAGCGCAGCACCTGGCCCGTGAACGCCATGCCCAGCGTCATCAGCAGCAGGAAGACGCCCACCATCCACGTCAGCTCCCGCGGATACTTGTACGCCCCGAACAGAAACACCTGGCACATGTGGATGAACACGATGGCGACCATGAAGTTCGATCCCCACCCGTGCAGCGCCCGGATGTACCACCCCAGCGGAATCTGATGATTCAGGATCTGCAGGCTGTTCCACGCCTGCGCCGCCGACGGCTCGTACACCAGCGCCAGCAGGATTCCGGTCACCACCTGAAACAGCAGCAGCGTAAACGCCGCGCTCCCGAAGACGTACCACCAGCTCGCCGTGCTCCGCGGCACCGGGTGCAGCACGGCGTCCTTCACCGGCCCTTCCAGCTGCAGCCGCCGCTCCAGCCAGCCGTATACCGCCTTCGCGCTTTGCTTCATCCCCGGCATGGGCAATCCCCGTTCGTCTTCCCGATCGGCAGCGGAGCTCCCGCTGCGGCTTCTTCCGGCCCCGCGGAGCCTGGCAGCGCGATGTTCACCAGCTTCGCCGTGTTCGCCAGGGTCGGCATCTGTCCCGCGTCAATTTGTAACTGTCCTCGCACAATTTTGTAGTCGTAGGTGAAAAGTCCCCGCTCCGGCGGACCCGACGCCCGCGATCCGTCCGCGTAGTACACGCCCCCGTGGCACGGGCACATGAACAGCTGCGACTGCGGAAACCACCGCACCGGGCAGCCCAGGTGCGCGCAGTTGATGGCGAACACCCTGAAGTCCTTCGTCCCCATCCGCCGCACGTAGCAGGGAATATCGTCCGTCTGCCCGTCCCACGGCCGCACCCACGGATTTTTAAACGTCGTCAGCCGCGTCTCGCCCACCGGAAAATCGTTCGCCGCTCCCAGCGACACCCAGCTGTTGTACGTGCCGTCCGGCCGCACCGGCGCGAACAGGTAGCGCACAATCGGGATCGCCAGCCCGATTCCCACCAGCCCGTTCAGCGCGATCCCCGCCTTCATCAGCAGCCAGCGCCGCGACACCACGCGCGGCCCGTCGCCGCTGCTCGCGTGCTCGCTCGACGTTCCGGTCTCCGGGCCGGCGCCGGGCACGTTCGGGCTGTCGTTTTTCTCGACCACGGCCTTATCTCCTCGATGGATTCTGTGGCGGAGCGGCCGAAACCGCGTCCGGATTGCGCAGCGATCCCAGATACGCAACAATGTCGGTTACATTTTGCGGAGTCAGCGCCGTTCCGCTGTCGTGCCGCCAGTCCGGCTGTCCGATATCCGGCCGCCCCGCGATGATGATGCTCCGCAGCGCCTGGTCGCTCATCAGCGCCAGATACACCGGGCTGGTCACCTGCTGCCGCGCCGGCCCCTGGTGGCAGCTCGCGCACTGCGCCTGGTAGAGCTTCTGCCCATTCTGCGCGTCGCCCTTCTCGTTTGCCGCTGCGGCATACGGCGGCGGTGTGGCGCCCTGGAATGCGGCCGGCTGCCCCCACTCCTTCCGCATCCCCGCCACCAGCGCATCCACCTGCGCGTCGGTCAGCATCCCGCCCGCCGACTGCGCCCACGCCGGCATCTGCGTTCCCGGCATGCCGTTGGCGATCGTCTTCCTCAGCGTCGCATCGTCGATCAGCGCCTCATACTCCGGATTCCTCAGGTCGATCGCCGGCCCGTTCTGCCCGTTCGCCCCGTGGCACGCCCGGCAGTTCGTGTTGTACAGCGTCGTAAAGTCCGTCACCTGATCCGGCGGCACGTACTCCGCCTTCGGATACCCCGGCGCCTTCGTGCATCCGCACAGCGCCAGCGCCAGCGCTCCCGCAGCCGCCATCGTCCCCAGCCGCATCAGTGCTTCTCCTCGTTCTTCCGCGGCGGTCCCGCATCCAGGTTCGATTCCATCAGTCCCGGCGCTTCGATTCCCATGCGCGCCAGGAAGGGCAGCCCTCCGCTCGTCCTGATCTTTTCTTCGCGCGCCACCACCAGTCCGGCCACAACCCCAAACACCAGCTGCGAAATCACGAACCAACCCCACTGAATGTGCGCGTCCAGCGTCGGATTGATGACCCCCATCGCCGAGTGCAGCAGCCCCGTCCACAGCACCGGCGCCAGCACCCCGCCCAGGATCACCGGATGCCGCGGCAGCATCGGCAGCATCGCTCCGTACAGCAGCCCCACCAGCAGGCAGGTGATTCCGTGGATCAGAATCCCGATCAGCAGCCAGCTCCAGTGGAAGCTCGCGATCTCGGCGTTGGTCACGTGGCTCCAGTTCGCCACCCCCGCCCCGCCCATCAGATTTACCGGGTACCAGATGCTGTGCTGCACGATCAGCCCGTAGATCACCGCCGGCACGATCATCGCAATCCCGCCCGCGATCCCGCCCTTCAGTCCGCTCAGCACCGGATAAGTCTCCAGCGGCAGATGCGCCCGGTGCTCCGGCGCAATCTTCAGCCGCTCCACCAGCCGGCGTGAGCTCCGGATCGTCACCGGCTGCACCACCACCGTCACATCCTCGTGCGCCTCGTGCGGCAGCACCTGCCGGAACCATCCCACGCACCCGGAAAGCATCAGCACCGCTCCGAACACCGTCACCCACAGGCTCGTCACCAGCCCCGCTGCCGCCATGGTGCAGCCGAAGGCCAGGATGATCGGCCAGTGCGTGGGCGACGGCAGGTGGATCTTCTCCCCGTGCGCCGGTCCCGACTTCTGCATCTCCGTCTGTGCCATCCCCGTCTCCGTTACCGCCCCACGATGTACACCACGGTGAACACCACCACCCACACCGCGTCCACAAAATGCCAGTACAGCGCGAACACCTGGATGCGCTCCGTATGCCGCTCGCTTACGTGCCCGGTCAGCGTGAAGATCAGAATCAGGCTCAGCCCGATCAGCCCCACCACCACGTGCGTCGCGTGCAGCCCCACCAGCGCGTAAAACGTCGTGCCGAAAAGGTTCGTCCGCACCGTCAGCCCGCCGCGGATCAGCTTGTCCCACTCCATCGCCGTGCCAAGAATGAACTCGAGGCCCAGCCCGATCGTCAGCGCCCACAGCGCCGCGAAGGCCTTCATCTTCCCCCGCTCGATCTGCCGCTCCGCCAGCCAGATGGTCACGCTGCTTGAGAGCAGGCAGATGGTGTTGAAGATCGGGATGTCCAGCACCTGCTGCGGCGTCGGCCCGTTCAGGCTTTTCCCGATGTAGAAAACGTAGGCCACCACGAAGATGGTGAAGATGCCGCACTCGCCGATAATCAGCGACAGCATTCCCACCCGCCCCTTCGAGGGCAGCTCCCATGGTTCCGGGCCGGGCATCACAGGTATCGCGCTCATCACTCGTACTTCCAGTCCGGATCGTCCGGATGCTTCAGATCCCACAGCGGCCGCCGGCTGTGTACCTCCGGATCGGTCGCGAAGTTATACTCCGGCGGCGGCGACGGCACCGCCCACTCCAGCGTCCACGCGTCCCACGGATCGTTCCCCGCCTCTTTTCCATTCCTCAGCGAGCGCACCATGTTCCACGCGAACACCAGCACCGCAATCCCCTGGATAAAGGCCCCGATGGAGATGATCATGTTCAGCGTGTTCCATCCCCGGTTCGCCTCGTAGGTGTAGATCGATCGCGGCATCCCCATGAATCCCACAAAGTGCATGGTGTCGAAGGTCACGTGGAAGCCGATGAAGAACAGCCAGAAGTGCCACTTGCCCAGCGTCTCGCTCAGCATCTTCCCCGTCACCTTCGGGAACCAGTAGTAAATCCCCGCGAAGATGTTGAAGACGATCGCCCCCACCAGCATGTAGTGGAAGTGCGCGATCACGAAGTAGGAATTGTGCAGCTGCCAGTCCCACGGCGCCACCGACAGCATGATCCCCGTCAGCCCCGCGATCAGGAACTGGAACAGGAACGCCAGGCAGAACATCATCGGCACCCGGAACTGGATCTTCCCGCCCCAGATCGTCGCCAGCCAGTTGAAGATCTTGATCCCCGTCGGAATCCCCACCATCATCGTCGACAGCACGAAAAATGTGTTCCCCACCGACGTCATGCCGATGGTGAACATGTGGTGCGCCCACACTCCCAGGCTCACAAACGCGATCCCCACCGACGCCGCCACCATCGCCGGATACCCGAAGATCGCCTTCCGCGAAAACACCGGAATAATCTCGTTGGCGATCCCGAAGGCCGGCATCACCAGCACGTACACCTCCGGATGCCCGAAGATCCAGAAGAAGTGCGCCCACACCACCGCCGAGCCGCCCGCCTGCGTGTCGAAAAAGTGCCCGCCCAGGTAGCGGTCGATGGTCAGCATCACCTGCGCCGCCGTCAGCGGCGTAATCGTGATCAGCGTCAGCCCGCTCACCACCACCATCAGCCACACAAACAGCGGCATCCGCAGCAGCGTCATCCCCCGGCAGCGCATGCAGAACGCCGTGGCCAGCACATTGATCGCCGTCCCCAGCGTCCCGAATCCCATCACGATCAGCGACAGCGCCCAGTAGTCCGTCGCGTGTCCCGGCGAAAATGCCTTCTCCGTCAGCGGCGCGTACGCCCACCACATCACGTCCGGCGCCGAGCCCATCCCGTACAGCCCGAAGCCGCCGATAAAGCTGTAGTAGAGCAGCAGCCCTCCAAATGCCGTCAGCCAGAAGCTGAACGCGTTCAGCCGCGGAAACGCCATGTCCCGCGCCCCGATCATCAGCGGCACCAGGTAATTCGCAAACCCGAAGACGATGGTCATCCCCACCAGGAACACCATCGTCGTCCCGTGCATGGTGAAGAACTCGTTGTACGTCTCCGGCGACAGGAAATGATTCCCCGGCTTCGCCAGCTGCACGCGGATCGCCAGCACCTCCGCCCCGCCCACCAGCAGGAAGAACAGCCCGTACACCACGTACAGGACTCCCAGCCGCTTGTGGTCCACCGTGACCACCCACCCGTGCAGCCACTCCAGCAGCGTCAATCGCTCCTGCCGCTCCGGCGTGATGTCCAGGATTCCGCCTATCGGTAAGGTCTGGTCTGCCATCGTGTCGTTCCCGCTCCCGCGCTTCGCTTCCTTCCTCTGTTGCTCAGTGCAGCGTGTCCAGATACGCCACCAGCTCGCGGATCTCCTCATCGCTGAGCTGCATGGCTGGCATCAGGCTCCCCGGCTTCACTGCATCCGGGTCTTTGATCCATGCGTAAAGATCCTCCGGCGTGTTCAGCGTCGCGCCCGATGCCAGCGTCGCCCGGCTCGCCAGATGCGTCAGGTCCGGCCCGAAGCTTCCCACCGCCGCCGTTCCCCGGATGGTGTGGCAATTGGTGCAGGCGTGCGTCTCGAAGATTTGCCGCCCCGCCGCTGCCTGCGGATCCTGCACGCCCGGCTGCTGCTGATCCTTCACCCACGCCGCAAACTGCGCCGGCGAATCCACGTACACCCGCAGCAGCATCTTCGCGTGCTCGATGCCGCAGAACTGCGCGCATTGCCCGTAGTACAGCCCCGTCTGCTGCGGCTCAATCCACGTCTCGTTCGGATGGTTCGGGATCAGATCCGTCTTCCCCGCCAGCTGCGGCACCCAGAAGCTGTGGTCCACGTCCGCCGACAGCAAATGCAGATACGTCGGCTCCGGATCGCCCGGCGTGCTCACCGGCACGTGCAGCTCGTTCGCCGTCACAATGCCCAGCTTCGGATAGCGGAACTCCCACCAGAACTGGTGCCCCACCACCGTCACATCCAGCGCGTCCTGCGGCTTGGGTGCGTCCTGAATCGCAAAAATAATGCGCGCCGTGGTCAGGAACAGCACCACCACAATCAGAATCGGCACCACCGTCCACGCCAGCTCCACCTGCACGCTGCCGTAGATCTGCGGCGGCTCGCTCTCGTCGTCGTCCTTCCGCTCCCGGAACCGGATCAGCGCGAACGCCAGCAGCCCGCCCACCACCACGAAGATTCCCCCGGTGATCGACAGCACGAACATCGACAGCCCGAAGATGCTCTTCGCCGGTGTCGAGGCCGGCGCGAAGATGCTCGGCGTCGTCTGCGGGCCCTGCGCCCACGCCCCCGCCACCAGCACCAGCAGCAACAGGCTCAGCCCAGCCGCTCTCGCGCCGTACTCCCGGAATGTTGCTTTCATCTGTGTCGCGCCAATGTCTGGTTGGGGGCGTTTGCTGACGAGGCCGGTACGATCCATCTGTGTCTTTTATGGATGCCCGCTGAGGCCTGGGGTTTCGTTCTGTTGACAGTGATTGTGCGCGGCCAGTATCGTTTCCGCGCAGGCCGAAAATCAATCTTAACAGTTCTCTTTGCGTGCTTCGCAGCGCGGCGCGCACTGCTTCGATTTTCTCTCGTTGCTCTACGCCCGGCTCCTCAGCACCCCCGCAAAGCGCCGGATCGCATTCGCCAGCGCCGCGATCTTCGTCCCGTTCGCATACGCGTTGATCACCGCGCCGCGAAACACCGGCGCCGTCAGCGCCCTGAAGCCCAGCTCCAGGTTCCCGTAAAACCACCGCGCGCCGGTTGCCGACAGCTGCAAATCTCTTCTCAGCGCCGCTGTCCGCTCCCAAAATGCGCGATCCGCCCGCGCGCCGCCGTCGAATTCCTCGTCAATCGCCGCCGCCGCTGCCTGCCCGCTCGCAACCGCTCCGTAAATCCCCTCGCCCGTCAGCGGATCGGCAAACCCGCCCGCATCCCCCACCAAAAATACGCGCCGCTCCGGCGCCGGAGCATTCTCCGCCCCGAAACCCAGATACTGTCCCGTCACATTCTCTTCGCGCGCTCCGCCAAACCGCCCCCGCACCCACGCCGCCAGCCGCTCGCGGTCGATCTTCTCGTTGCTCGCTTCTGTGTACAGCCCCACATTCAGATGGTCGCCCTTCGGAAACACCCATCCATATCCCTGCCGCACCGCTCCCAGATCGAAAACCGGATCCGCCGCGCCGTCCGCGCCCTCCCGCAGCTCCGCTTCCAGCGCAAATCCACGCCGCAGCCACCCCGGAGCATCCCCGCACAGCAGTTGCCGCACCCGGCTGTGCACGCCATCCGCGCCGATCGCGAACCGCCCGCGAAACTCCCGGCCCGCCGTCCGCACCGCCACGCCGTCCGCGCTCGCGTCGATCCCCTCCACCGCTCCGATCCTGAAGAACTCCGCTCCCGCCGCCCGCGTCTTGTTAATGCAGTACTCATCGAGTTCCCGCCGCACCGTCATCGCGCAGACCGGATTGCGGCTCTCGAGCCTCGCCCGCTCGCTCCGGCTCTTTTCCACCACGACCGCCGACACCGTCTCCCGCGTCACCGGCGCCACCGAGTAGCGCAGCGCCCGCAGCGTCTTCCGCGTCAGCCCGCCCGCGCACGCCTTGTGCCGCGGAAACTCCGCGCGATCCAGAAGCGCCACCGATCGCCCCGCTGCCGCCAGGTCGTACGCCGCCGCGCACCCCGCCGGACCCGCGCCCACTACGATCGCGTCCCACCGCTCCATGTCTGCATGATAGGCAACCGCCCGCGGGTCACCGATCACCCATCACCGAAAACGCGCAACCGGCAACTGGCAACCGGGGACTCGTTCCCAGGGAACGAAAGAAATTATGTATCAGCGCACAAGC
Organism: Acidobacteriaceae bacterium; assembly: GCA_035505395.1. Classification (GTDB taxonomy): domain Bacteria; phylum Acidobacteriota; class Terriglobia; order Terriglobales; family Acidobacteriaceae; genus Palsa-343. The sequence continues at coordinate 16,458 of DATJQW010000156.1, forward strand.
CTCGGGTGCCCCACTTCTGCCCGTCTTTGGCAGAAGTGGGAAAGCACAAAACCACCCCGGCCTCGACGTCAGCTCTGCGCCAGGCCACAATCCTCGGGCGCTCCACCCTTGTCGCTTCAGCGACAGGGTGGGAAGGAAGCAACCCGGGGACCTGGGACTGGCAACTGGGGACCGGGGACTGACAACTGGGGACTTGGGACTGGCAACTGGGGACTGACAACTTGGGACTGGCAACTCGCAACTTCACGCCGCCTGCGGAGGGCTCGTCACCCCGCCTGGCTCCTCGCGCGCTCCCGCCCTCGCCTTCCGGATCGTCAGCACCGCCCGCACCGTGTCGCCCGCCGTCGCCTCCAGCGTCTCCCGCGTGCACTGGCACAGGGTGGCCATGGTGTAATGCGACTGCGCCGTCAGCTCCAGCCCCGCCGCGATCATCACCCCGTACATCTCCACGCACATCGCCCGCACAAACGCGAACTCGATCGCCACAGCTTCCGCCGGTTCGAATCGCCGCGCCAGCACGCACCCTCCGCATGCCATCACCGCGCCCGTCAGGAAGCGTACCGTCCGCGGCGCATCGTCCGCGCACAGCGCGCTCAGGTTCAGCTCCCACCCCGCTTCTCGGTCCATGCCCTGCATTCCGCGTACACTCACCCATCGGAGAATCCCCCGCAATCCTTCAGCGCCAGCCGCGCGCCCCAACCGCTAAAGTTTTTCGCTGTGCTACTGTGGCCTCATGCTCGTCGGCACCGGCATCGATCTGGTTGAAGTGCCGCGCATCGCGCGCTCCATCCAGCGCTACGGCGACCGCTTCCTGCGCCGCGTCTTTACCCCCGCCGAAATCGCCTATTGCCGCGCCAAAGCCAACGCCGCCGAAAGTTTTGCCGCCCGTTTCGCCGCCAAGGAAGCCGCCGCCAAGGCCCTCGGCACCGGCATCCAGCACGGCGTTACCTGGCAGGAGCTGGAGGTCCGCCGCCTTCCCGGCCAGCGTCCCACCCTCCACCTCTCCGGACGCGCCCGTGCCATTGCCGGACAGCTCGGCGTCGCCCATGTCTCACTTTCGCTCACGCATACCGCCGCCCTCGCCATGGCCACCGTCCATCTGGAAAGCTGAACCACCTCCGTATGGGGGCACCCGGCACGTTTTCTTTTGGAGCGAGATTTTCCGCGGCCTGAAGGCTGCGG
>DATJQW010000157.1:0-2421 GCA_035505395.1 Acidobacteriaceae bacterium
GTCGGAGATGCTCACGCCGTACCGCCAGGACACCAATTCCCTTTACCTCACAGGAAAGCTGAACGAGCTGGGCGTGACCGTCGCCTTTAAGACGATCGCGGGCGACCGGCTGCGGCACCTGACCGATGCGGTGCGTCACGCGCTGGGACGCGTGGATATCGTGGTGATCTCGGGGGGGCTGGGTCCGACCGAAGACGATCTGACGCGGGAGGCGGTAGCGGCGGCGCTCAGCGTGAAGCTGAAGCGCGATCCGGAGATCATCGCGCATCTCTACACGCGGGCGGCGGCGCGGCGGCTCGCCATGACACGCAACAACGAGAAACAGGCCGACGTGATCGACGGAGCGACGATTCTGCCCAACGCGACCGGGTCCGCGCCAGGGCAATGGATCGATACAGCGGTGGGAGCGCACCGCAAGCTGGCGATGCTGCTGCCCGGGCCTCCGCACGAGCTGAAGGCGATGTTCGAGGCGCAGTGCCTGCCTCGGCTCAGCGAGATTCTGCCGAAGCGGCACATGGCGACCCGGGTGCTGAAAGCGGCGATGATCGGCGAGTCGGCCGCCGACGCGAAGATCGCCCCGATTTACACGCAATATAAGGATGTGGAGACGACCATCCTGGCCCACCTGGGCGACATTGAGCTGCGCCTGAGCTGCACCAAGCCGGTGCCGGAGCTGGCGCAGGCGCGCGTCGACGAGCTGGCGGGAAAGATTGAAGAGGAGCTGGAAGACTTCATCTACTCATCGCAGGGCGAGACGCTGGAGCAGATCGTTCTCTACTACCTGGAGATGCGTGGCGCGAGCCTGGCCGTGGCGGAAAGCTGCACGGGAGGCATGATCGCGGAGCGGCTGACGGGGGTGAGCGGCAGCTCGCGATCATTTGTGGGCGGCGCGGTGGTCTACAGCAACCGGCTCAAGACGGAGCTGGCGGACGTGGATGCGGCGCTGATCGCGAAACACGGCGCGGTGAGCCGGGAAGTGGCGATGGCGCTGGCGGAGGGGATCCGGGAACGCTGCGGCGCCACCATCGGGCTGGGTGTGACGGGCATCGCCGGGCCGGGCGGCGGTACGGAAGAGAAGCCGGTGGGGCTGGTGCATCTGGCGGTGAGCGACGCCGATGGGACCGATACGGTGGAGAAGCGCTTCTCGAGCGACCGCGCCGGGGTCCGCTTCTATGCGAGCCAGCAGGCGCTGGACATGGTACGGCGCCGGCTGATGTAGGCGCTTGCGGGCGCCGTCTTTACACAGCGGCGCTGGTCGGCCGGGTTGTGGAGTCAGCCAGTTTCGCGGCCGAGGAAGCGCGCGGGGGAGTGAGAACGATCAGCGGCGCTCCGAGAATCAGAAACAGCAGAGAGGCGTGCAGCAGATCGGTGCGGTCGCTGGTCAGGCGAATCGCCATCAGCGACATGACCGTCGCGTGGGCGATATTGGCCCAGCCGCCGAAGGCAATCAGGCTGCGATGCCGGGATGGAGTGCCGACGGCGAGCAGCAGAAAAACTCCGAGAGCGAAGTAGAGGCTGAGCATCATCGTGGTCCCTTCGGATTTCGGATCCCAGAGCATCTTTGCGATGAAATAGCCGGAGGCGAGAAACAGCAGACCCTCCAGCACCAGAACTACCTGTAAGATTCGTTGGCGAATCATGAAATGCACCTCCATTTCCTGGCTCAAGTGGGGAATTGGAGCAAAGATACGCCAATCTGCGGGAGTGGGTTCCATCGCGAAGGCGAATTGTGCATATGGCGGCACTTCCTGCTCACGTTCTTGACACACGCGAGGTCTTATGTGTTACAGTGGGTAACACTATGGCGCGTAACACTACCACCAATCACGATCCTGCCGAGCTGGGCGAGCTGGAGCGGGATGTTCTGGGCATTATCTGGCGGCGCGGCGACGCCACCGCGGATCAGGTCCGCGAAGAGATGGAGCGCCCGCTGAAGGATTCGACGATCCGCACGGTGCTGCGGCGGCTCGAGGAAAAGGGCTACCTGGAGCACGCCGTCGACAACCGCACCTTCATCTATCGCCCGGCAGAATCGCCGCAGCGCGTGGCGGGGCGGGCGGTGCAGAGGATCGTGGACTGGTTCTGCGCCGGATCGGTGGAAGAGCTACTGGTGGGGATGGTGGATTCGAAGGTGGTGAGCCGCGTGGAGCTGGAGCGGCTGGCGCGGCGCATTGCCGCGGTCAAAAAGCAGGAAGGAGGCAAAGCATGACGGGCCTGATGATCGAAGCTGCGCTGCGGGGGCTGCTGTTTGCCGCGGTGGTGGGAGCGGGTTTGACCGCGCTGCGCGTGCGCAACGTGCCGATCTGCAAAGCAGCGTGGACGCTGGTGTTGATCGCGTCGCTGGCGATGCCGTTCCTGATGCGCTCGCCCCTGCTTGCGAAGATTCCGCGGGGATGGTCGTGGGTGGTGCCGATCCGGATG
>DATJQW010000158.1:0-20893 GCA_035505395.1 Acidobacteriaceae bacterium
GCAGCAGCACCCGGACGACGCCATGGCCGCCGAGATGCTGGGGCGAACCTGCGAAGAAGTCGAAGGCTCCGACGCGAGCTGCGCCCGGCTGGAGGGTTTTGCCCGGCAGCACGCGGACAATCCGGAAGCCGCCGCCTGGGCCGCGCGGCAGATTCTGGAACGGCCGCATTCAGGCGCCGATCTGGACGAAGCGGACCGCATGCTGACACGAGCCATTGCGGCCGATCCGCGGAATGGAGACGCGTGGTATGAGACAGGGCTTGTGGATGCGGAGCGCAGCCAGTGGCAGCAAAGCGCGCAGGCGCTCGAGAAGGCAACCGCGCTGCGTCCCGAATTCGGCCCGGGCCATTTGCAGCTGGCCAAAGCGTACCGGCACCTCGGCCGGCCTGCGGACGAGGAGCGGGAGCTGGCCCTCTTCCAGGCCTGCACACAGAAGGAGAAAGATGAAATCGACGCCCGGGTGCGCGCCATGACGGTGTTTCTGGAACGAAGCCAGTGAACCGATGCGCGGAGACTCTACCGCCCGCCGGCGCTGACGGCCAGGTTGTCGAACTGCGTGCGGTTCCAGTCTGACCCGATACCGAACATTCCGTGGGAGTGGTCGCCGTCCTGTACGGAGGCTAGCTCGTGCCCGTCCACACGCGCGACGATCTGCTGGCCGCGAAGTTCGAGCTGCAGGTGATGCCACTGTCCTTCTGTTGCCTCGATGCGGCCCTGGGCCAGGGTGCGCGTGACCTTTCCGTACGCGGAATCCAGCAGCTCCCAGATGCCGTCGCCATGGACGCGAAACGTGTAACCGCTCGGCAGGCGAGCTTCGCCATTGCGGAAGACGTCGGCCGAATCGATGCGCCCGATCAGCATCGCGCTCCCGATTCCTTCAATGCGAGCGTCCGCATCGATGGTGTAGTCCGTCCAGTGCACATCCCCAGCCAGCGTCCACGGATCCGGCAGCGGTCCCCACGGAATGGGCCGCTCGGTAATCACCTGCTCCAGGCACTTGCCCGCGCGTCCATCGCATTCGCGGACTTCGAAGGCGCCATCCTGATCGGAGAGGAAGCGCGGCGCACGGTGCAGACCGGTGTCTTCGAAGTCTTCATGATAGGGAAACGGGAAAGGAGCCGCGGCGGGTGGCTGAGCGTCGCCCTTGCTCTGGCCGGTGGTGGTCGTCAGAGAATAGAGCGAATCCGGATCGAAAGTGTAGGTGAACGCTCCATCGCGAATCGCCACGTCGGCGACGTGGTCGAATGTGCGATGGCTGTTCGTCTCCCACACATGCACCGTGGCCGTGGACAGGCCTCCGGTGACGGCGAAGCGCACGGTCTGCGGATTCTTCGCGTCGATCGTCTGCAGGATTACGCTCCAGTTCAATCCGTCCGGCGACTTCAATGCGACATAGTCGCCCTTCTCAGGCAGATAGCCGCAGGACTTCTCGAGATACTGCCAGCCAGGCTGCGCAAACTGCGTGGTGTGGGCCGTCGCCCAAATCGCGCCCTGCACGTCGTAATGTCCCGACCACGGAGTATTGGCATACATCAGCCCCGAATTCGGCGCCGCCAGATTGTCGTAATACGAGGTGATCGGACTCCAGATCTCCGTCGCGGTAAATCCGCCTTTCAGGTAGTTGTCGTTGTACAGCTGGGCCAGAGAGCGCCCGCCCACCGCCCAGTCGCGGGAAAGAATAAAGGACGCGCTCGATTGGGGCTGATCCTCGCTGGACCACAGCGGCTTTCCCATCGTCAGCGCCGCCGGGGGCGTCGTCACCTTGCCGTGAACGCGCGGATAGTGGACCGAAACCACCGCGATCGCGTCCCGCAGAGCCGGATCTTTGGCCATCGCACCGAGAATCGTCCACTGATCCACGTCGGCGCGCGGATACTCGTCGCAGCAGACGATCTTCGTCTCGAGATGATGCTCGTCCAGCACGCGACGCAGCGTTTTCACGTATTCCGGGCTCTCGAAGTGCTTCTCGTTCCAGATTCCCGTGTAGGCGATGTCCAGGCCCCAGGTCGATTTCGCACCCTCGATGAAGTCGGCCACGTAATTAGCCATGTCGTCGGAGTAGAAGTTTCCTCCGCCCACCCATCCCGGTGCTCCCCACGCCAGCGTGTCGAGGATGATCTTCGGATTGCGCTTGTGAGCCTCGCTCATCAGCCACCACTCGTAGCCGCGTGTGTAGTCGTGGTCGAAACGGGTGCGCATCGAGCTCGGTTCAGAGCCGTCCGTGGAGTTGACGTCGCCGCCGATCTCGACTTTCAGGTGCTGGAGCGAGGCTCCGTAATCCGGTTTGAACAGATAGTCGAGGATCTGGCTGCGATACGGCTCCGGGTAATCGATCAGCAGACGCGATGAGGCTCCGGCGCTGACGGCGCCGATTCCGTCGAAGCTCTTTCCCGGACTCGTGCCATCCAGCACAATCTGCTTTTCAGCGTTTTGCGCCCGCAGCCCCGGCTGGATCAGCAGGGCCAGCGCGACGACGCCCGGCAGCCATAATCTGTTCATTCCGATTGCCTCTCGAATTCCCGCGCGAAGGATAATGGACGTGTACGTTAACGTCCGCATCCTAGCCGCTGCGCCCGCGCTTTGTCAAAACGGATTCGCCGGATGCCGCGTTGACGTGCCCGATTGCTACAATGATTGCCTCCGCATGAAGAAAAATACCAGGTCGGGTCCCGCCGGCATCAAGCAGATCGCCAGCCACCTCGGCATCTCCATCGGCACCGTCGACCGCGCGCTGCACGCCCGCCCCGGCATCAGCCCCAAAACGCGAGCGAAAGTGCTGAAAGCCGCGGAGAAGCTGAACTACAAGCCCAACGTGGCCGCCCGGTCTCTGAAGCTGAACCGCCGGCTGCGAATCGGCATCCATCTTCCCCATCAGATCACTTCGTTCTTCGATCCGCTGCGCGAGGGCATTCGCGCGGCCGCCGAGACCATGGCCGGCATCAGCCTGGAGCTGGATTTTCGCACCTATCCCCACATGGGCAAGGGAGACCTGGAACTGCTGGAGGCGGATCTCGGCCGCCACTACGACGGCCTGATTCTCACCCCCGGCGATCCGGCGAAATTCGACCCGCTGATTCGCAAACTGGCGGCTCAGGGCACTCCCGTTGTGTGCGTCGCCAGCGATGCCCCGCGAAGCGGACGCCTGGCATCGATCACCGTCGACGCCGCCATCAGCGGAGGAATCGCCGCGGAACTGTTTGCGCGCACGCTGCAGACGCCGGCCAGCGTGGCGATGATTACTGGCGACCTGAGCACCCAGGATCATGCCGAGAAGCTGAAGGGTTTCGCGGCGACGCTGGCCACCATTGCGCCTCATCTCTCGTTGCTGCCCGCGCTCGAAACCCACGAGCGGCCCAAAGAAGCGTGGCGCGAGACGCTTGCACTGCTGCAGCGGAAGGGCCGGCCGAGCGGCCTTTACATCAGCACGGCCAACAGCCTTCCCGTCCTGCGCGCGCTCGAAGAGCACAAGGCGCTGGACAACACCCTGGTGGTGGCCACCGACTTATTTCCCGAGCTCATTCCGTTCCTGGAGTCGGGGCGCATCCTCGCCACTCTCTACCAGCGCCCCGCCACCCAGGGCAAGGCTGCCTTCGAAGCCCTGATCCGATACCTGCTCGACGGGGTTACGCCCGAGCCGGTCACGCGCTTTGCCCCCCACATCATTCTGCGCAGCAATCTGCCGCTCTTCGCCGATCGCCTGAGCGGGCCGGATGACGCGAACGACGCGGGCGACTGAGCGGCCTTGCCCTCACACTGCCGCGAATCGCTCGCAGACTGCTTCATCGACGGCTCAGCCCACGCACCGCATCGAGCCGCTATCACCTCGTGCTCTCGCAATCAGGAAGGCATAGTCCGGGCTGCGCGCGGCAGCGCCGCTTCAATTTCCTCAAGGCTCCGGCCCTTCGTTTCCGGCACAAGCAGCGCGACAAAGACGAGACCGATCAGGCAAATAATCCCATAGCCGAAAAACACTCCGTCCGATCCCAGCCAGTCGCGCAGGAGCGGGAAGGTGTAGGTGAGCAGAAAGGACGCCGCCCACAGTGCGCAGACAGCGAGGGAGACTCCATGCGCGCGGACGCGGTTGGGAAAAATCTCCGCAATCAGCACCCAGGTCACCGGGGCGAGGGTCATGGCGTAGCAGGCGATGGCGCTCAGCGTCAGCGCCAGCACGGCGACCGGTGGCCACGCCGCCCGGTAAGCCAGCGCGCACAGCAGATGCGATACACCAATGCCCACGCAGCCGAAGAGCATCATGCGGCGACGGCCGACTCGGTCAACCAGCAGCATCGCCACGACCGTGAAGACCAGGTTGATGGTTCCCGTGATCACGATGTCGAGAAAGATCTGGTTGGCGCCATAGCCCGCGCTTCGATAAACGGTGCCCGCGTAGTTAAAGAGCACATTGATGCCGGTCCACTGCTGCAGCACCGCGAGGCCGATGCCCACCAGCAGCATCCGGCGCACGCCGGGACGCAGCAGCTCCCGCCAGGTGGAGCGATTCGCGCTCTCGATCTCGAGGGCTGTTTCGATTGCAGCCAGCTCGCCGGCGGCATAGCCGGCTCCGCCGATCCGCTCCAGCACTCGTCGGCCCTGATCTTCGCGGCGCCGCGCGAGCAGCCAGCGGGGACTCTCGGGGAGAAACAGCGATGCCACGGTAAAAACCAGTGCCGGAACGGCCACCGCAATGAACATCCAGCGCCATCCGGATTGCACGTTCCAGCTGTGGAAGAGCTGTGCCCCGGCAAGGGCTGCGGGCACCGGCTGAGCGATGCGCCAGTTGACGATCTGCGCCACCAGGATGCCCGCGACGATCGCAAACTGGTTCAGGCTCACCAGCCTGCCCCGAATCGCTGCGGGACTGATCTCCGCGATGTACAGCGGCGACACGTTCGAGCTCAGGCCGATCGCGGTTCCTCCACAGATGCGCCACACGACAAACGCATCGAACGAGCCCGCCCATCCGGTGAGCACCGACGAAACTGCGAAGAGAATCGCGGAAGCGAGCAGCACCCTGCGGCGCCCCCAGCGATCTGCAAGACTGCCGGCCGCCAGGGATCCAAACAGACAGCCCACCAAAGCGCAGCTGTTGGCCCAGCCCACGACAGCGGGCGAGGTCAGATGAAAGTAGACCTCATAGAACTGGCGCGCCCCTCCGATCACCACCCAGTCGTACCCGAAGAGCAGTCCGCCAAGCGCTGCAACGGCGGCAATGCCCCACACATAGATCGAGTGCTTTGCCGGATGGCCGTCGAGTTCCTGCGGCGGAACGCTGTGCATCGATCAGGCTTCCTGCGTGCGCAGCAGATCGATGGCGCCGGGATGATTGCGATCCAGGCTCAGCACCTGGCGCAGCCGCTCAACGGCTTCACCGGTTGCGCCCAGTCCGAGCAGCGCCTGGGCTTCGAGAAACGTGGCCTGGATGGTCTGCCGTTCCTTCAAATCCTCATCGAAAAGAAGCATCGCCGGAAGCGATGTGGCAAAGTAGTCGATCGCCGGCGTTTGCTGCCGAAGCTCGAGGGCGTACTCCCGGATTCTGCTCAACAGCTCCGCCGCCTCCTGTTCGCGTCCCAGCCGGCGAAGCGCCAGCGCGCTCCAGTAGGTCACATCGGAAATCGACTGCACCTGCATCTGCCGGAAGTCTCCCTGCGCCCGCGCGGCGCGCTCCAGATGCGCCGCGGCTTCAGCCGGTTCGCCCCGCTGTTCGCAGGCCACGCCCATCCAATAATCCAGAATGCTCAGGTTCACGAGCAAGTGATGGGCCTCACCCAAACTCTCCGGCGGGTTGCGCGCGGAGTGGAGATATCGGAGGGCCGCCGCATCCCCCGCCTGCAGCGCTCTCTGAGCAAGCAACACGCTGGCGCGCACAAATTGTGCCAGCACCAGGCCCTCCCCGCCCTCCCAGGGCTGGAAGGGACGCGACAGCAGAACGGAGAGCGCGCGCTCCGGCCGGCCGACGTTGTTATACAGCGTTGCCAGTTCGACAGAGAGATCGTCGCGCCGCTCCACCAGCGTGCGGTTCTCTTCAAGCGTCGACAGACGGCGCTCAGGGGGCTCCCCGGTGCGTTTCGCCAGCTGATCCTGCTCGTACAGGATCCGCGCGTCTTCAGGGGCCGCTTGGCGCGCGCGGGCAAACGCATCCCGTGCGCGGGTCGCATCGTGCAGCACGTTGTAGTAGCCGAAACCAAGATTCCGCCACGCCGTGGGAAATCCAGGATCGAGTTCCGTCGCGCGTTGCCACCTCGCGATGGCTTCCCGATGGCGTTTCCGGTCGTACAGGAAATTTCCCAGATAATACGGCGCGCGTGCGTCCTGCGGATTGCGGCGGATCGCATCCTCGAGCACGATCATCTCGTCGAGCCGACTGGGAAGAACGTAGTCGGCATCCGCTGCTGCCGCCTGGCTCAGAGCGGCCACGCTCTCTTTTTCGCGATCGAGCCGGTGCAGCACATACCCCTGGAGGTACAGCAGCATCGCCCCGGAGCCGTCGTTCGCGCCGGTATCCGGCACAGCGGCGATATCGAGGGCTTGCTCCAGCAGGCCCGCATGGAGAAAGAGGAATGCCAGGTCAAGCCGCTCCTGACCCTCGACCGGGTTCTCTCCGGATTCGAGGAAGCGGCTGAACGAATCCAGAGGATCGAGCGCTCGCGTTTCGCTCAGCAGAGCATCCGCTTCGTGTGTGCGTCCGAGCCTCCGCAGAACAACCGTCTTCAGATTGCGCGCGTTCAGGTTCTCGGTGTCGGTCCGCAGCGAGCGATCCAGATGGTCGAGCGCAGCTTCCCAGTCGCCCCGCCGGCAGTCGACCTCGGCCAGGCGATGGTAGGCCGGCCCGCGCCACGCTGCATTCCACGTAGCTTTATAGAAGGCCGCATAGGCTTCGTCGAAGCGCTTTAAGTAACTCAGAGTACGCCCCAGGTTGTAGAACGGCTCGCCGTCCGCTGGATTGGCATTCCGCTTCGTGAGCCGGGCGATGGCAATGCGGAGGTGTTCTTCCGCAGCGGCAAACTCGCCGCGGCGCAGACTCGAGCGGCCCAGCGCGTGCCGCGCGCGACTGTCTTCCGGATCGCGGCGGATCGCTTCATCCCAGTAAATCTCCGCCGAACGCGTGGGATGACGGTACTGCTCGAGGTGTACGCCGATGAGATAAAGCTCGTCGCTGCTCTTTGTCTCAGCCGGCGCCGGAGGCTCCGTCGCTGCCGCAGGCGGGTCAGCCGGTGCAGTCTCTGCCGGCGCAGTACGCAACAGGACGCGCCCATCCTGCTCGACCACCACCTCGCAGTCGCCCGAAGCGCTGGCAATCGGAAAGCTGTGGTGGAGCGGAGACTCGGACGCCAGATCCCCATGCCACGTTCCGCAGGCCTTGCCGCCCATGCGGAGGTGAACGCTGCTGCCCGGCCGCGGGCTTGTCACCTGAAGATGAACCACGACGCGCTCTGCCTGCTGCTCCACGCGGAGAGCCGCATCCAGGCTGGCCGCGTCCGGAACCCCGATCTCGCGAATCGGATACCACCATTGCCTGAAGCTCTTCGTCTCCCCCGGCGCGAGGAAGGAAAAGTCCGGCTGATTGTCCGTATAAAAACCGGTCATCAGCTCCACATACGGACCATCGGAGTCGGTCAGGCTGCGATCCCATGCGTAGCCGAACTCGTGATTGCCCCACGTCCACTGTTTCTTTCCCGGAGCGATGTGGTGGTTGCCGATCTGGACCAGGCCCGCATCGCGTCGGTGATCGTAGCCGCCGGAAAAGTCTCCCCGCGACCCCGTGATCATGTAGCTGGTCGGAACCGGAATGTTGGCGTACCAGCTCAGATCGTTAGGCGCATAGGACCCGGCAGGCAAAAATTGCCGCGGCTTTTCCTCCTCCGGCACGCCGTGCCGCGCGCGCTCGCCGTAATTCACACCATAGTAAGTCCCCTGGCTGAGCGGAAACTCCGTGATGGCGCGGCGGGCGTGGTCCGCCACAAACTGCGCATCCCCGGGAAAGAAGGACTGATACTTCTCGTGGACGTGCGTCGCGGCGTTGGCCCACCACAGAAACGTGTGCATGTCCTCGGTGCCGTTGTACAGCCGCACCCGCAGCTCAAGACAGGCCCTCTCAGGATGCAGGCAAACGCCGTGCATGCCTTTCAGGCGAGTCATCGGGTCGTAATCGCTGCACCAGACAATCGCGGTCCCGTCCTCCTCGCGCTCGATGGAAACCTCGGTCGGCATGAACGTGGCGGGGCGATGATGCTGCGGCCAGTTGAATTCCACTCCGCCGGAGATCCACGGTCCCGCCAGTCCCACCAGCGCAGGCTTGATGACATTCTGGCGGTAGAAAAAATCGTAATGGTTGAGCTTGTCCAGGCCGACGTGAATCCGCCCGCCAATCTCCGGCAGGATCATGACCCGGATGAAGTCATTTTCGAGGTGAACCGCCTGCCACTCGCGATCCGTGGGCTCGGTCGCAATGCGGTCGATCACCGGCAGCGGATAAACGCGCCCGCTGCTGCCCTGGTACACCCGCTTCTCGAGGAAAAGTGGATTGCGGTCGGGCGCGTCCGGCATATACGTCCGCATCGTCACCGGCTGTTCCCACGCTTTCACCGGGCCCGTTTCCGATGCCGGTGCGACTGGCAGCGCCAGCCTGGGCAGCGATCCCGGACGGCTGGAACCTTCCTCCCGGGCGGCTCGATTCTCTGCCGTCTGCTTCATCGAAACAAGCTTCCCTCGCTGTGACCGGCGCCTGGTTGGTTCGCAAACAGCCGTGCGGCGATGCACGCCATCCGGGGACTGTGTACGTTACCGTTCCTTCAAGGTAGGACCTGCAGCCGACCCTGTCAAGCGATGGATACCGCGGCCTTCGCATCGGCGCCGCGCCGGTTTGCTCGGTCTCGTAAGGCGGTTCGCGGCAGAGCCACTGCCTGCCGCGGCTTGACAGTCGTCCCCCCGTTTCAATACCCTGCGAGGGCCGGTAACGTACACCTTCCTCGTTGAGCCTTTCCTGAGTTTTCCGGGATGTGGATGAGGCAAATGCAGCCCTGCGGCGGTCGGCCCGGGAAGTCCATCGTCCCATGGGCTTCCGTATTCACGATGGCAGCGGGGTGCGCCCTGGCGTTGCTCCTCAGCCTGGCGTCCGCCGCCCAGGCGCAGCAGCCCCCCGCAGCCGCGATCCGCTATGACAACACAACGCGTGTCTTTCGCCTCGACGCGGCCGGCGTGACCTACGCTTTCGGGGTCAACGAGGCAGGAGAGCTGCAAAGTCTCTACTGGGGTGCTCGGCTCGCCGCCGGAGATTCCTTCCCCGCCGCGCATTCCCGCCCGGGCTGGGCCTCGTTCGATCCGCCCGTGAACACTACGCCCCAGGAGTTCGTGGCCTGGGGCGGCGGCCTCTACGTCGAGCCGGACCTCAAAATCACCTTCCCCGATGGCAACCGCGACCTGGTGCTGCGCTACGTCTCCCACCGCATCGACGGCAACCGGCTCCTGGTCACGATGAAAGACATTTCGCTCGAGGTCTACGTCACCCTCGAGTACCAGATCGACCCCGCAACCGGAATCCTGCGCCGCTCGGCCACCATCGAGAACCGTACCGATGCTCCCTTCACCATCGAGCAGGCCTTTGCCGCCACCTGGAACCTGCCGCGCGCGAACGACTACCGCCTGCACTATCTCACCGGCCGCTGGGCCGCGGAGTGGCAGGTTCAGCAGCAGCCGGTACACCCCGGCAAGACAGTTCTGGAGAGCCGCCGCGGCACGACCGGCGCGCAGAATAATCCCTGGTTCGCGATCGATCATCAAGGCGAGAACGACCCCGATCACGGAGCCGTGTGGTTTGGGGCGCTGGGCTGGAGCGGATCGTGGGAGATCGCCGTGGAGCAGGACCAGGTTCAGGATGTCCGCGTCAGCGGCGGCTTCAACAGCTTCGACTTCGGCTATCTGCTCCAGAAAGGCCAGAGCCTGCGCACCCCCGATTTCTATGCCGGCTATACCCAGAACGGCATGGGCGGTGCGTCGCGGCTGCTGCATCAGTTCGAAATCGGTTCCATCCTTCCTCACGCACCCAGCCCGCCTCTGCGGCCGGTGCTGTACAACTCCTGGGAGGCGACTCAGTTCAGCGTCGACGAGGCGGGACAGATCGCGCTGGCTGAAAAGGCCGCTTCCATCGGCGTCGAGCGCTTCGTCATGGACGATGGGTGGTTCGGTGAGCGCAACAACGACCATGCCGGCCTCGGCGACTGGTATCCGAATCCGCAGAAGTTTCCTCATGGCTTAAAGCCGCTCATCGACAAAGTGCACGCGCTGGGCATGAGCTTCGGCCTGTGGGTCGAGCCGGAGATGGTCAATCCCGACAGCCGGCTCTATCGCGAGCACCCCGACTGGGTCCTGTATTTCCCTGGCCGGCCACGCAGCGAAGGCCGCAACCAGCTGGTGCTCAACCTGGCTCGTCCCGACGTGCGCGACTGGGTCTTCAACACGCTGAACGACCTTCTCAACCAGAACGCGATCGATTTCCTCAAGTGGGATTACAACCGCAACTGGTCCGAGCCCGGCTGGCCTCAGGTTCCGCCCGATCAGGAAAAGAACGTCTACGTCGACTTCATCCGCAACTACTACAGCATCCTCGCCGAGTTGCGTCAGAAGCACCCGAAGCTGGAAATCGAAAGCTGTTCCGGAGGCGGCGGCCGCGTCGACCTCGGCGTCATGCGCTATACCGACGAGGTCTGGCCTTCGGATAACACCGACGCCTACGACCGCCTAATCATCCAGAACGGATTTACCTATGCTTACACGCCCGGCGTGATGATGGCGTGGGTCACCGACTCGCCTTCGTGGGCCAACCACCGCACCCTGTCTCTCGAATATCGTTTCCTTTCCTCGATGCAGGGATCTCTCGGCGTGGGCGCCAACCTCAACCTCTGGACGCCCCAGGACTTTGCCACGGCAAAGAAGATGATCGCCCAGTACAAGTCGATCCGGGAAACCGTCCAGCGTGGCCGGCTCTACCGCCTGATCCAGCCGATCGACGGAAGCGAGCAGTCGGCGACCGAATATGTGGGGCCGGATGGCCGCCAGACCGTAGTCTTTGCCTTCCTGCACTCGAGCAGCGAGATGTATCCCTATCCCCGGCTTTATCTGCGCGGCCTGGACCGGACCGCCACGTACCGCGTGAGCGCCTTGGACGGCCAACTCGATGCCGGCACGCCCCAGGAAGCGAGCGGAGCGTGGTGGATGAGCCATGGCGTCTACGTGGACCTGACCGGAGATTTCCAGGCAGCGGCTTTTACTCTGGAGCGCCAGACCGAACCAGGTCGCGCTCCCTGATCATCGCTGAAGGGCTCTGCGCGAAAGCAGAGCCGATCCGAAATTCTCGAGGAGGTCCGGCGGATTGCACCATCGCGGCGCTCGCACGACCATCGTGAGCCGACGAAATTTCCTGCGGGCCTGCGCAGGCACCTCGCTCGCCGCCATCCCCGTCCTGCAAAGCTGGGCAGTTCGCGGCCCCGCCGGAAGCACCGAGACTGGCGCTGCGGCCGGCACGCTCTCTCTCCATGGCGACTGGCGCTTTGCCGGAAAATTGACGCCTGCCGCCTTGCAGGCCGGTTTCGACGACGCGATGCTCGCCCCGGTCGCGCTGCCTCATTCCGTCGTTCCGCTGTCGTGGCAGTCGTGGGATCCGGCTGCATGGGAGGACCGCTGGCTCTATCGCCGCGTCTTCTCCGTCCCGCGCCGGTTCCGTGGCCTGCGCATCTTCCTCCACTTCGATCGCGTAATGGCCGGAGCATCGCCTGTTCTCAACGGTCATGCCCTGCCGCAGCATCTCGGCGGCTTCCTGCCCTTCGAGCATGAGATTGCCGACCTGCTCGCCGATGGCGACAACCGTCTTGCCGTCGCCGTGGATGGGCGCTGGCTCGACGCTCCTCCCTCAGGCTCTCCCCGAGGTCCGGCTTCCATTGATTACATGCTGCCCGCCGGCATCTCCGGATCGGTCAGTCTGCGCGCCGTTCCTTCGCTCTTCCTGAGCGATGTCTTTGCGAAGCCAGCCGCGGTTCTGGATGCGAACCGCCGCCTCGATGCCATCTGCCGCGTCAACGCAGTTGCCCACGCCCTGCCGGCCCGCGTGTGCCTGGAAGCTGAGCTCTTCGACGAGAACCGCCTCGTGGCGCGAGAGTCGCAAAGCGTCGCCCTCGACCAGCCGGAGCAGGAATTTTCCCTGAGCCTGGCCGGACTCGGGTGCGTGCAGTTGTGGTCGCCGCAAAAGCCCGTCCTCTACACCCTTGCGGTCACCCTGCTCCAGGACGATCGCCCTCTCCACCGCTTCACGCGCCGGGTCGGCTTTCGCGACGCGCGCTTCGAAGTCGACGGCTTCTTCCTCAACGGGGAGCGGCTGCGCATCTTTGGCCTCGATCGCCACGAGCTGTATCCGTATCTGGGCTTCTCTGCCCCGAGGCGTTTGCTGCGCCGCGATGCGGAGATCCTTCGCCGCCGCTTCAACTGCAACATGGTTCGCTGCTCCCACTATCCGCAGTCGGAAGCCTTTCTCGACGCCTGCGACGAGCTCGGCCTCATGGCCTGGGAGGAAGTGCCCGGCTGGCAGTTTATCGGCGACGCCGGCTGGCAGAACCTGCTCCTCCGCGACCTGGAAGGCATGATCCGCCGCGACCGCAGCCATCCCTCCATCGTCATCTGGGGCGTCCGCGTCAATGAGTCGCCGAATGATCCGCCTCTCTATCGCCGCACCCGCGAGCTGGCCCGATCGCTCGATGATTCACGCCCCGCCTCGGGCACGATGACGCCGGATTCGGAGAAAACCTGGCAGAAGGAATGGCACGAGGACGTTTTCGCCTTCGACGATTATCATTCGGCCCCAGACGGCAGCGTCGCCATCAATCCGCCCCTCCCCGGCGTGCCTTACCTGATTACCGAAACCGTGGGCCAGTTCACCTATGGCGGCCAGGGATTTCACAACATTTACCGCCGCGCCGGCGATCCGCTCCTCCAGCAGAATCAGGCTCTCTATCACGCCCAGGCCCACAACAAAGCCGCGAATTTTCCCCGCTGCGCCGGAGTCATCGCCTGGTGCGCCTTCGACTATGCCAGCCTCATCAACAGCTACAACGGCGTGAAATGCCCCGGCATCGCCGATGTCTTTCGCCTGCCAAAACTCGGCGCCGCGTTCTATCTTGCGCAGGTCGACCCCGCGGTTCGTGTGGTGATCGAGCCGGCTTTCTGCTGGGATTCCACGCTCGGCATGCCCTCCGGCTCCGCCGGCCGCGCACCAGTCTTCTCGAACTGCGATCGGCTCGAGATCTTTGTCAGCGGCAAGCAGCACACCGTGGTTCATGCGGATCGCGCCGGCTTTCCCCACCTGCGCTATCCGCCCTTCTTTGTCGACTTCGAGGAGCCTCCGAGCGAGAAGCCCGATCTGCGCATCGACGGATACCTCGGCAACCATCTCGTTCTCTCGCGCTCGTTTTCCGCAGACCGCTCCCTGGATCGCCTGTGGCTGGAAGCGGACGACCCGGAGCTGGAAGCAGGCGGCTCCGATTGCACGCGGCTGGCCTTTGGAGCCGTGGATCGTTTCGGCACGCCGCGCGCCACCATGACAGGCGTGGTCCGCCTGACCGTCGACGGTCCCGCGGTCATCGACGGCGACAATCCTTTTGACCTCTCCGGCGCCGGCGGCCTGGGTGCGGTCTATCTTCGAACCGTCGCCGCAGGAACAGGGGCGGTTCGTGTCACCGCCGAACATGCCACGCTGGGCCGCGCTTCAGTGCAGTTGCAAGTCCGTTGAAGCGGACCGGGCGTGCCCACGCTGAACCGGAACCACGCGGTTCCATTGTTGCTGTACTCGCAAATCTGCAAGCCGGAAAGAAGGTGCTCTGTTGAAACGTTCAGCTCTTGTATTGGCGCTTCCCGTCCTGCTTTTTCTGCCCGCGCTGATCGCCCAGCAGGCTCCGCACCTGGTCGAGCAAAACGGCCGCCACGCGCTCATCGTCGACGGCGCGCCCTTTCTGATCCTCGGCGGCCAGATCAACAATTCCAGCTCGTGGCCCTCCACCATGCCCGACGTCTGGCCGGTCATCGAAGGTATGCACGCCAATACCGTCGAAGCGCCCGTCTACTGGGAGCAGATGGAGCCCCAACCCGGCCAGTTCGATTTCTCCACCGTCGACATGCTCGTCAATCAGGCGCGCGCGCGCCACGTGCACCTGATCATTCTCTGGTTCGGCACCTGGAAGAACGGCGAAATGCACTACGTCCCGGAGTGGATCAAGACCGATCCCGCGCACTATCCGCGCATGATCGACGAACGTGGCGAGCCCATCCAGGTGCTCTCCGCCAACGCGCCGGCCAACCTCCACGCGGACGAGCATGCCTTTGCCGCGCTCATGCATCACCTGCGCGAAATCGACGGCACCGAGCACACCGTCATCATGATGCAGGTTGAAAATGAATCGGGCGCCATCGGCGCCGTTCGCGACCACTCACCTGCCGCGCAGAAACAATTCGAAGGGCAGGTCCCGCGCGTGGTCCTCGACGCGTTCCACAAATCTCCCGGAACCTGGCCCGAGGTCTTCGGTCCCGACGCCGACGAAACCTTCCAGGCGTATTCCGTGGCGCATTACATCAATGGCGTTGCGCAGGCGGGCAAAGCCGAGATGTCCATTCCGATGTACTGCAACGTGTGGGTGGAATATCCTCACGGCTACGTCATCCGCGGCCGCCAGATGCCCGGCTTCGATTACCCCAGCGGCGGCCCGCAGCAGCCCATGATCGATCTCTGGAAGGCAGTCGCTCCGGCCATCGACATCCTCGCGCCCGACATCTATACCGCCGATCGCGGCCTTGCCAGGCAGCTCATGGAAACCTACGCGCGCCCCGACAACCCGCTCTGGATCCCGGAAACCGGCCTCGGCGATGCTTTCGCGCCCGGCCTTTTCTACGCGCTCGGCATGGGCGGCATCGGCATCTCTCCCTTCGGCACCGACCAGACCTCATGGACTCTGCAGCCCGGACAGCTCCCCGAAGCTCACGCCGAAAACTATGCCCTGCTGGAACCGCTGGATCGCGTGATCGCCCGCCTCAACTACGAGGGCAAAGTAAAGACTGCCGTCGAGGAAGTAGGAAAGACCGAAGAGACGCTTTCCTTCGGAGACTGGACCGCGCTGGTGGGCTTCGGATTTCCGCAGCGCGACGGCGAGCAGCAAGCGCCCGGCACGCAGGACCACCTGGGCCGCGCCATCGTTGCGCAACTCGGTCCCGATACCTTCCTTGTTACCGGCATCGAGGCCCGGGTCACCTTCTATCGTGCACCGGGGGCAATCGGACACCTGCAGATTCTGCGCGCTGAGCAGGGCACCTACGACGGCGAGACCTGGAAGCCGCTGCGCATCTGGAACGGCGATCAGACCGATCGCGGCCTCAACTTCCACCACGAGCACCAGGTCGTTCAGATTCACCTGGGCGTCTACTGACGCCCAGGAATCGCAACTTCAAATCGGGCCTATTCGCGGAGGCGGCGATAAGTTGTTGCTGCACGGCGCCAGTCTTGTGAGTGCTGCTCCAGCTGGCGTCGGCCCAGCCGCTTAGCTCTGCTAAGTTCGGAAAATATCTGAGATTTATCACAATATCGCTTGCTTTTCATCGCGGAGTTATGGCAGAGTATCTTCTGCACAGGAGACGTTCCATGCGAAACCAAACGCATAATTCGATTGGATGGCTGCCACAGGCGGAAGTCCGAGTCGGCTCCGGAACGTCGTATCTACCGTTTCGATAGCCTTCCGGCTACCTGACGCTGTGCATTCCCGCAAATCCTTTGCTGAGTGGTGAAGAGAACAGCTTCATCGACTGGAATCGACGCCTGCCTGCAGGCAGCTGTTTTCGCTTGTTCCCTCAGCGGATTGCACTCGTTCCGGCAGCCAAAACCAATACACGCTTCACTGAGTGGCGAAGAAGACAGATCCTTCGACTCGACAATCGATTACGGCTGTCTTCGCTTGATCCCTCAGTGGCTCAGTTCAAACACCGGTGGCGACAGAGGAGAGTTACTTCCTGCCAATGAAGGCGCAGGGCCAGGAAACCCTGCAAGCCAGAGAGATTCCGGGACGGGGACGTAGTCCCGAACCACAAGGTACCGACATCAGCATGGCTCTAAAACTCTTTTCGATCATTCCCCGGTGTAGTTCACAATTTGGCCGGTGGCGCAGATAACAGTTACTTCGCCATAATCCGATGGTCGCAGGTTCGAGTCCTGCCGCAGGGGAAACCCTGCGTAGCTCAGCGGATAGAGCACCGGACAGAAAGTCTGTTATCGCCTTATTCCCCGGCCACTATATTCCGGCTTTTTGCCGGTTAGAAAGGCTTGCCCATGGGCAAGGGAAACGTGAAGGGAGGAACACCCGTGGGATCGGCTTCGTTGTGCCGAACCTGCAGGAGCGCACACATCCTGAGCGGATACCGGGAGTCGGAGATGATGGTGGTTTGCACCGCCACATATCCTGATTTTCCCGTGCCGTTCGTCGTGCGCGAGTGCACGGGGTTCACCGACAGGGCGAAACCTGACTGGGACGAGATGGAGAAATTCGCCATCGACATCGCCCCGGTCAACTTCGCGAAGAAGGTCGGCTTTCGCTCCCAGGAAAGAGAGCGAGAAGAAGACGGCGTCACAACCAACACAGACTGAGAAGCGGCGCCGGTGGCGCAGATAACGGATACTTCATGGTGGCGATGCAGGTTCGAATCCTGCCGTGGAGGTGCAGCCCAGTCGCGGCTGCAAATTCGCGTAGCAACCGTGGTCGAATATTCCCCGGCGTCGTTATCAACCATCAACAGCAGCACCGACAACCAGGAGAAATCGCGCCGGTGGCGCAGACAGCGGATACTTCGGGACCGAGGAATGCAGGTTCGAAACCTGCCGTGTGCGCGAGCGCATGTAGTTCAGCTGGCAGAACACTCGGTTAATAGGACCGTCGTCGTTTATTCCCCGGCGTAGTATGGCACCCGAAAGGAGGACTTCAGTGGCACGTCTGAACATTTTGAAGCTGGCGCACCTTGCGCCCCGCACCCATGAGGGAGCGCCTGCAAAGCGGATCACCGACGAGCAGGCTCTGCGGCGCAGTGTGCTGGCCTGCCTGTTGTGGGAAAACCAGTTCTACGAGGACGGCGTGGAGATCGCCGGCCGCATCCGCGAGTTGGTGCCGAAGGTCGAGGCTGCGAAGGTGGCAGCTCTTGCCGTCGAGGCACGCGAGGCCATGAAGCTGCGTCATGCGCCGCTGTATCTCGTCCGCGAGATGGCGCGTCACGCAACCCATCGCGGTCTCGTATCCGAGACCCTGGCCCGCGTCATCCAGCGCGCCGACGAGCTCGCTGAGTTCGTGGCCATCTACTGGGCCGACGGACGCGCTCCGCTGAGCGGGCAGGTGAAGAAGGGCCTGGCGGCTGCCTTCCCGAAGTTCGACGAGTATGCTCTGGCGAAGTACGATCGCGCCGGGGCGGTTCGGCTGCGGGACGTCCTCTTCCTCTGCCACGCTCGCCCGCGCGATGCTGCGCAGGCCGCGGTATGGAAGCGGCTGATCGACGGGCAGCTGGCCACGCCCGACACCTGGGAGGTGGCGCTCTCCGCCGGCGGCGACAAGCGGTCCAGCTGGGAGCGGCTGCTCACCGAGCGCAGGCTCGGCGCACTCGCTCTGCTCCGCAACCTTCGCAACATGAAGGACGCGGGCGTCAGCGAGGATCTCGTGCTCGGTGGCCTGGCGGCCATGAAAACCGACCGTGTGCTCCCGTTCCGCTTTCTCGCTGCTGCGCGTTATGCGCCGCAGTGGGAGGAGGCGCTGGAGCAGGCGATGTTCCGCTCGGTCGAGTCGCGCGAAAAGCTGCCCGGCCGCACCGTCCTGCTCGTGGACGTGTCCGGCAGCATGACGGCCGCTCTTTCCGGGCGGTCGGAAATGCTGCGCACCGATGCGGCGTACGGACTCGCAGTGCTGTTGCGCGAGATCGCGGATGAGGTGAGTCTCTACACCTTCTCCGACACGCTGAAGCGAGTGCCGGCACGTCGCGGCTTTGCGCTGCGCGACGCGCTCGACCAGAGCCAGCCGCACAGCGGCACGCAGCTGGGCGCGGCTCTGGAGAAGATCGATGAGCGGTACGATCGCCTCATCGTCATCACCGACGAGCAGTCGCACGACCGTGTGCCTGCGCCGAAGGGGCGCGGCTACGTGGTGAACGTGGCCAGCTACCGCAACGGTGTCGGTTATGGCCCGTGGACGCACATCGACGGCTGGAGCGAGTCGGTTGTAGAGTACATCCGCGAGCTGGAGCGCGCTGAAACGCAGTAGCTAAACCAAAATGGCCGGCGAGGAGCAATCCTCGCCGGCCAATTCAAGCTCGACCTTCCGCGTCCACAGGCCTGCGCCTAAATGTCCAGGTTTTTCACATCCAGCGCATTGTCCTCGATGAACTTCCTGCGCGCGTCCACGTCCTCACCCATCAGCGTGGTGAAGATCGTCTCCGTCTCCGCAATGTCCTCGAGCTTCACGCTCAGCAGCGTCCGCCGCTCGGGATCCATGGTCGTCTCCCACAGCTGCGTCGCCGTCATCTCGCCCAGACCCTTATAGCGCTGCACCTGGTAGTCGCGCCGCCCCTGCTCGATGACATACTCGAAAAGTTCCCGCGGCGTCTGCTTCTCCACCGGCTCCTGTGTCTTGCCCACGCGCTTCGTTCCCGGAGCAGCCGCCTTGCCGATCTGCGGATCGGATCCTTCCGGAGCCGACTCCACGCCCTCCGGCTCTTCCGCCTCAGCCGCTGCAGCCGCAGCAGCCTTCCCCGCGTACTCCACGATGAACGGCGGCTCCAGCATCTCCCTGATCTGCGCATGCTTCGCCATCATCTGCCGGTACTCCGGCGTCGACGCCAGCATCCAGTCAATGCGCCGCTCCGCGCCCTGCGCGTCCGTAAAGCGCAGCGACCACGTCTGATGCTCCTCGTCGCACGCCGGCCTGGTGAGCCCCTTGAACTGATACTTCTTCGCAAGCTTCTCCAGATCCTTATACAGCGCCGCCAGCTTCGCCTCGCTCTCGAAATCCACCCGCTTCGTCAGCTCATGATGCGCCAGCAGATTCGTCACTTCCTCGTTGCGCAGCCGCTTGTTCACCTTGTCGAAAAAGCCCAGATACTCGTTCAGCTGCCCCATGAACTTGGTCAGCGCCGCGCCTTCCAGCTTCGCCGCACCGTCTCCGTACCGCACGATCATGCCCTCGGCCGCACGCTTCACCATCACCCGCACAAACTCGCGCTCGTCCTTGATGTACTCCTCGCGCTTGCCCTTCTTGATCTTGAACAGCGGCGGCTGCGCGATGTACACGTTGCTGCGCTTGATCAGATCCTGCATGTGCCGGAAGAAAAACGTCAGCAGCAGCGTGCGGATGTGCGATCCGTCCACGTCCGCGTCCGTCATCAGGATGATCTTGCTGTAGCGCAGCTTCGTCGCGTCGAAATCGTCCTTGCCGATGCCCGTCCCCAGCGCCGTAATCATGGCGCGGATTTCCTCGTGCCCCAGCATCTTGTCGTAGCGCGCCTTCTCCACGTTCAGGATCTTCCCCTTCAGCGGCAAAATCGCCTGGAACTTGCGGTCGCGCCCCTGCTTCGCCGTCCCGCCGGCCGACTCGCCCTCCACCAGATACAGCTCGCAGTGCTGCGGATCGCGCTCCGAGCAGTCCGCCAGCTTGCCCGGCAGCCCGCCTCCATCCAGCGCGCCCTTGCGCCGCGTCAGATCCCGCGCCTTCCTCGCCGCCTCGCGCGCCCGCGCCGCCTCAATCGCCTTGTTGATGATCCGCTTCGCAACCGGCGGATTCTGCTCCAGAAACGCGCTCAGCCGCTCGTTCACCAGCGCCTGTACCGTGCCCGCGATATCCGAATTCAGCTTGCCCTTGGTCTGTCCTTCAAACTGCGGCTGCGGCAGCTTCACGCTCACCACCGCCACCAGCCCCTCGCGCACATCGTCGCCGGTCAGGTTCTCCTTCACGTCCTTAAACAGGCCCAGCTGCTGCCCCACGTAGTTCACCGTGCGCGTCAGCGCCGTGCGGAAGCCCGAGAGGTGCGTGCCCCCGTCCACCGTGTTGATGTTGTTCGCGAAGCAGAACACCGTCTCCGAGTAGCCGTCGTTGTACTGCAGCGCGATCTCCATGTCCACGCCATCGCGCAGACCCTCCATCACAATCGGCTTGTCGTGCAGCGTCTGCTTGCCGCGGTTCAGATGCTTGATGAACTCAGCAATCCCGCCCGCGTATTTGAACTCCGACCGCTTCGCCTCGCCCGTCTTCGCGTCGGTCACGCGCTCGTCGGTCAGCGTAATCGTCAGCCCCTTGTTCAGGAAGGCCAGCTCCCGCAGCCGCTGCGCCAGCGTGTCGTAGTTGTATTCGGTCACGGTAAAGATCGACCTGTCGGGCAGGAAGTGCACCTTCGTCCCGCGCCGCTTGCTCGTCCCTGTCTGCTGCAGCTTGCTGGTCGGAATTCCCTTCGCGTAGTCCTGCTCCCAGGTGTGCCCGTCGCGCCAGATCTCCACGTTCAGCTGTTCCGCCAGCGCGTTCACGCAGCTCACGCCCACGCCGTGCAGGCCGCCGCTCACCTTATACGTCGAAGTGTCGAACTTGCCCCCCGCGTGCAGCTTGGTCAGTACCACCTGCACCGCCGGCATCTTCTCGCCGTTGTCCAGCGTCATCTCGTCCACAGGAATGCCGCGCCCGTCATCGGTCACCGTGATCGAGTTGTCGTCGTGGATGGTCGCCTCGATGCGCGATGCATATCCGGCCAGCGCTTCGTCCACCGAGTTGTCCACCACCTCGTAGACCAGATGGTGCAGACCCATCTCGCCCGTCGACCCGATGTACATGGCGGGACGCAGACGCACCGCCTCCAG
>DATJQW010000159.1:0-10229 GCA_035505395.1 Acidobacteriaceae bacterium
GTCAGCGGCCCCGGGCTCACGGGGATGGTCATGTGCGCGTGCAGGATTTTGCGCGGGGCGTCCGTCAGATCGACCGTCAGTTTGATCGGATTCGAAGCGGTCTGGGCATGAAGAGAAAGGGCAGCAACGAACAACAACCCCGGGACGGGGCGCAACCGGAATTGCATAGTCCTCCCGACGAAAGTGCGAATCCTTAGTGTAACCGCACATCCTCAACATTCCTCTCGCTATCTCGGCGCTGACGGTGGATGTGAATTTACCGGAACTGAGGGGCGCGGCATTAAAAGCAAATTCCGTAGCTTCACTACAAGGTGACGAACATCTCAATGACGCGCGCCTCCGAAACAAAGTCCCCAATGTCCCTTCAGCGACACTTCCGAGCGTACGGTCCGGCCGCGATCCGTTCTAATAGAATTCCCCCGGGTTGCTCATCGACTGCGACCCGTCAAGGTATCGGCCTAGACCATCACTTGCCGCTTGTAAGGGATTAATCTTAGGTGGCGCCCCCGTACGTGACTCCATAAAGCGATTATTAATGCTCTCCCATTTCATGCATCATCTTTGGACCAAGGCTGGCAGCAGTCTGTGGGTTGGGTCGTCCAAAGAAATTAGCTCCGTTCGCCCCTCAACATCCTCCATTGCAAGAACCAGACCCGAGTCCGCTGTCCATACAGTGAAATCCTCGATGCGAAACTTGTGCGCGCGAATAGTCCCCAGCCCGATCTTCAGATCCTCCTGACCGACATATGTCACAGCGGAAGATCCCACGACTTCTAGCTTTAAAGGCGGACTACTTTGATCGATTGTTACCACGGAGACATTCGTCACTTTGCCAGGAGTGCGCTCAGCTTGTATGCACTCGGCTGCCGTCAACCAGAAGGTGTCAGCATCATCCCCCGGCGGAAAGAACACTTTCGGTCCGTCTATATGCAGTGAGCCTCTGTACGTTATCCCGGGTTCAAGCCAGTCGCAGGATATCGCATCTTGATGATACTCACAGACGAGACTCACGGTAGGTTGAGCGGAGTTCCCCGAAAAGGTCTTCAAGGTGAACGAAGCAGGCTTCCATTCTTTGCTGAATCCGAACACCTCAACGTACTTAATATCATTTCCATTTACTTTCATCGCGGCATCATCCACTGTGAAGCTGCCGCCTGGGCCGCTGGTCATCTTCCAATGCCAAACAGGCACAATCGGTGATGGACTAGGGGCGCTTTTATCATGGCCATCATAGGTCCCCTCGGCCAGGATGCTAGGCGTCTGTGGACGAGCAGAGATTACACAAAAAGTAAGAGCGACTAAGACACCGATGGAACCTAAGTAACTACGCCCTGGGATCAATCTCTTCAGCGCATCGAAATCCGTTGCGCTGTTCTCGGCCAGAGCCTCGTTGATCTCTCTGGGGAAAGCCTCGGCGTAGTGGATGGCCGCCTGCACCCGGAACTCCGGCCACTCCAGGTGATCGGCTGCCTTTTTCGCGCTGTCTTTATAAGCGCGGACAATCATGACGACTTCCCACACCGCCAGGGAACTGCCCTGGATATACGCCTGCCGGCCCAAGGGACTGTCGCGGAAATCGATGAGTGCAAACTCCGACCGCCGCAGTCCTTCCTCCACCAGCCGGGCGCTGGTGTCGCTGGCCGTCCACCCATGCCGATGCGCCAGCTTTTTCAGCCGCCTGCCGCTCTCTGCAGGCAGCCGCATACTGATCACAACGGAACGCTTTGCGGGCATAATCTCTCTCCGGTGTAGCGATTGTAACTATTGTGACTCACTGCTCGTCCACCTTCACGGTCACCTGCTCCACGTCTTCGCCTCTGCGGATCCTCCGCATCTGCTCATGGAACAG
Organism: Acidobacteriaceae bacterium; assembly: GCA_035505395.1. Lineage (GTDB taxonomy): Bacteria > Acidobacteriota > Terriglobia > Terriglobales > Acidobacteriaceae > Palsa-343. The sequence goes on from DATJQW010000159.1 coordinate 1,850, forward strand.
CCGTCCGCCCAGCGGTTCTTTGGCTCCGTCGTCGGCGCGTTCCTCCTTCAGTTCCTCCACGATCATGTGCCGGACCTGCGGCTGCAGAATCTCCTGAAATCCCAGAAACATCGCGCCCATCGCCAGCCCGGCGAGCGGCGAGATCGCCAGATCCCGCGTCTTCTGTTGCTCTATCTTCCTGCGCCGCTGCCGTGCCATGAACACGCAGGCCGAGACGAGAAACCACAGCACTCCGGCATTCGCCATCCAGGCCAGAACCATCCCGCTCCTCCACGGTTTTCATCGCGAGGGAAATCCATGCAGACGCGCGCGCCCGAGGCCGGGCACGGCGTCCGCCAAGAATCGCCGGAAACTACAGGATGGAAACGGGAGGGGGCCGCTGGAACAATCCGGCCCGGATGAGCACGGGCTCGGCAAAAGGCGGCTCGAGGTTCGAGGCCGGCCACAGCGAGCGCGGAGCGGCGACCAGGCCGAACAGCAACACAGGCGCCAGCACCAGCGCCACCCCCGCTGGCGGGCAAACCAGCAGGGCGAGCAGCAGAATTGCTGCTCCCAGCGCCACGGCTTGGTTCCGGTGCTGTTGCATGAGCCGGTCAGGGTGATTTTACTCCGGCGCGCAGCGCTCCGCCCGGACGGCAGGTCCCCGCACCCTGTACCCTGCTTCCATGGGTTTCTTCCTCACCTTCGAGGGGCTCGACGGCTCGGGCAAATCCACCCAGCTCCGCAGGCTCGCCGAACATCTGCAGGCCCAGGGTCTGGCCGTCACCGTGACGCGACAGCCGGGCGGCACGCACCTCGGCGATCGCGTGCGCGGCCTCATCCTGGACTCGAAGACGGAGTGCCTCGACCCCATGACGGAGCTCGGCCTCATGTTCTCCGACCGGGCGCAGTGCATCGCGGAAGTGATCGCCCCGGCTCTGCATGGCGGCAACGTGGTCCTCTGCGATCGCTTTACCGATTCGACGGAAGCCTACCAGGGCGGCGGCCGCCGGCTGGGCAGCGCGGTCGTCCTGCGCATGCACCAGACCATGTGCGCCGGCCTGCAGCCCGACCTGACCCTCCTGCTGCTCGCCGATTTCGACAAATCCCTCGCCCGCGCCCGGCGCCGCAACCACCGCAATGCCGCCGCCGGCCAGGATGAAGGCCGCTTCGAGCGCGAGGATGCTGCCTTCTACCGCCGCGTCTACGACCAGTACCACGCGATCGCCGCGCGCGAGCCGCATCGCGTCGTGATTGTCGATGGCGACCGCCCCATTGAGACCATTCATCGCGAAATCGCTGCTCTCGTCGATACGAAGCTGCGGGCTGCCAGGATGCTCCCGGCCGCGCCGGTTGCCGGTGTCCGGTAATGGACACAAGGTTCCGCATTCGATCACTCTGCTTCCCCGGACCCTCCTTCCCTCCTTCTCTAATCAACTCACCGCACATTACTTACGGTCAGGCCGCAAATGGTGCGGCACATGCAATACCACCTGCGTAATGGATATCTCACGGCCCGACATTAGGAAGAAGAAGCTCCGCCGGCAGATCATCGTGCTGGCGATTGTTGCCGTCGGGGTCACCGCGGCTGCCTGGGCTGTCATGCGCCTCAAGCCCGCCGTCCCGACCGTCGACGCCAGTACCATCTGGCCCGACACGGTCAAGCGCGGCGACTTTACCCGCAACGTGCGCGGTCTCGGCACCCTGGTCCCTCGCGAAGAGAGCATCGAGCTGATCCCCGCGCAGACGGAGGCTACTGTCGTGCGTATCCGCGTTTTGCCCGGCGCCCGGGTGACCCCGGATACGGTGCTCATGGACCTTGAGGACCCGACCCTGCAGCAGCAGCTGCTGAATGCGGAACTGGCCGTAAAGCAGGCCGAAGCCGATTACCGGAGCCTGAACGCCACGCTGCAGAGCACCCTGATGGACAAAAAATCCACGGGGGCCCAGATCAACGCGCAATATAGTCAGGCCGAGCTCCAGGCCAATACCGACAAGCAGCTGTACGCCCTGGGCGTGATCAGCGGCATCCAGTACAACCAGTCCAAGAACAATGCCGACCAGCTGACCAGCCAGCACCAGATCAGCGAGGAGCAGCTCGACGTCAACCAGAAGGCGATTGCGGTGCAGCTGGCCTCGGCTCAGACCAAGATTGACCAGGCGAAAGCGCAGCTTGCTCTCTACCAGAGCCAGGAGGATGCGCTGCACGTGAAGGCCGGCATCTCCGGCGTCGTCGAGTCGTTGCCCACTCCGGTCTCGGTGGGCGAGCACGTCGCCGCCGGAACCTCGGTCGCCGAGGTGGTCGATCCCACCAAGCTCAAGGCGGCTCTGCAGATCGCCGAGACCCAGGCGCACGATATTTTGCTGGGCCAGGCGGCCGAAATCGACACCCACAACGGCATCGTGCCGGGACGGGTTACCAGAATTGATCCCTCCGTATTGAACGGAACGCGCACCGTTGACGTAACTCTGGATGGCGCCCTGCCGATGGGAGCCGTTCCGGGTCTCAGCGTGGATGGAACCATCGAACTCGCTCACCTCCACGACGTGCTGTACGTCGGGCGGCCCGCGTTCGGCAACGAGAACAGCACCATCAGCCTGTTCCGCATCGATCCCAACGGCAAAACCGCCACGCGGGTGCAGGTGCAGGTTGGCAAGGCTTCGACCACGGAGATTCAGATTCTGAGTGGCCTGAACGAAGGCGATCGCGTGATCCTTTCCGACATGTCACGCTACGACGCGACCGATAAAGTTCGGCTGGAGTAGCAACCGTCCCCCGGCAGGCAACCAGGCAGCGCAAAATTGAGGAGCAGGAGAGCAGGATGGATAACAATCAGGCGTTGATTGAAATCGAGGGCCTCACCAAAGTCTTCTACACCGACGAGATCGAAACGCACGCGCTGTCCGGCGTTCACATGAAGATCGACAAGGGCGAATACGTCGCCATCTCGGGTCCCTCGGGATGCGGCAAGTCCACGCTGTTGTCGATCATCGGCCTGCTCGACACGCCCACCGGGGGGAGCTATACGCTCAACAGCCACTCGGTCGAGAATCTGAACTTCTCGCAGCGCTCGCGCATCCGCAACCAGGAAATCGGCTTCATCTTTCAGAGCTTCAACCTGATCGGCGACCTAACCGTGTATGAGAACGTGGAGCTGCCCCTCACGTATCGCTCCGGGATGTCATCGGCCGAGCGCAAGCGCCGCGTGCAGGAGTCGCTGGAGCGCGTGAGCATGGCGCACCGCATCCGCCACTATCCTTCCCAGCTCTCCGGCGGTCAGCAGCAGCGCGTCGCCGTAGCGCGGGCCCTCGCCGGTTCGCCCTCCATCCTGCTCGCCGACGAGCCCACCGGCAACCTCGATTCGCGCAACGCCGAAGCGGTGATGGAGCTGCTGCAGAACCTCCATCGCGAAGGGGCAACCATCTGCATGGTGACGCACGATCCGCGCTTTGCCCGCCATGCCGATCGCCAGATTCACCTCTTCGACGGCAAGGTGGTCGCCGAAGGCGAATCGCTCGAACAGGTTCTCGAAGTCAAGTAACAGGCCGGTAGCCGGTAGCCCGTGGCCGGTCGCCAGGCAGGCGCATTCGTGTGCGAGTTTGGCGCAGGCTACAGGCTGCAGACTACGGGTTACAGGCTAAACATCATGATTCAGCTGAAGAATATCGAACGCAGTTACAAAACCGGCGCCGGCCAAACCTGGGTGCTGCGCCGCATCAATCTGGAAATCAAAGAGGGCGAGTTCCTCACCATCATGGGGCCTTCGGGCGCGGGCAAATCGTCGCTGCTGAACGTCCTCGCCCTGCTCGACGATCAGTGGCTGGGCGAGTACTGGTTCAAAGACGAGGCCGCACACCGCATGAACCGCCGCCAGCGCGCCGACCTCGCCAAGCGCAATATCGGCATGGTCTTCCAGAGCTACCACCTGCTCGACGACCTCACCGTGCAGGAGAACATCGATCTGCCGCTCTCCTATAAGGACATGCCCCGCGCCCAGCGCCAGGGCCTGGTGGCCGATACGCTGGACCGCTTCAGCATCGTCGGCAAGAAAGACCTCTTCCCTTCCCAGCTCTCCGGCGGCCAGCAACAGCTGGTGGGCGTGGCCCGCGCCGTCATCCACAAGCCCGGGCTGCTGCTCGCCGACGAGCCCACCGGCAATCTGCACTCCAGCCAGGCAAAGGAGATCATGGAGTTGTTCAAAGAGCTCAACGAGCAGGGCACCACCATCGTCCAGGTCACGCACTCCGAGACCAACGCCGGCTATGGCTCCCGCGTGATCGAGCTGCGCGATGGCTGGATGGTCCACGACACCGCCAACCCCAGTCTCGGCGTGGAGGTCACCGCCCAGTGACCCACTTCCCCTGGCTCCGACGGCTGTCCCTTCCTGTTCTTCTCGTCGCAGGTTCTCTGTCTGCTCCGCTGCTGGCGCAGACTTCGGCCACGCAGCCGGATTCATCCGCTCCCGCCGCGGCTCCCAATGCTCCCGCACCACCAGGGCAGTCCGCTGCGGCGTCCGCGGCAACGCCTTCCATCGCCGAGCAGGCGCAGCAGATGCAGCTGCAGTCGATCGGTCCGCTGCGGCCCTTCCATGTCGAACTGCCCCACTCCCACAACCCGCTGTCTCCGTACCGTCCCAGTTTTGTGCCCCCGGTCGATTTGCATAACTCGCCCCGGCTGGAGAATCTGATCCGCGACGGCAAGCTCTATCTCTCGCTGCAGGACGCGATCGCGCTGGCGATCGAGAACAACCTCGACCTGGCATCGTTCCGCTACAACCTGCCCACCGCCCTCACGGATCTCGCTCGCACCAAAGCCGGCGGCGTCTCCCTTGGCGTCAACACCAGCGTCAGCAGCCCGGTGGGAGCGTCGGGAGGATCAGTCGCGGGCAGTACCGTTTCGTCGGGGGCGGCAGCAGCCGGCGCCGGTGGTCTGGTGCAGTCGACGCTGGGCGAAGGCACCTACGTCAATCCCTTCGATCCCGTATTTACGGTGAAGGGCTACGTCGACCACACCAAAACGCCGGAAGTGAACACCATTCAGTACGGCGTTCCCCTTCTTGAGACCAATACGATTGCCTATACCACGCAGTACACCGAATATTTCCCCACCGGTACCGGCATTCAGTGGGCCCTCAACGGCCTGCGCGCAACGGCCAACAGCCCCTTCGACATCGTGAATCCGCAAATTCAGCTTTACTGGTCGGCCCTGATCACCCAGCCGTTGCTGCAGGGTCTGGGGTTCGGCACCAACGAGCGATGGATCCGCATTGCACGAAGAAATCTGCAGATCACCGATCTGGCCTTCAAGCAGCAGGTGATCTACACCGTGACCGGCGTGGAGGATATCTACTGGGATCTGGTCAACGCGTACGAAGACGAGCAGATCAAGCAACAGTCCCTGAACTTTGCCAACCAGACGCTCAGCGACGATCAGAAAGAGCTTGACCTCAAGGCCATTCCGGCCCTGCAGGTGATGACCGACCAGTCCGCCGTGGCCGCCGCGGAGAGCAATCTCACCGTCTCGCGCGCGAATCTGCGCGCCGCTGAGCTGAACCTGAAGAACGCGCTGACCAAGGCCGATGACCCGGCCATTGACGAAATTCCTGTGGTCCCGGTGGAAACCAAAGGCGCGCCCGATCCGAACGAAAGCCTCACCATCGAGGAGCTCATAGCCGAGGCAGAGAAGAACCGTCCCGATGTCGCCCAGGATCAGATCGGCATGCAGATTCAGCAGGACAATCTGAAGGCCGTCAACAATCTCCTGTTGCCTCAGCTCAACGCCTACGGCTTCTTCAGCGGAACCGGACTGGGCGGCCCGCTGAACCCGAACTGCGACGAAGGCCCGGCCTACTGCTCCACGACGCTTCCCTCCGATACGCCCGGTGTTCTGAAGGACGCCTTCAACTACTCGGCGCCCGAATACCAGGTGGGCTTCACGCTCAACATCACGATCCGCAACCGCATTCAGAAGGCCGATCAGTTCCGCGCGCAGCTGGGATTCCGACAAAGCCAGATCGCCTACGAGCAGCAGAAAAAGAACATCCGCTTCGACGTGCGCAACGCGCAGTTCGCCCTCCAGCAGGCGGAAGGCCGCATGGAAGCCGCCCAGAAGGCGCGCGACCTGGCGCAGCGCACCTTCGATATCACCAAGCAGGAGCAACAGCTGGGGGCGAAATCCAGCGCCGATACGCTGGTGGCGGAGAACGCCCTGGCGCTCGCCGAATCGGCCCTTTACATTGCCCAGAATCAGTTTGAAAAGGCCAAAGTCGATATCGACCGCGCTACCGGTACGACCCTTGACCTCACGCGCGTCTCCATCGACGACGCCAAATCCGGCATCGTCACGCACGGTCCATAATAGGAAAACGGCTGCCAGCCGCCAGGAACTGGCAGCGAAGAGCGAACAGCGAAAGGCTATGTCCACCGCCGCCCAACCCGTACTGGCTGAAAGCGCAACCAGCAAACTCGCGCCCTCGGTGCTGATCGCCGACGATCAGCCCCACATCCTTGACGCGCTGGAGCTGCTGCTTGAGCCGGAGGGCTACCGCATCGAAAAGGCCACCTCGCCCTTCATGGTGCTGGACGCTCTCAAGTCCGGCTCCTTCGATGCCCTGCTCCTCGATCTGAACTACACGCGCGACACGACCTCCGGCCGCGAAGGCCTCGACCTGCTCAGCGAGATTCGCGCCCACGAGTCGCAGATGCCGGTCATCGTGATGACCGCCTGGGCCAACGTCGAGCTGGCCGTCGAAGCCATGCGCCGCGGCGCCTCCGACTTCATCCAGAAGCCGTGGGACAACGCGCGCCTGCTGACCATCCTGCGCACCCAGATCGACCTCAGCAACGCCGTCCGCCGCGCGCAGCGCCTCGAAGCGGAAAACCGCCTGCTCCGCGCCGCCAATCTCCCCGAGATGATCGCGACCGCGGCCGTCATGCAGCCGGTGCTGGCCACCATCACCCGTATTGGACCTTCCGACGCCGCCGTGCTCATCACCGGCGAACATGGCACCGGCAAGGAAGTCATCGCGCAGACCCTTCATGCACTCTCTTCCCGTTCGTCGCGCTCCATGGTCGCCGTCAATACCGGCGCGCTGCCCGAGGGCACCTTCGAATCGGAGCTCTTCGGCCACGTGAAGGGCGCGTTCACCGACGCGCGCTCTGAGCGCATCGGCCGCTTCGAACTGGCCGAAGGCGGCACGCTCTTCCTCGACGAGATCGCCAACGTCCCCATGCGCCAGCAGGCCAAGCTGCTGCGCGTGCTCGAAACCGGCGAGATGGAACGCGTGGGCTCGTCGAAGACGCGCCACGTGAACGTACGCGTTATCTCCGCCACCAATGCCGATATCCGCAAGGAAGTCGAGAACGGCAATTTCCGCGCTGACCTGCTCTTCCGCCTCAACACGGTCGAGATCCACCTGCCGCCGCTGCGCGAGCGCCGCGAAGATATCCCACCCCTGGCCGCGCACTTCCTCGCCCGCTACTCGCAGCGCTATCGCAAGCCCGTCTCCGGCATCGACCCGACGGCGATGGAGCTGATGCTGCATTACGCGTGGCCCGGCAACGTCCGCGAACTCGATCACACCATCGAGCGCGCCGTGCTCATGTCCCGCGAAGACGTTATCGAAGTCTCCGACCTCGGCCTGTCGCCGGCTCGCGTCTCCACGCAGGCTCTGGAAGAAATGTCCCTCGAGTCGGTGGAGAGTATCCTCATCCGCAAAGCCCTCTCGCGCTGCAACGGCAACGTGAGCCAGGCGGCAGAAGCCCTCGGACTCAGCCGCGGGGCGCTCTACCGGCGGATGGAAAAGTATGGCATCTAGATGTCATCCTGAGACAGGTGCGACGGCCGCGCAGTCGAAGGGCCCGCGGTTTCGCGGCGGGTCCTCCTTTCTCCTCTCTCCCTGCTCGCGGCGGATCGCTGTTCGCTGATCGCTGATCACGGAACGATGACGAATCGCGGCACAACCAGGCGCAAACCCAAAAGCCAGAGCCTCGCCTTCGAGGCGCGCCTGCGCATCTTCTGCACCGTCGCCGCGCTGGTCTTCATGGGCCTTTGCGCCGCGATCCTGGCTCTGCTGCACGTGGCCGCCGGACCCCTGCTCGCGACCCTGGGCATCCTGCTGCTCATCCTGCTGCTCGTCTTCGCGGCCTTCATTGAAGAAGCCGTCCGCCCCATCCAGACCCTTGCCAACGTCGTCGCCGCCCTGCGCGAAGAGGACTACTCCTTCCGCGCCCGCGGCGCCAATCGCGACGACTCGGTCGGCCAGCTCTCGCTCGAAATCAACGCCCTCGCCGACACCCTGCAGACCCAGCGCGTCGCCTCGCTCGAAGCCGTGGCCCTGCTGCGCCGCGTGATCGCCGAGATGGACGCGCCCGTCCTCGCCTTCGACCAGGAAACGCGGCT
>DATJQW010000160.1:0-31697 GCA_035505395.1 Acidobacteriaceae bacterium
GCGATTGTCGCGGCGCTCGAGGCCGCCGCTCAGCAGATGGCGCAGGAGTCGCCGGCTGCCCGGAAGGCGTGGGATGAGGAGGAGATCGAACGCCTGTTCGGCACGGTTTACACCACCGAAACCGAGCGCCGGGTACTGCGCGCCGCGATCGGCCGAGAGGCATTGCCCGCCGCGCCGATCAGCTTCGCGGGGAATGAGGTGGAGTTGTTCTGAACCATGCAGGACCACAGGAAGAACAACGCGCCCCCTCATGGACGCAGCGAATCTTCCGATGCAGGAAACAGGGAGCCAGCCATGAAGCAGTTGCTGACAGTAGATGATTCGGCCAGCGTTCGCCAGATGGTGACGTTCACGCTGAGCCGGGCAGGCTTTGAAGCGGCGGAGGCCGGCGATGGCCGCGAGGGGCTGCAGCAGGCTGGCGCGCGCAAGTTCGACCTGGTCATTACCGACCTGAATATGCCGGTGATGGACGGAATCGAGATGATTGCCGCCCTGCGCAAGCTGCCCGGCTACGCCTTTACCCCGATCCTGATGCTCACCACGGAATCGCAGGCCGAGAAGAAAGATGCCGGCCGCCGCGCCGGCGCCACCGGATGGATCGTGAAGCCGTTCCAGGCGGAGCAGCTTCTCTCCGTGGTGCAGAAGCTGGTGCGATAGCCCGGCCACCAACAATTAGCGCCCTCAGCCCCCTCCTGTTTGCGGCCCGTACCAGCTCGATTCCATTTTCGTCACTGCCTCTGGCTCTTCACAGATCTCTGTGGAAACCGGCTCATGCACGCGGCAGCGTTCGCCGATGCAATTGGTGGAGGGAGAGCCACTCCGTGCCTGCCACGCTGGACCGCAGCGGGAGCCCGTTGCGGATCAATCTCGAAGGAGCCCTGGACATCGCCTGCGCCGCCGATCTGAAGGCGCTGCTGGCTGAAGCGCTCTCGCCCGGAGCGGACGTGGTGATTTCGATCGCCGAGGATGTCACGCTGGACGTCACTGCGCTGCAGCTGCTGATGGCCGCTGAACAAGCCTGCCAGGCGTCGGGGCCGGTAGTGCATCTGGAGAGGCCATGGCCGGAGCCCCTGCGCCGGGCGATGGCCGAGGCGGGATTCGACCGGCTTCCCTTCAGCGGAGGCGGAGCGTGAGCCGCCCCGGCGCAGCGGCGCAGCTGGAGAACTTCCGCGAAAGCTTCCGCGAAGAGGCGCGCGAGCTGCTGGCGGCTCTTGAGACCTCGCTGCTGGGACTGCATGAGCAGCCCCGCGATGCGGAACTGGTCGCACAGGTCTTTCGCGGACTGCATACCATTAAGGGCTCGGGCGCGATGTTCGGCTTCGACGACCTGGCGGCCTTTACCCACGATCTGGAAACCGTCTTCGACGACGTGCGCCGCGGCCGGCTCGCGGTCACCGTCGACCTGGTGGACCTGACTCTGGCCGCCCTGGATCGTATTCGCGCCATGGTGGAGACGGGCGCCGGCGAAACCGCAGCGGATCGCGCTGCGGACGCCGCAATCCTCGACAGGGTGCGCAGGCTCGGGGGAAAGACGGAGGCGGAGCCGGCCCGCGCCGCGGTCACGGAGCCTCCCGCATCCGCCGACACTCCGGCCGCCGCACGGCCATGGCGGATTCGCTTCGCCCCCGGCCCCGACCTGATGCGCAACGGCGCCGATCCCCTGCTGCTGTTGCGGGAACTCGGACGGCTGGGGCGTCTGACCGCTCACGCCTCGCTCGAGGCCCTGCCACCCCTGGCCGAGCTCGATCCCGAACGCTGCTACGCCGTGTGGGAGATGGTGCTGGAGACCTCCGCCGGCGAAAACGCGATCCGGGACGTTTTCATCTTCGTCGAAGATACCTGCGAATTGATCGTCGAAGCTGCAGATGCCGAGCCGGAACCTGGCCCAGCCGAGGCGGCGCCGCCATCTCCGGCCGATCGCACCGCGCGGGCGCTGAACGAGAAGCGTTCCGGCAGCGGCCGCCGCTTTTACGATCAGCCCGATCAGGCTGCCAGCCTGCGGGTTCCGGCGGCGCGCCTCGATCAGCTGGTGAATCTGGTGGGTGAGCTGGTGACCGTGCAGGCCAGGCTGAGCGAGATTGCAGCGCGCCGCGAGGATGAAGAAGTGGTTGCGGTCGCCGAAGAGGTGGAACGGCTGAGCGCGGCGCTGCGCGAGAATTCCATGACCCTGCGCATGATGCCCATCCGCGGTACCTTTGAGCGCTTTCGCCGCCTCGTCCACGATCTGGCGCGCGAGCTGGGCAAGGACGTGGAACTGACCATCGAGGGCGCGGAGACGGAACTCGACAAGACTGTGATCGATCAGCTCAGCGACCCGCTCATGCACCTGATCCGCAACAGCATGGACCACGGCATCGAGCCGCCCGAGGTGCGCCGGACCGCCGGCAAGCGCCCGACCGCCCAGATCCATCTGTCGGCGCGCCACTCCGGCGGCAGCGTCCTGATCGGCGTTTCCGATGACGGCGGCGGCGTGGATACGGAGGCGGTAAGGAGACGCGCGGTGGAGCGTGGACTGATTGCGGCGGAGGCGGCTCTGAGCGAGACGGAAATCTTTGACCTCCTCTTCCAGCCGGGCTTTTCCACCGCACGCCAGGTCACCGACCTCTCCGGCCGCGGCGTGGGCATGGACGTCGTGCGCCGGGGCATCGAGAGCCTGCGCGGCACCGTGGAGGTGAGCAGCCGCCGCGGCGCCGGAACCACCGTGACCATGCGCCTGCCCCTGACCCTGGCCATCATCGACGGGCTGCTGGTGACTGTGGGCGACGGGTCGTTTGTGCTGCCCTTGTCCTCCACCCTCGAGTGCATCGAGCTGACGCGCGCCGAGATCGAGCAGGCCGGCCGCAAACGCCTCGCCAGCGTGCGCGGGGAGCTGGTGCCCTACATCCGGCTGCGCGAGCACTTCGCCGTCAGCACCGCGCCGCCTGAGCGCGAACAGATCATGGTGGTGGAGAGCCCGGCGGGCCGCTGCGGGTTGGTGGTCGACCGCGTACTGGGCAACTGCCAGACCGTCATCCGCACCCTCGGGCGGCTCTACCGGCACGTGCACGTCGTTTCCGGCGCCACCATTCTGGGCAACGGAACGGTGGCGCTCATCCTCGATCCGCAGCGGCTGGTGCAGGCTGCACTGCGCGCTCAGGAACAGAATGCCCAGCGGCGGGAGAGCGGAGCCGGCCGCGGCGATGGCCATCTCCGCGCCGGCCCTTAACCGGACCGTATGCGTTCCTGGCTGAGTCTTTCCGCTCGACCGATTCGCAAACCCTGAATTCGCGCAGGCAGCCGCCTGCCGGGAGAAAATCATGAACTGGTTTTACGACATGAAGATTGGCAGGAAGCTGATCGGGGCATTCATCGTCACCGGCGTCGTCACTGCCATTGTGGGCGCCATCGGCATCGCCAGCCTGGGCAGGATTGCCGACTTGTCGGCGTCTTCCTATACCAACGAAACACTGGCCATCAGCTACCTCCGCGAAGCCGACGTCCGGCTGGTCTACATGGCCCGCGCCGAGAAGAACCTGCTGCTCGCCTCCACGCCGGAGGAGCGCGACAAATACCGCGGCGCCATTGAGCAATATTCCGCGCAGGTCGCGGAAAACCTGGAGAAGGCGCGCCCGCTCGTCCATACCGACGAGGGCAAAGCGCTGCTGGCGAAGTTCGACGAGGCATGGAGGGAACGCAGGGAGGTCGTCGACCAGATCGTCGCGCTGGCCGCTAAGGACCAGCTGCAAAAAAGGCGCGGTTCGGTCGAACTCTCCATGGGCGAAGGCCGCGAAAAAGCGGATGCGGTCGAGTCCGTCCTGAATCAGCTGGTGCAGGTCAAGGAGACCAACGCGAAGCAGGATGCGGACGAGACCGAGTCGACTTACCACAGCAGCCGCGCCTTCATGGTGGTCACCATCCTGGGCGGCATCCTGGTCGGCCTGGGCCTGGGAATCTTCATCTCGCGCAGCATCTCCCGCCCCCTGGGCCAGCTGGCTGAAGCGGCCCGGCAGATCTCTCTCGGCGACATCAGCCGGAACGTCGAATACCGTTCCGGCGACGAAGTGGGATCGCTGGCCGAATCGTTCCGGGAACTGATCGGCTACATCCGCGGAGTCGCCGAGCTGCTGGAGAAGATGTCCGTCGGCGATCTCACCGCCCGCGCCGAGGCCCGCTCCGAGCGCGATGCGCTGGCCAAGAGCGCAGAGCGTCTGCGCGGCAACCTGCAGGATTTCATCGTCGAGATGAACCGCATGTCCGACGAGCACAACAAGGGCGACATCGACGTGGTCATCCCGGCGCAGAAATTCGACGGCGCCTACCGGGAAATGGCCAACGGCGTCAACAGCATGGTCCAGGGCCATATCACGGTAAAGAAAAAGGCCATGGCCTGCATCGCCGAGTTCGGCAAGGGCAACTTCGAGGCTCCGCTCGATCGCTTCCCGGGCAAGAAGGCGTTTATCAACGAAACCATCGAGCAGGTCCGCGCCAACCTGAAGGCGCTCATCGCCGACACCGACGCGCTGATCGAGGCCGCCGTGGCCGGGAAGCTCAGCACCCGGGCGGATGCCACGAAGCATCACGGCGATTTCCGCAAGATCGTCGACGGCATCAACCGGACGCTCGACGCGGTGATCGGACCGCTGAATGTCTCCGCCCAATATGTGGAACAGATCAGCAAGGGCGATATCCCCGCCCTGATCGCCGATAGCTACAACGGCGAATTCAACCTGATCAAGAACAATCTGAATACGCTGATCCAGGCGATGAACGATATCACCGCGGCGGCCGAGAAGGTCGCCGGCGGCGACCTCACCGTCGAGATCCACGCGCGCTCTCCGCAGGACAAGCTGATGTACGCCCTCTCGGCCATGGTCGGCGCCCTCACCCAGACGGTGACCGAGATTCGCACCATCGCCGGCGAAGTGGCCTCCGCCAGCCAGGCCATCTCCACGGCATCCGTCCAGGTGTCGAAAGGCGCCAGTTCGCAGGCCGCGGCTGCTGAAGAAGCATCGTCCTCCATGGAGGAGATGGTCTCCAACATCCGCCAGAACGCCGACAACGCGCAGCAGACCGACAAGATCGCCAACAAGAGCGCACACGACGCCCAGGAGAGCGGCAAGTCGGTGGTGGAGGCGGTGACCGCGATGAAGGAGATTGCCAGCAAGATCTCCATCATCGAGGAGATCGCGCGCCAGACCAACCTGCTGGCCCTGAACGCGGCCATCGAAGCGGCCCGCGCCGGCGAGCACGGCAAGGGTTTCGCCGTGGTCGCGGCCGAGGTGCGCAAGCTGGCGGAACGCAGTCAGAAGGCAGCCGGAGAAATCAACCAGCTCTCCGCCACCACCCTGCGCGTCTCCGAGAAATCCGGCGAGATGCTCGAAAAACTGGTGCCGGATATCCAGCGCACCGCCGAGCTGGTGCAGGAGATCTCGGCGGCCAGCAAGGAGCAGGACACCGGCGCCGAACAGATCAACAAGGCGCTGCAGCAGCTGGAACAGGTGATCCAGCAGAATGCCTCCGCGGCCGAGGAGATGGCGTCCACCACCGAGGAACTGACCGGACAGTCGGAACAGCTGGTCAGCTCCCTCACCTTCTTCCGGACGAAGGCTGACGGCACGCGCTCGCAAAAGCCCGAGGCCTCGAAGCCGGCCGAAACCGCAGCGCCTGCGGTCGGCAAATCCGGCGGCCACGCCGCCGGGCTGCGCGACAAGGTGCTGGCCAAAGCGGGCGTGCATCTGCACCTCGATGACAAGCACGACAGCCTCGACGGGGAGTTCGAGCGGTACTGACCGGAGCGGCGCGGGCTGTCCGGCGGGCGGCCCGCGCCCAGGTCTTCAGCAGCAGAGGAGATGGAAACGATGAGCGTGAGCGGCATTACGGATACACGGCAGTACCTGACCTTCCGCCTCGGCAATGAAACCTTCGCCATCGATGTGGCGAAGGTGCGCGAGGTGCTCGATCTGACCAGCATCACCGCGATTCCGCGGACCCCGGACTTCATGAGCGGCGTGATCAATCTGCGCGGCACGGTGGTTCCGGTCGTGGATCTGCGCCTCTGCTTCGGCATGTCCAGGACAGAGAGCACGCGCAGCACCTGCATCGTCGTCGTCGAGGTCATGCTCGACGACGAATCCACGGTCATCGGCGCGCTGGCCGACTCGGTGGAGGAGGTCATCGACCTGGAGCCGGAACAGATTCAGCCGGCCCCGCACATCGGCACCCAGATCCGGACCGACTTCATCCGCGGCATGGGGAAGCGCGACGCCCAGTTCATCATGATTCTGGACATCGATCGCGTCTTCTCCTCCGACGATCTGGCTGCGCTGCGGGCGCAGGACAACGAGGCTGCTGCCTGAAGGAGGGGAGAAGGGCGCGCGGTTCAGCCGCGCGTCCCTCGTGCGCCATGACTGCCGGGGAGGATGCTCTTTCCGCTCGCGATTACGCGCGGCTTTGCCAGATGGTCTACGCCGAGGCCGGCATCCGCCTCGGTCCGGAGAAGAAGACCATGCTCGAAGGCCGGCTGCGCCGCCGCCTGCACGCCCTGCATATGGAGTCCTGCTCCGGTTACTGCACCTACCTGTTCAGCCGCGAAGGCCGCCGCCACGAGACGATTCCGTTCATCGACGCCGTCACCACCAACAAGACCGATTTCTTTCGCGAGCCGCGCCACTTCGACCAGCTCACCCGGCTGGCGCTCCCCGCAATGGAAAGCCATACCGCCGGCCGGCCGCTGCTGGTCTGGAGCGCGGGATGCTCGACCGGGGAAGAACCCTACACCCTGGCCATGGTGCTCAGCGAGTATGTGCGGACCCATCCCGCCTTCCGCTTCAGCATCCTCGCCACCGATATCTCCACTGCGGTGCTGGCGAGGGCGGAGACGGGCGTGTACTCAGCATCTGCAGCCGATCCCATTTCGCCCGAGTTGCGGACAAGGTATTTGCTGCGCGGCCGCAATGCGCAATCCGCGCACGTGCGCATTGTGCCGGAACTGCGCCGCCTGGTCGAATTCCGGAGGCTGAATCTGATGGACCCCGACTACGGGCTCTCCCAACCGGCCGACGCCATCTTCTGCCGCAACGTGATCATCTATTTCGACCGCCCCACCCAGGAAAAGATCCTTCGCAAACTCGCCTTCTGCCTCGCCCCGTGGGGATATCTCTTTGTCGGCCATGCCGAGTCGCTGCACACCATGCAGCTGCCCCTCGCGCCGGTAGCCCCCGCGCTCTACCGGAGGGTCCATGGCGCATCCTGAGCCACCCCCCGAGATTTACGTGCAGCCGGGCGAATCGCGCCTGGTGCGCACTCCGGCGATTCTGCGCACCGTTCTGGGCTCCTGCGTGGGTGTGGCTTTCTGGCACCAGCGGCTGGGCATCGGCGCGCTGCTGCATCCCATGCTGCCGCGTGCTCCCGGCGACGCGCGGAACAGGCTGGGACCGGCCGGCGCGCGCCGCTATGTGGATTTCACCATCCGCGAGATGGCCGACCACCTCGAGCGGCTCGGGGCGCACCGGAATGAGACCGAGGTAAAACTCTTCGGCGGTGCCGATGTCCTGCGGGGGGCGGGGCATGGCACTCGGCCGACCGTGGGTCAGCTGAACCGGGAGACGGCTCTGCGGGTGCTGCGCGAGGAAGGTTTCGGGATCGCCGCCTCCTGCCTCGGCGGAACGCGCGGCCTCCACATCCAGTTCCACACCGCGACGGGCGAGGTGCTGTTGCGGCGGCTGAACGAGACGCCGCCGGTTCGCCGGGAACCTGGAGTTCACGATGGCTACATCAAAAATTCGCGTTCTGATCGTCGATGACTCAGCCGTGGTCCGGCAGACCCTGGCGGAAGTGCTCGCCTCCGACAGCGAGATCGAGGTGATGGCCACCGCAGCCGATCCCTACGTCGCTGCCGAACGCATCGCCGAAGAGGTGCCCGATGTGATCACCCTCGACATCGAGATGCCGCGCATGGACGGCCTCGCCTTTCTGCGTCGGCTGATGTCGCAGCATCCCATCCCGGTTGTCATCTGCTCCAGCCTGGCCGACGCCGGTACTCAGAGTGCCCTGCAGGCGCTGGAGTACGGCGCGGTGGAGATCGTGACCAAGCCACGGCTCGGCGTGCGGCAATATCTGGAGGAGTCCCGCATCGCGATCTGCGGCGCAGTGAAGGCGGCTGCCGGCGCCCGCCTGCAGCGGCTTCACCCGGCGCGCGTCGTCCAGCCCAAGCTCACCGCGGACGCGGTTCTCGCCCGCGCCTCCTGCGCCATGGCCGAAACCACGGAGAAGATCGTCATGATCGGCGCTTCCACCGGAGGCACGGAAGCGCTCAAACTGCTTCTGGAAGCCTTGCCGCCAGACGCACCCGGAATCGCCATCGTGCAGCATATGCCGGAGCTGTTCACGCGCGCCTTCGCGGCCCGTCTCAACAGCCTCTGCGCGATCACGGTGAAGGAAGCTGAGTCCGGCGACTCCGTCATCCGCGGGCGCGCCCTGATTGCCCCCGGCAACCACCACCTCCTGCTGCAGCGCAGCGGAGCGCGCTATTACGTCGAGGTGAAGGACGGTCCCCTCGTCTGCCGTCACCGGCCCTCCGTTGATGTGCTTTTCCGGTCCGCGGCGCGCTATGCCGGCCCCAACGCCGTGGGCGTTCTGCTCACCGGGATGGGCGACGACGGTGCGCGCGGCATGCTTGAGATGAAGCAGGCCGGCGCCGCCACCATCGCTCAGGACGAAGCGACCTCTGTCGTCTTCGGTATGCCGAAGGAGGCGATCCGGCTCAATGGCGCGGATAAGGTGCTGCCGCTCCAGTCGATCGCCTCGTCCATTCTGGTGCACGCGCGCTGAAATTCTCTCAAGCCGTGCGCGCGGCGATCCGCCTCAGCTCCGGCAGCACCTCGCCCAGCGCGGCCGCCGGCGCATCCGCCTTGCCCAGCGCAAAATACACACGCTGGTACAGCGCGAACAGTTGGTTGTAAACCGCATGAGCCTCGGGCTGCGGCACGTAGGTGCGGAACGGCAGGCAGACCGCGGCCTGTGCCTCCTCCACCGAGCGGAATGCCCCGGCCGCCAGCAGGGCGAAGATCCCCGAGCCCAGGCTGGTTGGGATCCCATCCGGCACCAGCACCGGCTTGCCCAGCACATCGGCGTAAATCTGGTTGAGCGTCGGGTTGTTCTGCGGAATCCCCCCGCCGTTGATCACCCGCGTCACCGGCACGCCATATTCCTCCATGCGTTCCAGGATGATGCGCGTGTGAAACGCCGTGCCCTCGATCGCCGCGTGCAGCTCATCCTGCGCGTTGTGGATCAGGTTCCAGCCCAGCGTCACGCCGCCCAGCTCGGGATTGACCAGCACCGTGCGATCGCCGTTGTCCCAGCTCAGCCGCAACAACCCGGTCTGTCCGGCGCGATAATTCTCGAGCCCCTTCGAAAGCTCGGCCACCTTCGTTCCCGCGCGTCGCGCGATCGCGTCGAAGATGTCTCCCGTGGCCGACAGTCCCGCCTCGACGCCCGTGTAGGCCGGATGCACGCTGCCCGGCACCACGCCGCACACCCCCGGCACCAGGTTCGCCTGCTTCTGCATCGCGATGATGCAGGTGGAAGTGCCCACTACGTTGACCACGTCACCTTCGCGGCAGCCCGCGCCCAGTGCGTCCCAGTGCGCGTCAAACGCGCCCACCGGAATCGGAATTCCCGCGCGCAGGCCCAGTTCTTTCGCCCACTCCGGCGCAAGATGCCCGGCCAGCGCGTCGCTGGTCAGAGTCTCCTGCGCCAGCTTCTCGCGCACGCCATCCAGCAGCGGATCCAGTTTCGACAGGAACTCCTGCGGCGGCAGCCCGCCCCAGCGCGGATTCCACATCCACTTGTGCCCCATCGCGCAGGCGCTGCGCTTCGCCTGCCGCGGATCGCTCACTCCGCACAGCGTCGCCGCCACCATGTCGCAATGCTCGAAAGCCGAGGCAAAGCGCTCGCGCTTCTCCCCGTTGTTCCGCAACCAGTGCAGCAGCTTGGCGAACCCCCACTCATGCGAATAGACGCCGCCGCACCAGCGGATCGCTTCCAGCCCTTCGCGATGCGCCAGCTCCGTGATCTCGCGCGCTTCTTCCTTCGCGCGGTGATCGCACCACAGGTAGTAGTCGTCCAGCGGCTGCATCTGTGCGTCCACCGGAACTACGCTTGAACCTGTGGTATCGAGCGCGATGGCCTCCACCTGCTCGCCGCCGATTCCGGCCTCGGCGATTGCCGTCCGCGTGGCCTCAACCAGCGCGCGCATCTGGTCCGCATGGGCCTGGGTTGCGTAGTCCGGATCGTCGCGCCTGCGATGCAGCGGATACTGCGCCACCGCCGTGCCCAGCCGTCCGCGCTCGCTGTCCAGCAGCGTCACCCGCACGTTCAGCGTTCCAAAATCGACTCCCGCCACAATGGCCATCGCTCTTTCCTTCGCTCAGACGTTTTCTGGCTTACCTGCTCGTCCACACTCACCGGGCCCCGGGACGGAAGCGATCCATCCTGCTCACAGTCATCGGTGCCCGCCGGCAGTTCCGGTTGCACCATTCCGCGAGCGGGCGAATTGAACCGGGAAATCGCAGCAGCACAGGGTAGTATACGTTTACCACGCAGTACTCCGCCCGCCCGGTCGCCGCCTCTCACTTCCTGTTCCGGCTGGCTGCCGCCGTCTCTTCCTGTACGCCCGACGGCGCGTAGCTGGTGGATTGCCGCACAGTGAGGCTGGTGGAAACCGCCAGCACTCCGCGCGGGGGCTCCTCGGTCGGTGTCTCGATGTGGCAGCACAGTGCCTCCACAGCGGCTCTGGCCAGACTGCTGCGCGCCATGCGCACCGTGGTCAGCGGCGGGTATACAAACTCTGCCAGATGGATATCGTCGAAGCCGATCAGCGATATCTTCTCCGGCACCGCGATTCCCGAACGGGTCAGCACCCGCAACGCTCCGATCGCCGTCATGTCGTTCGAGCACATCACCGCCGTCGGAATCTCCTCGAGCCGAAGCATTCGTTCCATCGCGTTCACGCCGCCTTCCAGCGTGTGGTCGCCCTCGATCACCCACTCCTGCGGTGGATCGCACCCGATCTCCCGCACCGACTCGAGAAACGCCGCCTTCCTCATCTCTGCCGAGCGCTGCACCAGCGGACCGCTGATGAATCCGATGCGCCGGTGCCCCAATACCGCAAGGTGCTGCACGCCCTCCCGGATGCCCTGCCGGTAATTGACCTGGATGGCGCTCATCCGCGGACGCTGCGGCGCGGCGTCCACAAAAACCATGGGGATCTGCCGCTGCGCCAGCTCCTCCAGCAGCGGACCCTCGATGCCGAAGGTCATGATTGCCACGCCTTCCACTTTCCGCTCGATCATCCTTCGGATGCAGTCCTTCATCCGCTCCGGATCGTAGTTTGTCGACCCGATCAGGATTTCGTAGCCCCGCTGCGTCGCTACCTCTTCGAATCCCTGCACCAGCTCCGGGAAAAACGGGTTCGTGATCTCCGACACCAGCAGCCCCAGCAGCCGGCTCCGCCCCGAGACCAGCGCCCGGGCGTGTGTGTTGGGAAAATAATTCAGCTCCCGAACCGCCTTCCACACTCGCCGCGCCAGCTCTTTATCCACGGTGGAAACGCCGTTGATGGTACGGGACACCGTCGCAATCGAAACCCGCGCGTGCCTGGCAACGTCGTGAATATCAAGGCGCTTCACCAGATTGGTCTTCCGTGTACGCTTGCCAGCCATCCGTGTGCTTCTCCTGCCGCCCTCGTAAATGCGGGCGGCTTCATGGTACATGCGCCGCCTGATGGTGCGCCGTCGCCGCTTTCAGGGAAGCATGCGTCAGCAGCGCGTGTAAACGATTTCCACGCCTCCGCTTCCTTGTACGCGTCCCCACCGCACATGTCAACTACAGATAGATTGTCAGCGGTTAAATCCGCCCCGAGGTCGTCCTCGCTCGGCAGGCGCAAGGCAGTGCCCTGCCGCAATCAGCGCAGGTTCAGAAATCCCCCGTCCAGGGGCACATCGGCGCCGGTCAGGAACGCCGCGGCGTCGGAGCACAGGAACAGCGCCAGGTCCGCAACCTCGTCCGGCTCTCCCATCCGCCCGATCGGCTGCGCCTTCGAGAGCTGCGCGAACATCTCCGCCTCCCTGCCCGCGTAATGCTCTTTCAGGTACGCATCCACAAACGGCGTATGGATTCGCGCCGGAGAAATAGCGTTGCACCGGATCCCATCAGCCAAATAGTCCTTCGCAACCGACATCGTCATCGACAGCACCGCGCCCTTGGTCATGGAATAGGCGAACCGATCGCTCAGCCCCGTCGTTGCCGCCACCGAGACGAGATTCAGGATCACTCCACCGCCGGCCTTCTTCATCGGTTCGATCGCCGCCTGCATGCACAGGAAGACGCCCTTCACATTCACGCGAAACAGCCTCTCGAAGTCCGCCTCTGAGGTGTTTTCCAGCCGCCCAATGTGCGAAATTCCGGCGCTGTTCACGAGGATGTCGATGCGCCGCTCCGCCGCGATTTCCGCGAAGCGCCGGCGCATCTGCTCGCTGTCAGTCACGTCGCAGACTACCGGCACGCCCGCGTCTCCGGTCTCGCGCGCTGTCTCCTCCACGCGTTCCGCCTTCACATCCATCAGGTACACGCGCGCGCCGCTCGCGGCGAAGGTCTTCGCGATGGATTTCCCGATGCCGCTGCCGGCCCCGGTCACGATCGCCGTCTTGCCATCCAGCCGAAATTTGTCCCTCACCCCAGCGATCCCCTTTCTGCGCTATGCCGCCTGAGCCACCGCGCGGTTGCGCAGTTCCCCGATGCCCTCGATCGTGATCACGATCTCCTCGCCCGGCTGCAGCCAGCGCTGTGGCTTGCGCCCCAGCCCCACGCCCGCCGGCGTTCCGGTGCTGATCACATCGCCCGGCTCCAGCGGGACGACCGCCGAAATATACGCAATCAGATCCGGCAGCCGGAAGATCAGGTGCCGCGTGTTCGAGTGCTGCAGCACTTCGCCGCCGATGGCCAGCTGTATGTCGAGAGCATGAGGATCCGGGATCTCGTCCTTCGTCACGATCGCAGGACCGATCGGCGCAAACGTGTCGAAGCTCTTGCCCAGCGTCCACTGCGACGTCGCCAGTTGCACGTCGCGCGCGCTCACGTCGTTCAGGATGGTGTAGCCGAGCACGTGCCGCTCCCAGTCTTCGGCGCGAATGTTGCGGCCGCCCCGCCCGATCACCGCCGCCAGCTCCGCTTCGTAGTCCGGCTGTGTGGAAAGACGCGGCAACACGATCTCCGCCTCAGGACCCGTCACCGCGTTGGGCAGCTTCAGAAAGATGGTCGGCACTTTGGGGATCTCCATGTGCGCTTCCTCTGCGTGATCGCGGTAGTTCAGCCCCACGCACAGGATCTTCCCCGGCTTCAGCACCGGCGAAAGCAGCTGCACCTCGCCGAGCGGAATCCACTCCGCACCCGGCCCTTTCAGCAACTCGCGAGCGGCGGCGAGCGCCACATCGCCCGCGCCAAAAAACTCCGCTTCCGTCGCGTAGCCTGCGTCGGCAAGCGATCGCACCTGTCCATCGCGCTCGATCCCGAACTCGATTTTTCCTGCGTTGCGGAAATTCACCAGACGCATCGCTGCGTGTCACCTCTCCTCATCCGTGCATTCGGCCGGTCCAACCGGATCATTGCCCGCTCAGCGATGGCATTGGCATGCGCACCACCTGCGGGAAATAGATATTCAGTTCCTTCGTCAGCTTCGGGACCGCAAACGTGTTGCAGACATACGTAAACACCAGGTCGCCGCGCTCGAACTCCGGATGCTCTTTGGCAGCGTAGCAGAACGTGTCCTTGTCGTACCCCGCCTTCCCAGGCTGCATCTCCGGCACCTGATAGATGACCTGGCCCTCTGTCCACGGCCCGGTCAGCGAGGGCGCGCTGCGCAGCAGGATTTTGCTCGAAAATCCCGCTGGATCGAACATCACCGCCAGCCACTTCTTCAGCTCCGGGTGATAGCGGATCGAGAGCTCCGACATCCCGTGCTCCATCACGTGCTGTGCCGTCGCCGGATCGAATCCCTTTTCCCACGCGCCGCTCGCCGCCAGGTATTCCAGATGCGCCTTAGGATCGTCCAGCCCCGACAGCGGAATGCGCGTCGCCAGCAGCGGCCTTGTGCCTGACTCCTGCTGGGCGAAGATGTACGCGTTCGGCCCCCACACGACTGCCGTGGCCGACGGATAAGCGTGGACCCCGTCCGGCACCAGCGGGAAATAATCGATCTTCCACTTCTGCGGATCGGCCCCGGCATACTGCACCCGCGCCAGATCCGTCCCGCAGGTAGCAAAGCTCATCGCCCCCGACTGCGCCGGCGCGTTGCGCACGCACAGCAGCGTTACCCACAGCTCGCGCCCGTTCACGAATCCATCCAGCGCCCAGTTCCAGGTGTGCGGATGCTGCGCCGTGAAGAAGTCCCGCGGATGTCCCGCCGCGTCGCGGCGAATCACATAGGTCAGATGGAAATGCCCGCGCGCATTGCAGGTCGAGATGCCGACGCTGTTGCGCACCATCTTCGGCTGGTTCTTCGTCACCACGCGGCTGGGGCCCCAGAGCGTGTCGCCGAAAATCCAAACATCGCGGCCGCCGGGTAGCGGGATCGAGTACGCGGCGTCCGCGCCCTCCCAGCCGTACGCCTGTCCTGCTTGCGGCCCGAACTTCGGCGTGCACACCGCCTGCGACGCAAACGCCGGTGCCGATCCAGCCAGCGCCAGCAGGCACCCAAGCGCCGCCAGCAGCCACCGGCGGCTCCGGCGCAGAGATCCCACCATCATGCCCTTCACCTCAAATCAGGATAAGCGTGCGCGGAGATCGTCCACCTGGCGGAGGATGTGCGGCCTGAGCGGCAGAGAAATTCCCTGCCGCCCGGGACCGCTTCTTCAGAACAGGAACCGCAGGGACAACTGCGTCTGGCGCGCCGTGCCGTTGCCGATCTGGTTCGTGTCGGCGCCCGCGATCGTTGCGCTCGAGGTGCCGAACCCCGTCCAGTACCCGTTCACCAGTTGCCGCGCGTCCGGCGTGCACACGGCCGACGTCGCGTTCGGGTAGCTGACCGAGCTGCAGATGCCCGTGTTGATGTTAGCGAAGTTCGGATGGTTGAGGATGTTGAAAATGTCCGCCCGGAACTGCATCTTCAGCTTTTCCGTCAGGCCGAAGTTCTTCATCCCCGACATGTCCCACTGGAAGAATGCCGGTCCGCGCAGCGAGTTGCGTCCCACGTTTCCGATCGTCGAAGGATCGCCCCACACCCCGTCGAATCCGGGTTCCAGCGTGAACGCGTCGATGTTGTAGCTCGATCCCGGCCAGCTCGCTCCCGACACCCTCAGCGGCGCGCTCGATACGCTGTCCGGCCGCATGTAGTTACCGAAGAACCCGTTGGTCACTTCCACGTTCTGTCCCAGGCCGGAGCGCGTTTGCAGAATGCTCGAAGCCTGCCATCCGCCCAGCGTCTCCTGCATCAGGCGCCTGGAACCCTGCAGCTCGGGGAAGTTATACACGGCGCTGGCCGTCAGGTTTTGCCGCGTGTCCCAGTCGCCGTTGCCGCGATCCAGCGCCACGTCGAACGGATCGGAGAACCCCGCGAACACGTTCACCTCGTCGTCGATTTCATGCGACCAGGTGTAGTTCGCCTCCAGCTGCAGTTGCCGCGCATCGCGCCGCAGTTGCACCTGCAGCGCGTTGTAGTTCGAGAACAGGATGCCCGGCAGGTAGTTCTCGTTCTGGTACGGCGAGGTTGCCGCCAGGGGCCGGTTCACGTTCGTATTGGGGTTGGAAGGGTTGAGGTTGATGCCCTGGAACGCCACGCCCGCCTGCGTGTGCTTCACGCTGTTGCCGGTGTAATTCACCGTCAGCACCGTACCCTGAGCCAGCTGCTGCTCCACGCCGAAGAGCCAGTTCGTCGAGTACGGATCCTTCGGATTCGTCGGGTAGATGAACACGTTCTGATTGCTGGGCAGCAGCGGCGGATTGGGCGTCGGATACGAGATCGAGGGAACGGTGCCGCCGAACAGCGTCAAATTGAAGAGCGTATCCGTAATCGTTGCATTCTGCGGCATGTTGTCGGCCAGCGTGTTGGGCGAGGGCTGCAGCGGCATGTAGAACAGCCCGCCGTAGCCGTGCACCACCGTCTTGCCCTGTCCGGTCACATCCCAGGCAAAGCCCAGCCGCGGAGCGAAGTCGGTCCCCGGAGCGCTGTACGCGCTGGCGCCCGTTGGTCCGAAGGTCTGTGTCGCGTAGTCGAACTGCCGCTGATCGCCGTGCGCCACATTCCACGTGGTGTTGTAGTCGTACCGCAGTCCCAGGTTAAACGTCAGCCTGTGCGTTACGCGCCAGTCGTCTTCCCCGTAAAAGCTCCAGTTGGTGCTGTCGTTCCCGATCGAGCCCGGCGTCCCTTCCTTTTCGAGCGCGAACGGGAAGTTGGTTTCGAGGCTCGAGAAACTGTAGTAGTCGTAGCTCTCGATCGGATGCAGCCACGTGTTCAGCCGATTGATGCGGATCTGCGTGCCTAGGTGCAGCGTGTGCGTGCCAATCGTCTTCGTCAGATTGTCGAAGATCTCCGGCAGCGTGTTCGCGTTCTGCTGGTTGAAGCTCTGCGCTCCGGGCAGCGCGCCCAGATTGACGAAGAATCCTGCAATCGCGAAGTACGGTTGTGCTGTGTTCGAGGCGGTGTTGGAGTCGAAGCGGTCGATGGACGCGCTGAATTCGTTCAGCAGCGTCGGGTTGAATGTGTGCGTCCAGTCAAATTTTCCCAGCTGCGTCCGCAGCGCCTGAGGCGAAACCTGCCCCTGCGCGTTCCCGTAGGTGTCCGTGGTCAGCGAATCGTTGATGTTGTAGCGGAACATCAGCCGATCCTTGTCGCTGATGTTGTAGTCCAGGCGCACCGAGCCCGTATCTTCGCGCGTGATATCGGGGAAGGCTGCCGGCGTGAACACCAGATCGTAGGTGCCGCTGTCCGGGTAATTGGTGTCGTAGTGGCAGGTCGCCGTCGTCGAGCCCAGCCCGCAGCCCGCCGGCAGCGGCGCCATCAGCGCCAGGATCGGCGCCATCGACGGCACGAACTGGCTGCGCACATAGGCGCTTGGCACCTCGTAGTCCGGCTCGAGGTTCGTCAGATGCGTGCGATCGCCCTCGTAGTTCACGAAGAAAAACAGCTTGTTGCGCAGCACCGGTCCGGCCAGGTTGCCGCCGAACTGATTCAGCTTCAGCGGCTCGTTCGCCCCGTTGTCGAAGTAGTCTCTCGCGTCCAGCGCGTCGTTGCGAAAGTAGTCGTACCACGTCCCGTGGAACGCATTCGTGCCACCCTTGGTGATGATGTTCATCTGCGGCCCCAGCGAGAAGCCGTTCTCCGCGCTGTAGCCGCTGTTCGCAAAGTCGATCTCCTGAACGCTGTCCACGCTGGCTCGCGTAATGCGCGCGCCCTCCTGGCCTTCCGTGTCCAGGAAGCCGTTCACGTCGCCGCGATTCGATGCCTGGCCGTCCACCGTGATGTTCAGGCCGGTGAAGATGTTATCCAGGCCGTTCACGCTGCCCTGAAAGTAGCCGGTCGAATCCACCGACCCCGGAGAAATCTCCAGAAAATCGCTCACGTCGCGCCCGTTCACCGGCAGGTTCGCCACCTGCGTCGAGCTGAGCGTCGTGCCGGCCGTGCTGGTGGTCGTATCCACACTGGTCGGCGTTCCCGTTACTTCCACCGTCTGCGTCCCGCTGGCTATCTTCAGCGTCAGGTTCACGCGCACCGCCGCGCCGACATTCAGGACAAACGAGCCCGTCGTCGCATTCGCAAAGCCGGCCGCTTCCGCCGTCACCACGTAATGGCCGAAGGGCATCGCCGACGCCACAAAGTTCCCCGCGCCGTCGGTGTGCAGCCTCGTCTGGATTCCCGTCCCCTCGTTGGTGATGGTGATCGCGGCGTTCGGAACCACGGCACCCGAAGGATCGGTTACCGCACCGGCAATCGTCCCGGTGTCAAACTGCGCCCACGCGCGCCCGCTCATCATCAGGCAAAGTATCGCCACCATGGCCAGCCCCATGCTCCTGGCCAGGCTGGCCGCTCGGCGGATTTCTGCTTTGTCGTT
Source organism: Acidobacteriaceae bacterium (assembly GCA_035505395.1). Taxonomy (GTDB): domain Bacteria; phylum Acidobacteriota; class Terriglobia; order Terriglobales; family Acidobacteriaceae; genus Palsa-343. Next base: position 18,081 of record DATJQW010000160.1, read on the forward strand.
CATCTCCTGCCTCCTGGAACTACCCCACCTCTGGTTGTTGTCATCGCCTGCGGGGGCACAGGCCGTTTCATCAGAGCTGCCATTGGCGGCTCCGTGGTTCTCCCTGCAAACTTTGTCACCCACGAGAACCATCTTTCCTTCCGTGGCGTGTGGCTCTGCCGTTTCGCGCAGCCGACCGCTTCTTCGGCGCCGAACGCCTCAACGTCACGGCAATCGGCGTCATCGGCTGCTCTGCCGGCGGCCCGCTGCGCTCGCTGGTGCGCAGATCCCTGCGCAGCAGCGCCTCGGCATACTTCAGATCTCCGGTAATCGCCCGCCGCGCCCCGGCCGCATCGCCCCCGGCAATCAGCCGGTAAATCCGTTCGTGGTGCGCGCAGTGCTTTTCCATGCTCTCCACCAGCGGCAGCACGCGATGCCGCCCCTCGGCGAGTGCCCCATACATCATGCGCATGGTGGCCTCGATGGCAGCGTTGTTCGAAGCCCTCGTAATCGCGTCGTGAAACGCCATCTCCGCGCGTACGAAGAGCTCCGGATCGTGCATCGCCGCCCGCATCCCCTCCAGCGCCGCCCGCATCCGCTCCTGATCCTCGCGCGTGGCTCGTCTCGCTGCCAGAGCCGCCGCTGCCGGTTCCAGAATCTGCCGCAGCTCGTAAAGCTCCAGATACTTGATCTCCTGCAGCAGCAGCATCCACTGGAAATGCCGGCTCACCATGCTGCTCAGCGAAGGTCGCAGGTAGGTCCCGTCTCCCGGCCGCGCCTTCAGCAGGCCCAGGAACATCATCCCCTTCAGAGCCTCGCGCAGCGATGCGCGGCTCACGTTCAGCATTTCCGCCAGACGCGGCTCCGACGGCAACCGGCTCCCCCGCCCCAGCTGTCCGCTCCGCACCAGCGACTCCAGCCGGCCCGCAACCATCTCCATCACGGTCTCGCGCCGTGCACCGGGTTCTGCCGGCGCCGTTGTGCTACTTTTGAAAAGTTTGTCTGACATATTGCAGGAATCGGTCAGACAATATTCCCCGGCAAAGAGGGTTGTCAACTGCGTTTTGCCGAGCACTCCTATCCTCCGTACCCCTCGGCCGGCACAGCATTATTTAGTTGTGCACGCCAACATTCCGCCTCTTTCCCCGGTTGACGCCTGCGCGTCAGCGGGTATATATACGGAGGGAATCTGTCTGACATTTACGGCCGCAAATGACTGACGTTATAAACCTCGGCCTTCCCGTGCTTCCCGCACACGCCTTTTCCGTTTTCTGCGAGGGCCTCGACCACCCCGAGGGTCTCGCTTTCGACAACGAGCAGCAGCTCTGGGCAGGCGGCGAACTGGGTCAGATCTACCGCATCGACCCCCGCGGCAAAGTCGAAGAGATCGCGCGCCTTGGCGGATTCTGCCTCGGTCTCACCTTCTCCGCGCAACAGGATCTCTGGGTCTGCAACTCCGGCCTGCATCAGCTCATGCGGGTCGATCGCAGCGGCCGCGTCCTCGACGTGATCGATCGAGTCGACGGCGTGCCCCTCATGACACCCAACTTTTCCGTCTTCGATCGCGTGGGCAATCTTTACTTCAGCGACTCCGGCACATGGGACGGCGCCAACGGCTGCGTCTATCGTCTCCGCGCCGGCGGCGCGCTCGAGCGTTTCGCCGGGCCCTTCGCCTTTGCCAACGGCCTCGCTCTGTCGGCCGACGACCGCTTCCTCTTTGTGGCCGAAAGCCAGAGCGATTCTGTCCGCCGCATTCCCATCCTCGCCGATGGCCGCGCCGGCGACCCCGAAATCTACGTCTCCGGCATGGCCCGCATCCCCGACGGCCTGGCTCTCGACGCGCTCGGCAATCTCTACGTCACGTGCTACGCCAGCGACTGCATCTATCGCGTCTCGCCGCAGCGCACTGTCGAACTCCTCGCCTTCGATCGCGAGGGTACCCGTATTGCCCGCCCCACCAACCTCGCCTTCGGCGGCCCTGACTTCGACGATATCTTCGTCGCCAACCTCGGCCGCTGGCACATCGGCCGCGCCCATCTCGACGTGCCCGGCCAGAAGCTGGTCAATCTATGATGTCAACGACTCCAGGAAGTGGAACGAAATGAAAATCACCGATGTCCGGTGGACCCCCGTCTTTATCCCGATCGAAGCGCCTCTGCGCTATGCCTTTGGTTCCCACCCCGGCTTCTCGCGCCTCGTCATCGAGCTCCACACCGATGAAGGCCTCGTCGGCCTCGGCGAGTGTTACAGCGGCGCCAGCCGCGAAGGTCAGCTCCGCGAGATGCGCGCTCTGCTCATCGGCGAAGATCCCTTTCAGCTCGAACGCATTCGCTGGAAACTCTCCTCGCCCAGCGCACAAAAGCTCTTCGGCAACGTGCTGGGTTACGCCGGCCTCGAGTTCGCCTGTCTCGATCTGCAGGGCAAAGCCGTCGGGCGCCCCGTCTGCGACCTCCTCGGCGGCCGCGTCCGCGACGTCATCCCCCTCGCCGGCTATCTTTTCTATCGCTACCCGAACGAGCGCGGCGCCGGTGAAGTCAGCAACGCCGAGCAGATGGTCGCCTGCGCGCGCGAGCTGGTCGACCGCCACGGCTTCGCCACGCTCAAGTTCAAAAATGGAGTCATGCCGCCCGATGAGGAAGTGGAAACCTTCATCGCCCTGCGCCGCGCCTTCCCGCACGCTAAACTCCGCATCGACCCCAACGCCGCCTGGAGCGTCACCACCGCCGTCCGCGTCGCCCGCCGCCTCGCCGATCACGATGTCGAGTACTTCGAAGATCCCGTCTGGGGCATGCGCGCCATGGAGCGCGTCAACGCCAAGGTTCCCTGGATCACCCTCGCCTCCAACATGAGCGTCTTCGCCTTCGAGGATCTCGCCCCCGCCGCGCGCATGAACGTCCTCGATGTGGTGCTGCTCGATCCCCACTGGTACGGCGGCATCTCCCGCGCGCGCATCGCTGCCGGTGTCTGTGAAGCCCTGGGTCTCGACCTCGGCCTGCACAGCGGCGCCGAATTCGGCATCTCCCAGACGGCCGCGCTCCACCTGCTCGCCTCCGTCCCAAACATCACCGCGGCTGCTGATTCCCACTACCACCACCTCACCGACGACATCATCGTCGGCGGCAAGCTGCCCTATACCAGCGACGGCGGCATGGCCGTTCCCACCGGCCCGGGCCTGGGCGTGGAGCTGGACCGCGATAAGCTGGCAAAATATCACGAGCTCGCCAAAAACCAGGAAATGGGCTCATGGATCGAAGACCCGCGGCGTCCTGGCGTTGTCGCCGTGCAACCTAAATGGTGAGCCCCGATGAACCCGCCGCTCCGCTCATCTTCGCCGCCTGATGGAGGATCCTCGTGAGTATCCGACTTGACGGAAAAGTCGCCGTCGTCACCGGTGGTGCGTCGGGCATTGGCGCGGCCACCGCCGACCTCTTTTCCCAGCTGGGCGCGCGCCTTGCGATCCTCGATCGCGATGCTGAACAGGGCCCGAAGGCCGCCGCTCGTCTCACCGCTGCCGGCCACACCGCATCCTTTCACGCCTGCGACGTTGGCGATCTCGGCAGTGTGCAGTCCGCCGTCGACGAAGCCGCCCGCACGCACGGCGCCATCCACATCCTGGCCCACTGCGCCGGCATTCAGCGCTACGGCACCGTGCTCACCACCGATCTCGATACCTGGCACGAGACGCTGCGCGTTCACGTGGATGGCTGCATGTTCGCGATGCGCGCCGTGCTCCCGCATCTGCTCGCTGCGCACGGCGGCTCCATCGTCGTGGTCGGCTCGGTGCAGAGCGTCACGGCTGTCGCCGCTTCCGCCGCCTATGTCACCGCCAAGCACGCCCTGCTCGGCCTCGTCCGCTCTGCTGCGCTCGACTTCGCTCGCCATCAGGTTCGCGTCAACTGCGTGATGCCCGGCGCCATTGACACCCCCATGCTGCGCTCGGTCGCCAACCTCACGCCCGATCCCGCCTCCGTTCTCGAAGCCTGCCGCCGCGCCCATCCGCTCGGTCGCATCGGCCAGCCCATCGACGTTGCCCGCGCCATCGCCTTCCTGGCCGGCGACTGGGCTTCTTTCATTACCGGAACCGCCCTCGCCGTCGATGGCGGCATGCTGGTGCCCCTGGGTGGTGCCGACTTCCAGGACAGCGGCACCGGATCGGTGGGCCAGTGACTCTGCTCTCCATGTCCTGCGCATCGCCCACTGGAGGTTTGGCCTGAGCATCAGCCTCCAACCCGAGCGCTGGAACCGTCGTGATGCTTTGCGCCTCAGCAACGGCGCCGTCGAAGCGCTGATCCTCACCGGCGGCGGCCATATCGCCGAGCTGCGTCTTGCACGCCCTTCCGCCATCAACTGCGTTTGGACCGCGCCCTGGCCGACGGCCGATCCCGGCGACAGCCGTCGCCCCGCACTCGCCGCCGCCTACGGAGGCGGTCCCGTAGGAGCTTGCCTGGCAGGATTCACCGGCCACGCGCTCTGTCTTGACCTCTTCGGAATGCCCGACGAGGGCGAAGCGGCGCGCGGAGTCGCACTGCACGGCGAAGCCTCCACGCTCCGATGGAGCTTCAAGCCTGCTCCCGGTGGTTGCGCGGGCCAGGTCGATCTGCCCGTCGCCCGGCTCGCCGTTGAGCGGGCGATTTTCCTCGCCAATGGCGCGCCGTTTCTGTTTGTCACCGAAACTGTGACAAATCACGGCGCTTCTGACCGCGAGATTCACTGGGTCCAGCATCTCTCCCTTGGACCGCCGCTGCTGGCCCCGGGAACCAGTCGGATCTATGCCTCGCTCGACCGCGCGAAAACCTGGCCACTCGGCTATGAAGGCCGCGAGCTGCTGCGCGACGATGCCGAATTTACCTGGCCCAACGCACCCTCCAATACCGGCGAATCCGTCGACCTGCGCGTCCCCTTTCAGCGTCTGCGCACCGGCTTCGTCGCCGCCGCGCGTGTCGACCCCGCGCAGGAATTCGCCTGGATCGCCGCACTCAATCCGGATCTGGGCCTCGCGCTGCTCTGCTGTTTTCGCCGCGTCGATTTCCCCTGGGTCGCCATCTGGGAAGAGAATCGAGCCCGCCGCGGCTCTCCCTGGAACAAAACCGCCCAGGTGCGCGGTATGGAATTTGGCACCACCCCCATGCCCATTGGGCGCGAGGCTATCCGTAGCCTCGGCTCGCTCTTCGATACGCCCGTCTCCCGCGGCCTCCGCGCAGGCGCTTCGCTCAAGGCGCGCTACGCTGTCGGCATCGCCGAGATTCCCCGCGGCACCACCGACATCGCTCGCCTCGAGATCGCAGACGACGCCATTTCCCTCATCGGCTCCTCCGCTATCCAGGTCCCCGCTCCCGGTCTTCGCCGTTTTCTGCTGAAAGGAACGCAGGCATGAACAGCGCACTCTCCGGCCTTACCCTCCTCATCGCCGCCGGTGTCATGAACGCCAGCTTCACCCTGCCCATGAAGTTCACCCACCGCTGGGCGTGGGAAAATACCTGGCTGGCGTGGACCATTTTCGCGCTCCTCGTCCTCCCGCCCCTCGTCGCCTTCTCGACCATCCCCCATCTCGGCCAGGCCTTCAGCACCACTCCCACCGCCGTCCTCGCCTCCGTCGTCGGCTTCGGCTTCGGATGGGGCATCGCTCAGGTCTTCTTCGGCCTCGCCGTCGACGCCATCGGCATCGCGCTCACCTTTTCACTCGTGCTCGGCACTTCCGCCGCGGTCGGAACGCTCGTGCCCCTGCTGCGTCTCCACCCCGGCCGCCTCAACACGCCCGCCGGCCACGGGGTTCTGCTGGGCGTCGCATTCGTTATCGCTGGAGTCACCCTCTGCGCCATTGCCGGCCGCAAGCGCGAGAAGATCCTCCACCTCGAAACCGCTCCGCAAAAAAACGCCACCGCCGGCCTGGTGCTCGCCATCCTCTGCGGATTCGGTGCTTCCTTCGTCAATTTCGGCCTCGCCTTCGGAGCCCCGCTCATCCACTCCGCCCGCCTGCTCGGCGCCGGCGCTCTCAGTGCGCAAAATACGGTCTGGGTTCCCCTGATGCTCGCCGGCTCCATCCCCAACCTGCTCTACTGCTTTTTCCTGCTGCGAAAAAATCGCACCGCCGGCAGGTTCCCCGCCGGACGCGCCAGCCACTGGATGCTCGCCTTCGCCATGGCCGTTCTCTGGTTCGGCAGTACCCTGCTCTATGGCCTCGCCGCCGCCCTCCTCGGCACATGGGGACCCATCCTCGGCTGGCCGCTCTTCATGTCCCTCATCGTCATCACCGCCAGCCTGCTCGGCGTCTTTACCGGAGAATGGAAGAACAGCGGCCGCGCGCCGCTCGCCATTCAGTGGAGCGGCGTTGCGCTGCTCGTGCTCGCTGTCTTTCTGCTCGCCGCCACCAGCCGTTACTTTTCCTGATCCCGCCAACGGAGATTTCGCATGCTCGCCTTATCGCTCGACATGGGAGGTTCGCACATCGGATGTGCCGTCGTCCGCGACCGCGCCATCCTCGCTTCGTCCTCGCTGGCCTCCGAGGGCGCGGGCAGCCTCCAGTCGCTGCTGCCCGGCATCGAGCAGGAACTGCGCCGCCTGCTTGCCGAATCTCACGCCAACACCGCAGAGTGCGAAGGCCTCGCCATGGGCCTGCCCTCGGTCGTCGATGTTCGCACCGGCCGCATCCATTCGAATTTCAAAAAATATGAAGACGCGGCCACCCTCGAACTTTCCGGCTGGTGCCGCGCCACCTTCGGCGTCCCGCTACGCATGGAAAACGACGCCCGCATGGCGCTGCTTGGCGAGCGATACGCCGGCGCTGCCCAGGGCTTCGACAATGTCGTCATGATTACCCTCGGCACCGGCATCGGCGGCGTGGCCATGATCCTCGGCCGCCTGCTGCGCGGCGCGCACGCCCAGGCTGCCTGCCTCGGCGGCCATCTCCCCGTCAATTTCCACGGCCGTCCGTGCGTCTGCGGCAACATCGGCTGCGCAGAGGCCGAAGCCGGAGGATGGTCCCTTCCGGGCATCGCGCGCGAGTGGCCCGGCTTTGCCCACAGCGCTCTCGCTCGCGCGCCGCAGATCGACTTCCGCACTCTCTTTGCCGCGGCCGCCGATGGCGACCGCGTCGCTGTCGAAGTCCGCCAGCGCTGTCTCGAAGTCTGGGCCGCCAACGCCGTCACCCTCGTCAACGCTTACGATCCCGAAATCGTCGTCATGGGCGGCGGAGTCATGAGCAGCGCCGCCGTCATCATTCCCTTTGTGCAGGATCACGTCACCCAACACGCATGGGGCGCGTGGGGCAAACCCCAGGTCCGCGCCGCCGCCCTTGGCAACCGCGCCGCCCTGCTCGGCGCCGTCCCCCTGCTTCAGGAGGTTTTGTAGTGTCTCGCCGTTTCAACTACGATAAGTTCCCCGTTGTCCCCTCCGGCTCCGCCGCCGAATGCAGCGCTGGCTGGGACGCCATCGCCGATCGCCTCCGTCCCGCTCTCGATCAGCACGGCTCGCTCGCCGTGGAGTGCTACCCCGGCGTCCTCGTTGCCACGCTGCGCGACGACCTCCAAACCCGCTTCCCCGCGGCAAAACTTTTCTCCTCCGAGTCCTGCCTCAAATCCCCGCAGCAACTGCATGCGCTCCTCGATCCCATCCTCGGCGACGACCGCGTCTTCGCCCGCATGAACGGTCTGCTCCTTCAGGACTACTTCGATCCCGCCCGCCTCGACACCCTGCGCCGCGACATCGCCCTCGCCGCCGCTGCTGGCCCCGTCATCGTCATCGGTGCCGGCGCTTCCCTCGTCGCGCCCGAGCGCGCCTTGCTCGTCTACGCCGACATGGCTCGCTGGGAAATCCAGCTCCGCTACCGTCGCGGCGAGGTCGGCAACCTCGGCCTCGACAATCTCGCCGATGACTTCGCCACCAAATACAAGTGCGGCTTCTTCATCGAGTGGCGCGCGGCCGACCGCCTCAAAAAATCCCTCCTCCCCAAGCTCGATTTCCTCCTCGACACCAACCAGCCCCGCGAGCCGAAACTCATCTCCGGCGATACTTTCCGCCGCGCCCTCGCCGCCGCCGCCCAGCGTCCCTTCCGCGTCGTTCCTTACTTCGACCCCGGCCCCTGGGGCGGCCACTGGATGGAAGAAGTCTGCGACCTGCCCCGTGACGTTCCCAACCACGCCTGGTGCTTCGACTGCGTCCCCGAAGAAAACAGCCTGCTGCTCGGCTTCGGCGACCACCGCGTCGAAGTCCCCGCCATCGATCTCGTCTTCGCCCATCCCCGCGAGTTACTGGGAGACGCCGTCCACGGCCGCTTCGGCACTGAGTTTCCCATCCGCTTCGACTTCCTCGACACCATGGGCGGCGGCAATCTCTCCCTCCAGGTCCATCCCCTCACCGAATACATCCAGGACAAATTCGGGATGAATTACACCCAGGACGAGAGCTACTACCTCCTCGACGCTGGCCCCGATGCCACCGTCTATCTCGGCCTCCTCGACGACATCTCCCCCTCCGCGATGATCGGCGACCTCCGCCGCGCCCAGGAAGGCAACTTCGATTTCCCCGCCGAGCAATACGTCAACCGCTGGCCCGCCCGCAAGCACGACCACTTCCTCATCCCCGCCGGCACCATCCACTGCTCCGGCGCCGACAGCATGGTACTGGAGATCAGCGCCACGCCCTACATCTTCACCTTCAAACTATGGGACTGGGGCCGTCTCGGCCTCGACGGCCGCCCGCGCCCCATCCACATCGACCACGGCGCTGCCAACATCCAGTGGGACCGCACCACCGAGTGGGTTCGCCGCGAGCTCATCAATCGCTTCGAGCCCGTCGCCGCAGGCGAAGGCTGGCGCGAGGAGCGCACCGGCCTCCATCGCCGCGAGTTCATTGAGACCCGCCGCCACTGGTTCACCGCCACAGTCCCCCACGACACACTCGGTGGCGTGAATGTTCTCAACCTCGTTGAAGGCGATGAGGCCATCGTCGAAAGCCCCACCGGAACCTTTCCGTCCTTCATCGTTCACTACGCGGAAACGTTCATCGTGCCCGCCGCCGCCGGAGCCTATGCCATCCGCCCCCACGGCCCCTCCGCAGGCAAGCAGTGCGCCACCATCAAAGCCTTCGTCCGCACCGGAGTCGACTGCCATGCCTCTCGATGACGCCGCTCTGCTGGCCATGCTCGCGCCCGACTATCGCGCTTGCATCGAGCGCATGCGCACTGCCGGCGACCCCGCGCTGGCCAGCCTTTCTCCCGATGAAGCGCGCGACTACATGCGCTCCGGCCAGACCGCCGACATCTCCGCGTTTCCGGTCACCTCCGAGCGCCACTTCGCCAACGGCGTTCCCATTTTCATCCTGCGCCCTGCCGGAGCCAGCGGCCCGCTCCCAGTCATCCTTTATCTTCATGGCGGCGGATGGGTCCTCGGCGACGCCGACACCCACGCCCGCATGATCCGAGAAATCGTCGTCCGGACTCAGGGCGCCCTTGTCTTCGTCGATTACGCCCGCGCTCCTGAAGCGCCTTTTCCGCGTCCCCTCGAAGATTGTTATCAGGCCCTCGCCTGGATCGCCGAACACGGCCGCGCGCTCAGCCTCGATCCCACGCGCATCGCCGTCGCCGGAGACAGCGCCGGTGGCAATCTCGCTGCCGCCCTCGGCCTGCTCTCCGCCCGCCGCGATGGCCCGCGCCTCTGCTTCCAGGCGCTGCTCTATCCCGTCACCGGCGCCGACTTCACCACCTCCAGCTATCGCGATTTCGCCCTGGGCCTCAATCTCGACGTGCCCGCTATGCAATGGTTCTGGAATCACTACCTGCCCGATCCTGCTTTCCGCGTCGATCCCCTCGCTTCGCCGTTGCGCGCCCCCACTGACGAACTCAGCAAGCTTCCGCCCGCGCTGGTCATCACCGCCGAGTGCGATGTCCTCCGCGATGAGGGCGAATCCTTCGCCCGCAACCTCGCTCGAAGCGGCGTTCCAGTCTCCTCCGTTCGCTACGGCGGCGTCCTGCACGGCTTTATGGTGGATGATGAGCTCGCCCAGACGCCCCAGGCGCGCTCTGCCATGGCTCTGCTCGCTGCGCATCTGCGCGAGGCCCTGCACATCGCGTCCTGAACGCGGCAACGCCCGAAGCATGGCTCCGGGCGTTGTCTCTGGCCCTCGATTCAGCGGCCCATCGGCCCAGCCGCAACTGCCGCTCAGAAAACGATCCGCCCTCCCAGCTGGATCTGCCGCGGCAGGCTGTTCGACGTCGTTGAGGTGATGTACCCGAAGTTGCTGGCCGTAGCGCTCGAAATATTCGGCGCTGAAAAGATCGGGTGATTCAGCGTGTTGAACGTCTCAAACCGCAGCTGCAGGTACGCGTTTTCCGTAAAGTGGAAATTCTTCAGGATGGACGCATCGAGATTGTTGTAGCCGTCCTGCCGCACCCACGAGAGCGTCTGCGGAAACACGCGATAGTGATCGAAATACTGCCCGTTCACAAAGGCGCTCCCGTCGCAGGCTCCCGACGACGGGCAGCTGGTCGAGCTGCCAGTGACAAACAGGTTGGTGCTCAGCGCCGGATTTCCTGTCGCCCCGCCGGACGGCACCGGCGACGTGTCCCGCGGCTTGTTGGTTATCTGCCGCAGGCTCGTGCCCGCCTGCAAGGGGATGTCCGCGCTGAATTCGATCGGGGCGCCGGTCTGGAACTGGTAGATCCCGTTCAGCACCCAGCCTCCCGCGATCTCGTTCCACAGCCGCCCGCCTCCCATCGGGAACATCGTCCCCTGCCCGAACGGCAGGTTGTAGGTGCCGCCCACCGTGAAGTGGTGCACGTGGTCGAACGGCGAGATCCGCCGCGTGGGCATCGAGTCCTCGTCGTTCAGGAAGGTGTCGGCCTCGATCAGTTTGGAGAAGCCGTAGTTCGCAGAGACCGTCAGCCCGTGCGACGCGCGCTGCTCGAAGTGCACGATCCCGCTCTCGTACCACGACTGCCCGCGCGTCTGGTTCTGAACGTAGACACTACTCGTTCCAAACTGCGGATAAGGCACGATGAAACTGGAGAACGCCTCCGTCGAAGATGTATTCGTCCCGGTGCTGTTCGCCACTCCATTCACGCTGGGCAGCGTCCCCTTGAATGGATTCGTCTCTTTGGTGCCGTACGCGTTCTTCATGTCCACGTTCTCCCACGGATTGCGCGACAGATAAGGCAATTCCACCGCATTCAGGTTCTGCTGCTCGATCGGCAGGTGCACCGCGTGGTTGCCCACGTAGATCACCTCCAGCATCGAGCTGTTGGTCAGCGACCGCTGCACGTCCATATCCCAGCGCTGCGAATACGGGTCGTGCTGCGACGGCGCCAGGAAGCTGATGGCCTGCCCCACAAACGTGCTCGCTCCCTGCGACGAGCCTGCTGGCGGCAGGAACCCGCTCGGGAACGGATTGCTCAGCGTCGTCGCCGGGCTCTGGTAATCGTTCGTCGTCGCTACGTAGCTGGTCGACGCGCTGAAGCCTTCCTGGTTCGCAAGCGCGCTCGAGGAGTAGGTCCCGGAGGCGTTCAGGTTGGTCAGCGTCTCCGGCTGCACAAAAACGCCGAAGCCACCGCGCGCTACCGTCTTCGGCGTCAGCGCGTATGAGAAGCCGAACCGCGGGCTGAAAAAGCCGCTGTTCGTCGCGTAGACAGAGCCGTTGTTTTTATTGGGGAAGGTCAGCCCGCCCGCCGTGTTGATGCCGGAGACCGTCCAGCTCTCCCCGCCCGATGTAACCGTCTTCCCGGAAAAGCTGGGCGCGGTCGTGTAGTTGATCGTCGCCGTCGGGTTGAATCCGTTCACCGTGCGACCCAGCCGCTCCTCGAACGGGGTGTCGATATCGAACCGCATCCCCAGGTTCAGTGTCAGCCGGTCATTCACGCGCCAGTCGTCCTGCACGAACGTCCCGATGTAGTACTGGTGAAAGTCGCCGCGCGCTTCCAGGTCGTACTCGCCCGACGTCGGCAGGCCGAACATGAAGGAGGCCAGGTCGCCGCCGAAGATGTTCGACTGCGCAGAACCGCTCGTCCCGGAGTTGACCCAGCTGGAGCTGAACGTGAAGCTCCCCGACGAGTCGTCGTAGTTCTGGATGCTGATGCGGTATTGCCGCCCGTCAAACCCGACCTTGAGCGTGTGCTGCCCGATCACCTTCACCATGTCGGTGAAGACCTGGTAGCTGGTCGTCGGATCCAGCGCCGAGCCCGTGTCGCCCAGGCACTGGTAGCTGGTGAAGCTGCCGCAGCTGCCTCCGGTGTTGAAGTTGATGTACGGAAGCTGCAGGTGCTCGCTGGAGCTGTTCATGTAGCTCGGGAAGCCCATCCCCGACGGGTTGTAGGCCTGCGCCGGCGTCCCGTGCACTTCGTTGAAGTTCACCCAGTTGAAACGCGTATCGAAAAACGTCGTCGGGTTCAGCGTGAACACGTTGTCCAGGGTCGCGCCCAGGTTCTCGCGCAGCAGCGTCGTTCCCGTGATCCCGTTTCCGAAGTAGTTGTTCTTGATCTGGAACCGGCGGTTGTGCCGGTAGTCGAAGAACACATGATCGCGGCTGCTCGCGTTGTAGTCCAGCCGCCCGAACTCGTTGTTGTAAGTGTCCGTGCTCGGCGCGTTGCTGATGTAGTTGTCGGCCCCGTCTGCGCCCACGCCGCTGGTGGCATTCGGCGACGGAAACAGCTTGAGATAATTCAGCGCGATCGGGCTGAACGCAACTCCCGTGCTGGTCAGCTGATTGTCCAGGATCGCACTGCGTACGGTGTTTCCGCTGGAGCTGGTTGCCGTAAACGGGTTGTAGAGCTGGTAGGGGTCAGGATACGGCGAGCTCTCCTTGGCCGACGGATCGGCATTGCAGATCGCCGACGCCGTCATCGGGTTGTTGTTGAACCCCGTCGGGCACCCCGCGGCCAGAGTCTGCGAGAAATCCCCTGTCTTTTCTGCCGACGTCGGCACCGTATCCGTTGTCGTCGTCGGGCTCTCGTCCTTCAGACCCTCCCACGCAAAGAAGAAGAACAGCTTGTTGCGCCCGTCATACACCTTGGGAATCCAGATCGGCCCGCCCACTGTTACGCCGTACTGGTTGTAGTGAAAGCCCGGCACCGGCACGTTGTTCCGGTTGTTGAAGTAGGTATTCGCGTCGAACGTCGATACCTGCCCAAACTCGTAGACCGTCCCGTGCAGCCGATTGGTCCCGCTCTTCGTCACCTGGTTGATCACGCCGCCGATGGTGTGCCCAAAGCTGGCATCGGTGTCGAACGGCCGGATCGAAACCTGCGAAACCGAGTCCTCCGTCGGAGCGTACGCCAGCGCTCCCAGCAGCGTAAGATCCGGAGCGCCGTCCAGCAGCACCTCGCTTACCTGGTTCGGCGTGCCGCCGATCGACCACTCGTTCCCCGCGTTGTTATCGAAAGGATGGATCAGTTCCGGCGCGGCCGTCGTAATCACGCCCGGCGCCAGCTCCGTCAGCGTCGTCGGCGTCCGCCCGTTGATCGGCAGATCTTCCACCGAATGGGTGCTGATCACCGACCCCACCGACGCATTCGCCAGATCGATCAGCGGCGGTGCGCCCGTCACCGTCACCGTCTGGTTCACCTCGCCGGGATGCAGCGTGACGTTCACAATCGGATGCCCCTGCGTCTCCAGCACCACGCCCGTGTGCACCTCGGTCTTGAATCCCTTGCCG
>DATJQW010000161.1:0-6179 GCA_035505395.1 Acidobacteriaceae bacterium
TTCATCTGGAGCCTTGACGGGCGCCGCAGCCAGCCATAGTTGGGTAATCCGGGCGAAGGAAAACACACGTATGCTCCTTTCGCGACCTGTGTTCACCAACTTCGAGCCGGGGCTAAACTGTCGTCCACCCTTCCATCCGCACTCTTCGTGAGCGACTCATGCGCTCGGTGCACATTGGTGTTCCCGATACAGTCGGCGCTGCCATCTGTTGGGCGACCTCTCTCCCGATCAGCGATCCGGAGTGGTCCTGGCCAAGGGCGCAGTCGCCGGAACCCGGCGTTCGTTTTGGTGTATTCAAGCCTTCCTCCTGTTTATGCCGCTGCCAGTCTGTGCTTCTGCGTGTTGTGCAGCGGCTCGTATTCCTCACAACTGATCCAGAGGTGGTGCAGCAGGACCGCCAGTTTTCTTGCCACGGCGACGATGGCGCGCTTCTTCGCGTTTTTGCCTCCACGCTCGGCCAGGTTCAGTCCCCATCGCCGGAGATCGGAGTCCTCCCCGAACGGGCCCAGGATGTGCTGCGCCCCCTGAACCAGGACCATGCGCAGGCAGGAGTCTCCTTCCCGCGTGATATGCATCTGTGGCTCACTCTGCCCGGAGTTCCGTCTGCCCGGTTGTAGTCCCACGTAACAGGCCGCATCACGGCTCCTGGGGAATCGGCGCGGATCGTCCAGCGTCAGGATGTAGGTCAGCGCGATCAGCGTTCCGACACCCTTCACCTGCTTGAGCAGTGCTGCCTCGGGATACTTCTCTTCGGCCAGCTGCTCGATCTGATCGTCATATTCCCGGATCCGCTCCGTAATCGTCTCCAGCGCATTCAACAGTGGGGTTAGTGCGACACGCAGCTGCGGACTCAGCGTCTCTCCCATCTCCGCTCGGAACGCCTTTGGATTCCGGCCGCGGATCCGTTCTCCGAACGACTTTGTCAGCCCTCTGGCCGCGCAGATCAGCCCGGTCCTTGCTCGCACCAGAGCGTAGCGTGCCCGGATCACCGACAGATCAGCCTGCGCCTCAGCACTGCGATGCTGAACCGGTGACAGCAGCTGCGGGTCGATGCGCGCCAGCCGGGCCAGAGTCTGGGCGTCGATTTTGTCGTCCTTCCGTCGGCTCTCTCCGATCAGACGAACATCGCGCGCATGTGCCACGATCGCCTCATGTCCCAGCTCCGAGAGCAGCCGGCTCATCCACGGTGAGTGCGTTCCCGTCTCCAGTGCGACTCGGCTGCGCGGCATCCTGCCGAAGGCCTCCCTCAGCGCTTCCGGACGGGTCGCGACCTTCGCCTGCAGAATCACCTCTCCCGCTCCGTTGAGGACACAGTAAAAGCTCGAACGATCTCCAACGTCGAGCCCAATCGTCAGACGCTGTTGCTCCTGCACCTTCCCTGTCCGACGTCCTGTTGCGGTGGTAATCTTCTTCACTGCCGGTCTCCTTTATCCCCTGCGCCTCTGAGCGCGTCGATAACCTGGGAGCTTAACGCATCCCGCCGGAGACCGGCCTTCTCATACCATCTGAAGTCGCGAATCGCGGCTGGGGCACGAGGATCGCCTGACGGAAGCCGGCATCTCAGACCACGACGGTTCTGCGGTCAGCTGGTGACCGATGCTGCGGGTTTGCCGGCGCAGACCTCGCGCACGAATGTCAGCATCGCCGCATTGAACTGCTCGGGCCGCTGCAACGGAGCAAAGTGGCTCACTCCGTCCAAGAGCAGGAAGGATGCACCCGGAATGGCCTGCGCCAGATATTCTGCATGCTCACGACGGATGAATTCATCCCTCTCGCTTTGCACGATCCTCACGGGTACATGGATTTTCGCTAGATCCTGTGCGGAGTAATTCGGCTGTGTCCGCTGCATCAGGCCGACATCTTTCACGAACTGCCCGAAACACTCCGGCGTCGCTGAAAGTTCCTTGTAGTCGGCAGTGTGGCGCGCGAAGCAGCGCTTCAGTGCGGGGGTGGCCTCAAACGGCCTGACGCCGGACGGGTCCATGTTGCAAGCGAAGAAGAAGACTCCGGCAACGCGTGCCGGGTGGTTGGCTGCAAGAATCAACGACGTGCACGCGCCATCGCTCCAGCCCACCAGAACGGCCTGATCCAGACGCAAGGCGTTCATCACGGCCAGCACGTCGGACACCAGGAGTTCATAGGAGTATGGCTGTTCATCGCGCGTGCTGCGGCCGTGGCCGCGGCTGTCGATGACGACGGTACGATAGCCGTTGTCGATGAGGGCTGGAACCTGATATCCCCAGTTGCCGCTGTGACCCAGTCCGCCGTGCAGCATTATCACGGGCGCGCCAGCCCCGTACACGCTGTAAAAGATGCGGGCTCCGTTATTTTCCACCCACGCCGGCTCGCCGGTGAGGGGAAGCGGCGGGGCGCCGTTTGCCTCGAATCGTATGAGCTCGTCATCGTAAGCTTCCATAGCAGTCATGCTAAAGGCTCCCGTGTTTTTCATCCGGCAGCCTCTGCCTTGACACGAGATTGCTGGACGGTGGGCGACTTATCGATACAATTCCGGCGGGACTAGTGCGCTGGGGACAGAATTTGCGGTGTCGATCAATCGGCTCGTTCCGGAGACTCGGGCAGAATCAGATAGAAGCTCGCGGCAGTGGTGGGATCAATCAGCTCCTCGTCATTGCCATTGATGCCGATGCGGACCTCATTCACGCGGAGGCCTGCCGGGCTGATCATGCAGGGTCCGCCGCAGGTGGGGTGGAGCAGCTGAAGCAGATCCGGCGGAGGAACCGTCTCCGCTGGCGTCATCGGTTCGATCTGGGCAATTGCCAGGTAACGGCTCCCCAATGAATGACGCAACACCGAAAATTGGGCGTCTTCGCAAGCTCTCAGGCCGCGCCCTGATACACAACCTGATGGCGGCTGCCGGAGCGGTTTTCAATCTCTGATCGGCGCGCAGAAGCAGAGGCCGTTGCCGTCGGGGTCGGTGACGGCAAATTCGCGCAGGCCCCAGGTCTGATCGACGGGCGCGGTGTGAACGGGAGACTCGGGACGCAACGTCGTGTCGAGGCCGCGAGCACGAAAGGTCGCGTAACGCTCGTCCACGTCGTCCACGAATATCCGGCTGAGGGAACCGAAGACGCCGTCTCCGGCGTGGCGCGAGAGCTGAAGGTCGGCTCCGTCTTTGGAGAGGTCGATGACACCGTTGGCCGCTTCGCGTTCTTCGGAACCGGGCCACCTGCGTTCGAAGTCCAGAATTGCCGTGTAGAACTGCAGGGATCTGTCGAGGTCGCGGCATTTGATGACGGGAACAATCTTCATGGCGTTCTCCCATGCTGGTTGCGCTGGAGCAGGGCATCGAGTCCGGCGAGATCGCCGAGGACCCAAAGTTCAGAGATGACTCCGTCGGTGCAGTGAAACAGGGCAGCGCCCATCCATTCAACCGGGTTGCCGGTTGGCTCGAAACCGCGAAAGGGCGCAACGTGGGTGCCGGAAAAGCGCATTTTTGCGAAGGCGCGCCCGCTGTCGGTGACACACTCGAGGATTTCGCAACGATAGCCGGCGAGCGGCTCGCGAACCGATCGGACATACTCGCGAAAAGCGTCCCAGCCCACGAGTTCATTGCCGAGGGATCCGCGAAAGCGGAAATCGGGGCTTAACAAGGCGGGAACGGCGGAGAGGTCTCCGGCGTTCCAGATACGTTCGTAGAACGCGCGGACGAGCTCTCCTGGATCGGCAGGTGGCACAGGAGCTCCGGTGGGGGTGAGGTAGCGGAACGTTCCCATGGTAAAGCAGCGCGTGCAGGCCGCTGGCGCATCTGCGGCCGGGGCTGCGTTAGGCTGCGGGTAAGGAGGGTGCGGAGATGGAGATTCGGCGAGCGGGGACGCAGGCGCCGCGGCGGGGGCCGGCGGAGTATTTTACGGGCGAGGTGCGGATCGATCCGCTGTTTGAGGCGCCGGAGCCGGCGCGGGCGGCGGGGGCGAGCGTGACCTTCGAGCCGGGGGCGCGCACGGCGTGGCATACGCATCCGCTGGGGCAGACGCTGGTGGTGACGGCGGGGCGGGGGCGGGCGCAGCGGTGGAGCGGTCCGGTGGAGGAGATCGGGCCGGGGGACGTGGTGTGGTTTGCGCCCGGCGAGAAGCACTGGCATGGCGCGGGGCCGGAGACGGCGATGACCCATATCGCGGTGCAGGAGAAGCTGGAGGGGCGGACGGTGGACTGGCTGGAGCCGGTGAGCGACGAGCAATATCGCGGCTAGAGGTTTGGGACGTTGCGTTCCGGCCGCAGCGGGTTACTATGGGAAATCCTCTCGACCGGAGAATCAGCCCCATGCTCAGAAAGCTTCCTGCGTTGCTGCTGGTTGTAACAGCTGCTGTTGCAATTACGGCGAGGGCGCAGACGGCGCCATCGCAGAAGATGGATCCGGACTACGCGGCCAGCGTGAAGCAGTGGACGACAAAGCCGGAGTTCATGAGCCCGCTGGTGGATCATCTGCCGGCCAGCACCACGGTGCCGTCGCCGAAAGACGTGCTGGGCTACTGGATCGGCGCCCCGAAGAAGCTGACTTACTACGCCGATATCCTGCGCTACTACGACACGCTGGCGGCGCATACGGGACGGGTGAAGGTGATCCGGATCGGCAAGACCGAGGAGGGGCGCGAGTCGGTGATCGTGTTCGTCAGCTCGGAGGAAAACATCGCGCATCTGGACGAGACGCGGGCGAACCTGGCGAAGCTGGCGGATCCACGCGGGCTGAGCGACGCCGATGCGCAGGCGCTGATTGCGCAGACGAAACCGATCTACACGATCTCGGGCGGGCTGCACAGCGCGGAGCTGGGGCCTCCGGAGATGCTGATGGAGCTGACCTACCGGCTGGCGACCGAGGATTCGCCGCTGATCGAGAAGATCCGGCAGAACGTAGTTGTGGCGATTGTGCCGGTGGCCGATCCCGATGGGCGCGACCGATCGATCGACTGGTACTACGCGCACAACGTGGACGTGACGGACTACTCGAAGCTGACGCCCCTGCCGTACTGGGGCAAGTACATCATGCACGACAACAACCGCGACATTAACTACTCGGCGATGGCGAACCAGAATCTGCTGCGCTGGTATCTGCAGTGGCATCCGCCGATCATGCACGACCTGCACGAGTCGGTGCCGTTCCTGTACATCTACAGCGGGCAGGCGCCGCAGAATCCGCTGTGGAGCCCGATTTTGTACGGCGAACTGCCGATGCTCTCGAACTGGGATATGAGCCAGCTGACGCGCTACGGCATGCCGGGAGTGTGGACGCACGCTTATGTTGACGCTTGGTCGCCGGGGTATGTGGCGGAGATGGCGACGGATCACAACGGGCTGATGCGCTTCTACGAAATTTTCGGCAACGACGGCGCGACCACGATGGAGCGGACAGTTTACGAGCCGAATCCGGCGATCCAGGGCGGCGGCGGGATGTTTGGGAACATGACCAAGCGGGAGTGGTACCGGCCGAATCCGCCATACCAGCACGTGCTGTGGTCGATGCGGAACAACACCAACTACGCGGAGACGGGGGTGCTGACATCGCTCGAGTTTGTGTCGGCGTTTCCCCAGGTGATCGTCGGCGACTTTTATGTGAAGAGCCGCGACGCGGTGACGGCGGGCACGAAGGAGGCACCGTTTGGGTTCGTTCTGCCGTCGGATCAGGCGGACCCGACGCGGGTGGCGTTCGTGATCCACATTCTGCGCATGCAGGGGATCGAAGTGGGGCGCGCGAACAGCCAGGTGAAGCTGAAAGACGGGACCTATCCGGCGGGGTCGCTGATTGTGAAGACGAATCAGCCCTACGGGCCGCTGGCGAAGACGCTGCTGGGCAAGCAGGTGGATCCCGATCCGGATTTGACCACGTACGACGACAGCGCGTGGACGATGGGGCTGATGACGCACACGGAGATCAAGCCGACGGACGACATCGCGGTGCAGGCGGTCGCCGTCGATCCCGTGGACCAGTACGATCCGCAGGGAACGGTGAGCGGGGCCGGCGATCCGGCAGTGTACGCGGTGCCGGATCATGGTTCGCCGAATCTGGTGACGCTGCGCTATGCGCTGAAGGACGCGCAGGTGCAGATTGCGGAGAAGCCGTTCACGGTGGGAAAGACGACCTATGCGGCGGGGACGTTCCTGGTTGCGGCGAGCGCGGCGGATACGCTGAAGCCGGCGGCCAAAGAGCTGGGGCTGGACGTGGTGGG
>DATJQW010000162.1:0-9101 GCA_035505395.1 Acidobacteriaceae bacterium
GATACGTTTGTGATACTCCAAAGCCGGATTCAGTGCAAGCTGCTGCGACGGTCCAGCGCTAAATGATGAAAGACTACCCTAATAAATACTGGCTATTTGTGAGTTCATGCAGCGGCGTGCAGATGGGTGCAGAAGCGTCAACAACATCCTTTTAAGGCGTGGGTCCTGGGTTCGAATCCCAGCGGGCTCACCATTCAAAATAAGCAAATGAACGAATGGCAATCGAAGACTGACCAAGTCTGCCGTCACACAAAAGTCATCGATCGCCTTCGGAAATCCTGCACGGACACTCCTGATCCTCACGATCGTGGGACTGGCACATACCCTCGCGGCAACCGGTCTTCGGGTGCCGGCTCGATGCCGGTGGGATGATTCAGTGCAGCCAGGCCTTTGGCAATCAGTTCCGGCGTCACCTTCCGTCTTCCCGCAATCCATTCCTCATGTTCCATGTGAGCAAGCTTCTCAGCAACGGCCACATTGATGAATTGATTCAGGGACACCCCCTCCTTGCGAGAAAAGTTCTCGGCACCTTTGCGAACAGTGGGCATGAGCCGAAGGGGAAACTTGCTCATCGAGTCCTTTTTTCTTCTCACAGGCATGGTGCTATCTCCTGGTACGGATTCTGGTCAACAACTCTGCCGGAGTAACAACGTCGATGTTGAATTGCGTTGCCGCCGACTTGAAGTGCCTGGTGTTGAACGTTACGATGGCGTCCGCCCTCCCGTTGATGGCAACATCCAACACCATGTCGTCATTCGGGTCTGCCGAAAGCGGTCGAGGCCTGAAGTAAACTCGCACGGCCTCGGCTTGCGCCTCAAGCAGATTCAGAATGTCCACAATCTGCTCCCGCGATTTTCCCGCTGCGTGCAGTTGCCGGGCGCGGAAGGCTACATCTCTGTACTCACAAGCGACCTTGTGGTCCATCAGGACCGTCAGCTCTCCGAGCATCGCCCGGCGGATCACCTCTGCCGCTGCGCCCCGCTCGGAGCGAAGCGCGGAGATGAGCGCAGATGTATCGAAAACGATCCGCACACGTCATAATATCACAGGTGACATCATCAGAAATAAAGCTGAAAAACGACTACCCGGCACGCTGAGACCGTCTTGAACGAACAGCGGGCTCACCATCCCATCATTCCGGCAAGTCCCCCGGCGAAGTCCGACCCCGCGCGCAAATCCCTGCGCGCGGCCGCATCGGCGCTTCTACGCCGCCGCCAGCGCCGCCTTCTCGCGCGTTCCCGCTTCCGGCCTCGTGTATGCGTACACGCACCACACCATCCATGCCGGCGCCATCCACCAGTACCGCACCTCGCCCAGCACCGGAGACTTCGCGTAGATCGCCAGCGCCGCAATGTTCACCGCTGCCAGCGCCGTCACCGCCTGCTTCGGCACACGCGGCAGGCTCACAAACATCGCCGGCAGATACAGCACCTGGTCGAACGGCCACGAATACGGCGCCGTCACCACGGAAACCGCCAGCACCATCGCGCCGTGCCAGCGCCAGTCCCACTCTTCACGCCGCCGCGCCCAGTACCACCCCGCAAATGCCAGTCCCGCCACCGTGGGAATCCCCTCCGGCCACAGGGAATGAGGCGCCACCAGCAGCGTCACCATGCTCGGCAGGTTTGGATAGAACCCGCCCGCCATGTTTTCCGCGCCCATCGCCGCAAAATAGTGGCTCCAGATGTGCGGATCGAAGCACAGCGCCGCCGCCATCCCCGCGCCCACCCCCACCGCCATCCCCGCCAGCACGCTCCCCTGCCGCCGCCGCGCAATCTCCAGCAGCAGCACCGGCCAGAAGATCAGCAGCAGATGCGGCTTCAGCGTCGCCAGCGTCAGCGCCAGCCCCGCCAGAAACGGCCGCCGCTCCAGCAGGCGCACGAACAGCGCCAGCCCCAGCAGCACGAAGATCGATGTCTGTTCCGCGCCCACGCAAATAATCGACGGCGCAAAAAAAATCATCGTCAGCGGCAGTGCTTTCATCCCCCTCGGCCGCAACAGCTGGATGCACCCCAGCGCCGCCGCGATAATCGCGATCATCCATACCAGCGCTGCCGTCGGCGCGCTGAAGGCCGCCAGCGGCCACGACAGAACCACCGCCCACGGCGGATTGCGCATGATGTACGGCCGCTGATAGGTCGCGCCCTGGCCCCGCTCCAGCGCAAAGATCGCCGCCCGATCGTACGGATTGTGGTGCGCCGCCAGCAGCTTCCCGGTACTCCAGTAGCTGATGAAGTCCCGGTTCACGCTGTTTTGCCGCAGCAGATAGCCGCGGATCGCGAACGACACCGCCAGCATCGCGATCAGACCCACCGCGATGAGCAGCGTCATCCCCGTGCGGCGCTGTTTCGCCGCGGCTTCCTGGCTCAGATTTCCGCTCACGGTGGATTCATCCTACCCGCCGCCGCCCCCGCCCAAAAGCCCCCAAAAGGGTCACACAGCAGCCTGGCGCCCCGCTCACCGATCGAGGAAGTGCACCGCCGGCAGCGCCTTCAGCCGTTCTGCCGCCGTCTCCGCGGTCAGATCGCGCTGCGGCATCCCCAGCAGCTCGAAGCCCACCATATATTTCCGCACCGTCGCCGAGCGCAGCAGCGGCGGCAGAAAATGCGCGTGGAAATGCCACTCCTCATGCGCGCACCCGTCGGTCGGCGCCTGGTGGAACCCCATCGTATAAGGAAAACTCGTCTCGAACAGGTTGTCGTACCGCGTGGTCATCTGCTTCAGAATGTCCGCCAGCCCATCCCGCTCCCCTTCGTTGAAATCCAGCAGCGACCGTACGTGCCGCTTCGCCACGATCATCGTCTCGAACGGCCACACCGCCCACCACGGCACCACCGCCACAAAGGCCTCGTTCTCGCACACCACCCGCACGCCTTCATACGCTTCGAGCTTCGAATAATCGCACAGCAGGCACCCGCCGTGCCGCTCCCGATAGGCCACCTGCGCCTCGGTCTCCGCCTGCGGCTCGTTTGGCACATGCTCCGTCGTCCAGATCTGCCCGTGCGGGTGCGGATTGCTCGCGCCCATCATCGCTCCGCGGTTCTCGAATATCTGCACGTAGCGGCACTCCGGCGCCCCGCCCAGCGTCCGGAACTCCTCCGTCCACGCGTCCACCACCCGCCGAATCTCTGCCGACGCCATCCGCGCCAGCGTCAGGCTGTGATCGGGATGGAAGCACACCACCCGGCACCGTCCCCGCTCCCGCTCCGCACGCAGCAGCTCCGGCGCATCGTCCCGCTCCGGCTTCGGTGAATCCGGCAGCAGCGCCGCAAAATCGTTGTCGAAGATGAAGACGCTCTCGTACTTCGGCGTCTCGTGCCCGCCTGCGCGCGTATTCCCCGGACACAGGTAGCACGCCGGATCGTAGTGCACATCCGAGAATCCCGACGACGGATTCACCTCTCCCTGCCACGGCCGCGCCGTCCGGTGCGGCGACACCAGCACCCACTCCCGTTTCAGCGGGTTATATCTCCGGTGCGGAAACTGCATCGACTCGGTCACCTGTGCTCCTTCCTCCGCGGCGTGGTTCTTCTAACCGCCTTTCACTATCCGCTTTTTCGCCAGCCGCTTTTCAGCTAACCGCCCTCTCGCTAACCGCTTTTCAGCTAACCGCCCTTTAGCTAACCGTTTTTTCGCTAACTTACGCCGTAGGCCGATCCGGCACCGGCGCCACGGCCAGATACTGCTCCGCAAATCGCTGTGCGTACTGCTCCACCAGCACGCGTACCCGCTCCGCGCTCTCCGACTGCACAATCAGCCCCGCGTGATGATGCTTCTTCAGCCGCAGCACGATCTCCGCATCGGTAAACATCGACGTGTCCGGCTCCGCCGTTCGCGCCAGGCACAGCACGCTTCCCGCATACAGCGTCCTCTGCGCCGGAACCTGATATCTCTGCCCCAGCAGGTTGGCCACTTCAATCCGCGCCCACTCCCGCCACAGATTCACGCCCGTCGCCGCCTCCACGACGTCCGCAATGAACGCGCCGCCCACCCGCGCTCCCGCTTCCAGAAAATAAAACCGCCCATCCGTTCCCCGGATGTACTCCGCGTGCGTGATCCCGCGCACCATCCCCATCCCCGGCATCAGCCGGGTGTTGATCGCCGTCAGCCCGCCCGTCTCCGCCGACCCGCGCTCCAGCACCCGCGTCGTGAACACCCCGCCCTCGTGCATCACCTGCATGGGAGGCTTCCCGTATCCGCTCGCTGCCGCGAACACCACTGCGCCCTCGCTGACGATCGAATCCACGTGAAAAATATCCCCGGGCACAAACTGCTCCAGCAGAAAATTGCTCTGCCGGTCGCCCAACTCCTCGAGCGCCGCCCATACCTGTTCCGCACCCTCCATTTTCCTGATGCCGATCGCCGACGCTTCGGCTCGCGGTTTCAGCACCCACGGCGGCGGCACGTGCTCCATCCACAGCCGCAGTTCCTCGTGGTTCAGCACCCGCGTGAACTCCGGAACCAGCGCCCCCGCCCGCCGGGCCGCAAATCGCATCGCCAGCTTGTCGCGGAAATGTGCCGTCGTCGTGCGCCCCATTCCCGGAATCTGCATGTGCTCGCGCAGGTGCGCCGCCGTCTCCATGTCGAACTCGTCCAGCGCCACCACCCGCTCGAAGCGCCGCGTCCGCGCCAGATACGTCACCGTGTTGGTCACCTGTTCCAGCGTCAGCTGCTCGGGCATCGTCAGCAGTTCGGCCAGGATCTCCCTCGGCCAGTCCGCCTGGCTGAGCTTCTCCACCGTCAGCAGCGTCACGCGGCAACCCAGCGCCGCGCATTCGCGCAGGAACGCCTGCCCCTTCTCGTAGCTCGAAATACACAGAATCCCCGGCGCTTCGGCCATGACGCCATCCTAAGGGAAAATCCCCGGGCAATGGGCCAGTTTGAGGCTGTTTTGAAGGGGCACGGCTTCAGCCGTGCCGAAAAGTGCCAGGAATCCATCGGGCTGTTCCGAACCTTCGGAGTGCGCTGGTCTGAACGTTGCCGCGCCTGACTCCCCCGTTCTCCGGGTCCTTCGTGTTCTCCGTGGTGAAAGCCCCGGAATCCCCGCGCCGGTGTTTTACCATAACTCCACCAGGCTTCCCCCTATGAATGCCGACCTGCATTTCTCCGCGCGCGAAATCGCGGACCTCCACGACCGCTCCAATCGCCTCTGGCACCAGAACCCCGCAGCCAGCGACAGCTCCGAGCCCACGGCCAGCTCCGAGGGGGGTCCGTCCTTCATCCTGACCGTGCTCGCCCAGCATCGCGCCAACTTCGACCTCTGGCACACCGAGGACCGCGCTCGCGCCCCACGCGCCACCGATCACGATCTCGCCCAAGTCAAGCACGCCATCGACCAGATCAACCAGCGCCGCAACGACCTCACCGAGCTCTGCGATACCCTCCTGCTCGACGCCCTCGGTTCCGCCGGCCTGCCCAACGACTCCGCCGAGCTCCACTCCGAGAGCCCCGGCCTCATGATCGACCGCCTCTCCATCCTCTCCCTCAAAATCTGGCATACCCAGGAGGAGATCGGCCGCCCCGATGCTCCCGCCGGCCACGCCGAGCGCAACCGCCAGCGCCTCGCTCTCCTCACCGAACAGCGCGACGACCTCGCTCTCTGCCTCGATCGCCTCTGGTCGCGGGTTCTCGCCGGCGCGCGCCGCTTCAAGCTCTACCGCCAGCTCAAGATGTACAACGACCCCGCCCTGAATCCGGAGATGTACGGCAGCCCCGATCGCTGACCACCGATCCCCAACCTGTAACCTGTAACCCGTAACCTGTAACCCGCTCCCTGCTCTCTGCTCTCTGCACCCTGCTCCCTGCTCTCTGCACCCTGCTCCCTGTACCCTGTACCCTGACCCGTGTCCCTCCTCATCAACGCCGACGATTTCGGCCTCACTCCTGGCGTCAACCGCTCCATCGCCGAGCTGCACCAGGCCGGCGCCCTCACTTCTGCCACGCTGATGGCCACCGGCGCGGCCTTCGACGACGCCGTCGCGCTCGCCCTGGCCCACCCCACCCTTGAGGTCGGCTGCCACATCGTTCTCATCGACGGAGCTCCCGCGCTCCCTCCCAGGGAGATCCCTTCTCTTTGCCCGGATGGCGAGCCCTCCTTCCGCGCGAAGCTCAGCCGCTTCGCCTCCGATCTCTACAGCGGCCGCATCCGCGACGCCGAAATCGAAGCCGAAGCCGCCGCGCAGATCCGCCGCCTGCAATCCGCGGGCCTCCGCGTCTCCCACATCGACACGCATAAGCACACGCATCTGTTTCCCCGCATCCTGCGCCCGCTGCTCCGCGCCGCCCACGCCTGCGAGGTCGCGGCCATCCGCAATCCCTTTGAGCCGCACTGGGCTCGGCGCGCCACACCCGGTTCCGCACCGATGCGCAGCCTCGCCGTCACTGCGCTCAGCCTGCACCGGCCCGCCTTTCATCGCCTCGTCCAGGCGGCTGGGCTGGCCACTACCAGCGGCACCATCGGCGTCCTCGCCACCGGCGCCTCCAACATCCCCGCAACCCTCCGCGCCCTGATAGCCGCCCTCCCGCAGGATCAGCCCAACGCCGTCTGGGAGCTCGTCGTTCACCCCGGCTACCCCGACGAACACCTCGACCGCATCCGCACCCGTCTCCGCGAATCGCGCGCGCAGGAGCACGATGCCCTGCTGCATCTGATCCCCGCCTCAGGCATCTCCCTCGGCTCATGGCGCCGGCTCCAGGCCGATATCGATAGTTAGAACCCGCCCCTTCAACCCCAACGCCCGGCTATGGCGTCGGTCTCACCGTATCTCCGGCCGCAGCCAGGAGCGAACGTTCGCCACATACACCGCGATGCAGAACAGGTTCGCCGGAATGAACCCGAGCTGCGACGTTCTCAGCCCAATCAGGCAGATGACCCCGCTGTTGATCCCCGCGACAATGAGGCCCATCCACATCTTGCGGGAAACGAGAACGGTGGACAGGATCGTGAGGGCGCAGGAGAGGTAGTCGAGACGAAACACGCGAGGATCCCCACGATGATTCTGGGCCTCCGCGGCCGAACCTCGCAGTGACGCATCGCACAGAGAGCCGCGCCTAAGGCTCCGCTAACCACCCTGGGAACCGTCCCCGGCCCGCCTGCGTAACCCCTCCTGAGGTTCCCGCATGCTCTGGTTCT
Source organism: Acidobacteriaceae bacterium (assembly GCA_035505395.1). Classification (GTDB taxonomy): domain Bacteria; phylum Acidobacteriota; class Terriglobia; order Terriglobales; family Acidobacteriaceae; genus Palsa-343. The sequence continues at coordinate 7,133 of DATJQW010000162.1, forward strand.
ACGAGTGGTTCTTCCCCGCCGTCTGGCTCTCCTGGTTTGCCTACTGGCAGATATCGGCCACCCGCGTCAAAGTCACCACGCGCCTCGAACCTCTTCCCTCGCGCATCGTCCGCACCGTCCTCTTTCTCGCCGCCATCGCCCTGCTCCTGGTCGATCGCATCCCCATCCCGTGGCTCTACCGCCACTATCTTCCCGTAGGCAACGCAACCTTCTTCTCCGGAGCCGCTGTCACCGTTGCCGGCCTGCTCTTCTCCGTCTGGGCGCGCGTCCACCTCGGCGCCAACTGGAGCCGCTCCGTCACCATCAAGCAGAATCACGAGCTCATCACCACCGGGCCGTACCGCCTGGTCCGCCACCCCATCTACACCGGTATCCTGGTCGGATTCCTCGGCTCGGCCCTCGCCATCACCCAGTGGCGCGGTATGGTCGCTCTGTTGCTGGTCTTTGTCAGTTTCTGGTACAAGCTCCGTCTCGAAGAAAAGTGGATGCGCTCCGAGTTCGGTGACGCCTACCTGGCCTACGCGCGCCGCACCGCCGCCCTCGTTCCCGGCATTCTGTAGTCCCAGGAGGAAAACTCATGCCGCTTGTCGACATCGGCGCTCTCCCCGCAATCGAACGCCTGCCCGGGTGGTCAGGACGCTACTTCCACTCCTCGACCATGACCTTTGCCCACTACAACTTCGTCTGCAATTCCTCCATCCACGAGCACTCCCATCCCCAGGAAGAAGTCTATGAAGTCCTCGAAGGCGAACTGGAGCTGATCATCGATGGCGAGCCGTGCATCGCCCACGCGGGGTCAGTCGCCATCATCCCCGCGGGCGCCCGTCATTCCGTAAAAGCCCTTACCGATGGCCGCGTCTTCATCGTCGACTCGCCTCGCCGCCCGGAATTCGAATAGACCTGCTGCCCCCATTCGGCCACGCCTGGTTCCCGCTTGCGCTGACCATTCCCGTTTCGGTTTTCAGGTAACCAAAGTGACGAACACCCGGGGCTGCAACGGCCTCGCACCGGAGTAACCTGCCCCCAGGTCTCTCTCCGGAGGTGCGCGCATGGCCGCCAAATCCGCCGTTCTCTCTGACAACCACCCCGCCAGCACTGCTGCCCCTGAACCGCCCCGCTCCCGCAAATCGTTCGATTACGAAAAGGAGCTGCGCCGCCTCCAGATCGAGCTGGTCAAGCTCCAGGAGTGGATCCGCCACAAGGGCCTCCGCGTGGTCGTGCTCTTTGAAGGCCGCGACGCCGCCGGCAAGGGTGGCGCCATCAAGCGCATCACTGAAACCCTCAATCCGCGCATCTGCCGCGTCGTCGCCCTCGCCGCGCCCACCGAACGCGAGCGCACGCAGTGGTACTTCCAGCGCTACGTCGCCCACCTCCCCGCCGCCGGGGAGATGGTCCTCTTCGACCGCAGCTGGTACAACCGCGCCGGCGTCGAGCGCGTGATGGGCTTCTGCACCGAGGCCGACTACATCGAGTTCACCCAAAGCTGCCCGGAGTTCGAGCGCATGCTCGTCCGCTCCGGCATCATCCTCATCAAATACTGGTTCTCCGTCAGCGACGAGGAGCAGGAGCGCCGCTTCCGCGGCCGCATGGCTGACCCCACCCGCCGCTGGAAGCTCAGCCCCATGGACCTGGAGTCTCGCCGCCACTGGGCCGACTACTCCCGCGCCAAGGACGAAATGTTCGCCGTCACTGACACCCGCCAGGTCCCCTGGTTCGTCGTCAATGCCGAGAGCAAAAAGTGCGCGCGCCTCAACGTTATCCACCACCTGCTCTCCCAGATCCCCTACCGCGACCTCACCCCGGAGAAGATGGAGCTTCCCCCGCTCGACAAGAAGAAGTACGCTCGCCCGCCCATGCACGAGCAGAACTTCATCCCCGAGATCTACCGCTGAACGCGGTCACCAGCCTGCACAGAATTGCACTCCCGGGCGCACCTGCGCTTGAATGGACCTCAGCCTATGTCTGCCCG
>DATJQW010000163.1:0-6480 GCA_035505395.1 Acidobacteriaceae bacterium
AACCCGGAGAACGCCGCGCCCCTGCCGCTGGTGGAGCTGCCCGACCGCCTCAATCGCTTTCGCGCCGAGGGCGTGCGCATCTTCGCGAAGATGGCGTCGCTGACGCCGCTGCTCAACATCAAATCGCTGCCGGTGTGGAACATGCTCGTGGAAGCCGAGAGAAGCGGCCGCCTGCGCGAGGTTCACACCCTGGTCGAAAGCTCTTCCGGCAACACCGCGCTCGCGCTCGCCCTGATGGCGGGGCTGTTCGGCATCGGCACGGTCACCGCCTTCGTGCCTTTTGACATCGCACCGGGCAAGCTCGATCTGCTGCGTATCGCCGGCGTGCAGCCGTATCTGAAGCGTGGAGTGGGGGGCGAAACCAACGGCATTGAAGAAGCCCGCCGCATGGGCCAGGCGCCCGGCTACTTCAATCCCTCGCAGTATGAGAACGACGCGAATCCCGCCGCTTACGAGAAGTGGCTGGCGCCCGAGATCTGGAAGCAGACCCGTGGCATGCTCACGGTCTTTGCGGCCGGGCTGGGCACCACCGGGACGCTGCTGGGCTGCTCGCGCTACTTCCGCAAACATTCGAAGAAGGTGACGATGGTCGGCTCCATCTGCGCGCCCAATCAGGCGGTGCCGGGTGTCCGCTCGCTGGCGCGCCTGGACGACATCGAATTCGAGTGGGAGCCGGCGGCCGATGCGCTGATCGAGGTTGGCACGAAGGAGTCGTTCCGGCTGAGCATGCGTCTTTGCCGGGCCGGACTGATGGCCGGGCCGAGCTCAGGCTTCACCCTGGCCGGGCTCGAGCACTTCCTGGAAAAGCGCAGGGCCGATGGCACGCTCGACGCGCTGCGCAATGCCGAGGGAGAGATCGTCTCCGCCTTCGTCTGCTCCGACACGCCGCTGCCTTATCTGGATAAGTATTCGACGCACCTGGATGCAGAGGAATTCTAGGCCGGACGTCGACCCGCAGGTTTGGAATTATTCCGATCGATGGCTGCGGCCCACCCGCGCCCGCGCCGCTTCCAGCACCGCGTTCACCAGCAGATCCAGGTCTTCGCGGCGGGTGCGATGGTTGGTAATGTTGGCGCGGATCGCGAGGCGTCCGCGGATACGGCTGGTCGAGGGCGCGGCGACGCCGCTCTCCTGCACGTCCGCGGTGACCTCCTCGTTCAGCCGGTCCAGTTCGTCCTCGCTCATGCCATCGCTCCGGTAGCGGAAGCAGACGATGTTGAGCGCGGCCGGCGCCAGAATTTCCAGCTCCGGCTCGCGGGCCACGCGTTCGCCGAGGTAACGGGCCTGCGCGCAGTTCTGCTCGATCGATTCGCCCAGCCTGCGGATGCCGTGCTGCCGGATCGCGAACCAGATTTTGAGAGCGCGAAAGCTGCGCGACAGCTCCGGGCCGAAATCGCTGGGCCAGTCGTCGCCGCTGCCCAGGCCGCGGGGCAGACGCTGCAGATACGCCGGCCGCATGCTGAAAGCCGCGCGATGCAGATCGCCGCGCCGCACCAGCACGCAGGCCGCGTCGTACTGCACGTGCATCCACTTGTGAAAATCGAAGGCGAGGGAGTCGGCACGCTCGATCCCTTTCAGCCGCGGCCGCAGGGTCTCGCTGAAGATGGCCAGCGCGCCAAAGGCTCCGTCGATGTGAAACCAGAGCTTCTCGTCGGCGCAAATCCTGGCCAGCGCATCCAGATCGTCGATGGCGCCCGTGTTCACCGTTCCCGCGCAGCCAATCACGCAAAAGGGACGCGCGCCGGCGGCGCGATCGTCGCGGATGGCCTCGCGCAGCGCCTCCAGGTCGATGGTGAAGTCGGGCCGCACCGCAATTTTGCGCAGCGCCGACGAGCCCAGCCCCAGAACTTCCATGGCCCGCGATACCGACTCGTGCGCTTCGGCCGAGACATAGGCGAGCAATGGTTCCGCGCCGCGGCAAAGCCCGCGCACCCGCGCTTCCGGATCGGCGGCATGCCGCGCCACGCCGAGCGCCACCAGATTCGCCATCGAGGTGCCGCTCAGCAGCAGTCCGCTCGCCTCTTCGGGAAAACCAAAAATCCCCCTGCACCACGCGATCACTTCCTCTTCCACATAAATCGCGCCGTGATCGCGGCCTCCGCAGTTGGAGTTCATCGCCGCGGCCAGGGTCTCCGCGACCAGATTGCCGGCCTGCCCCGATCCATGCACCCATCCGAAGAAGCGTGGGTGAATGTTGCCGGTGGCATAGGGCAGAATCGTCGTCCGGAATTCCTCGCAGACGGTCTCGAGCGGCGCGCCCTCCATGGGAACGGGCTCGCGCAGGCGACCCTTCGCCGCCTCCGGCACCGGCTGCCAGACCGGCCGCTGCCGCACGCTCGCGACATAGTCGATCGCCTCGTCGAGCATGCGGTGAGCCAGCTGGCGGAATGCTTCCCAATCCTGCGGGTCGAGCGAAAACTCCTCGGCAGAAGACAAAAATCCACTCCCTGAAACTGCTTCAATTCTAAATGCGCTTCCTCTGTGCACATTCACCCCGGGTTTGTTCTAATGGGGCGTAAGCCCATCGTCCCCCGCGAGGTCTTCACTCTTGATCAAGTCCCTGGCCCGGTCTGTGAGGGATCGGATATTCGAGCGTCTGCCGCTGCGCGCCGCCGTCGAGCTCGAATACCTGATGTATCACCGCCGCGTTCCCAATCTCGATCGGCCCCGCGGCTTTAACGAGAAGGTCGCTCGCCGCAAGCTGGTGGACCGCGATCCGCGCATGCCGCGCTTCTCCGACAAGATCCTCGCCAAGGAATACGTGGCGAGAACGCTGGGCGAGGAATGGGTCATCCCGAACATCTGGACCGGCCGGGCGCTGCCTCCGCGCGCCGAGCGCAACTGGCCCATCCCCTATGTATTCAAGGCGAGCCACGGCAGCGGCTGGAACTATTTCGTTCGCTCGCCGCAGGAGCAGAACTGGGATGAGATGGAAAAGCTGGCCGCTCGCTGGCTGCGCATGACGCATGCCGTTGCCGCGCGCGAGTGGCTCTACTCCGAGATTGAGCCGGGGCTGCTGGTGGAACCGTATATCGGTACCGGAGATGTGGCGCCGCCCGACTACAAGTTCCTCGTCTTCGGCGGGCGCACCGAGTACATCCAGGTGGATCTGGGCCGCCTGCAGACGCACCGCCAGCTGTTCTACGACGTCCATTGGAACCGCCAGCCCTTCACCTACATCTGTCCGTGGACCGACGAGGGAACTCCGCGGCCGCAGTCGCTCGATCGCATGGTCGAGGCCGCAAATCGTCTCGCCGACGATTTTCCCTTCGTCCGCGTCGATCTCTACGAAGTCGAGGGGCGGCCGCTCTTCGGGGAAATGACCTTCTACCCCAACAGCGGACGCTTTGCCTTCCATCCTGAAAGCGCGGAACTGGAGCTGGGCCGCCTGTGGCCGGATTAGAACCACCTACGAACAGCGCCCGCGCCTTCAATCGCGGCGGACACGAGGCAGCGCGCAAAGATTTTTAATTCGCAGAGTATCTCGCATGCGTGCCCGATAGACTGGGCTCAGCAGGTCCTGAACCAACGCATGTCCTCTTCGCCCACGAATCGCAGCCCCGAAGCCGGTCCGGTCGACGCTCCGCTCTGGCGCAGGGCGCTCGCCGTGCTGCGGCCTGGCCATCGTCACTCTCCGTTTTCGGCGACCGTGCTGCTGATGGCTTCGGTCACCGCTTCGCGCCTCATCGGCCTGGTCCGCGTCAAGTACATCGCGTGGCTGCTGGGACGCAGCGCCGCGGCTGATGCTTTCAACGCGGCGTTTCAGCTGCCCGACATGGTCTCGTACTTCCTCGTCGGCGGCGCGGCGTCCATCACCTTCATCACCATCCTCACCCGCTATCGCGACGAGGGCCGCGAGCACGAGGGCGAGCGAGCCATGTCCGCCATCCTCACCATGATGGCTGTGGTCCTCGGCGGCGCCGTCCTCGTGGCCGAGTTTGCCGCGCCGTGGTTCGTCCGCTGGTGGTTCGCCGGATTCCCCGCGGAAAAGGCCGCGCTCTGCACGCACCTCACTCGCATCCTGCTGCCCGCGCAGCTCTGCTTTTTCGCCGGGGGGGTCTTCGGGGCCGTGCTGCTGGTGCGGCGCGTCTTTTCCGTGCAGGCGGTCGCGCCGCTCGTTTACAACGCCGGCATCATTCTGGGCGGCGTCATCGGCGGCATCTTTCTCGCCCGCGAAGCCAGCGTCTCCTGGCTCGCCATCGGCGCGCTGGCCGGAGCCTTCTGTGGCCCGTTTCTGCTGAACGCCATCGGCGCCCACCGCGTGGGCATGCGCTTTCGCCCGCTGCTCGACTGGAACAATCCCGGCCTGCGCGAGTGGGTGCGCATGTCCATCCCGCTCATGCTCGGCGTCTCGCTGGTAACCGCCGACAACTGGATCATCAACTACTTCGCCTCCCACGTCGGCGGCGCCATCACCCTGCTCACCTACGCGAAGACCCTGTTTACCGCGCCGGTCGCGTTGGGCCAGGCCGCCGGCGCCGCCTCGTTGCCATTTCTGGCCGCGCTCTTCGGCAAGCAGGACCGCCGGCCCTTTGCCGAAGCCGTGAACTCCTCCGTTTCGCGCATCCTGGCCTTCTCATTCCTGCTTTCCGCGTTCATGATCGCGATGGCGCTGCCGCTGGTGGACGTACTGGTGCGAGGCGGCGCCTTCCACCGCGCCGATTCCGGCGTGATGGCGCTCTACTTCGCCATCTTTTCCGTCTCGCTCTGCCTGTGGTCCGCGCAGGCTCTCTACGCGCGCGCCTTCTATGCGGCCGGCAACACCATCACGCCGATGGTCGCGGGCACCATCATCACCGCGGCCTCCATCCCCGTGTACTGGACGCTCTACCGCGCGCTCGGCCCCATGGGACTCGCCATGGCTTCCGACGCCGGCATCCTGCTGCAGACCACTGCGCTGGCTGTGCTGCTGCATCGGCGCAGGATGGTCTCGCTCGCGGGCCTGGAATACGGGGAGCTGGGCCGAGCGTTGCTCGCGGCGCTGGTCTCCTTCGCGGCTCTCGCCGCCCTGCGCCACCTGGTGCACACCACCAGCCGGCTCCACGAGCTGGCCCTGCTGGCCGCGGCCGCGTTTCTCTGGATCACCGTCGCCGGCCTGGTCCTCCGCTTCACCGGATCATCCCTCACCGGCCAGCTCCTCTCCCGCTTCAGCAGCCGCGCCTGATTCGCGCATCGCTGCCTCGAAAGCAAAAAGCTCCCGCCCGCGCGCTCATTGCTGAAGCGCGCAGCACGGGAGCTCTTGCTCCATCGGACAGGAAGAGTTACACCTGCGCGGGTACCGGCTTCTCGGCGCTGGAGTTCGCCGACGTCTTCGCCTCGCTCGCCTTTTCGCTCGCGCCCGGCTTGCGGATGTCGATGCCGCCCTTGAAGAACGCGCCATCTTCAATGGAGATGCGCTGCGCCGTCACGTCGCCGGTCAGCGAGCCTTCGCTGCGGATGTCGACGCGATCGCTGGCGGTGACGTTGCCGCGCACCTTGCCCAGCACCACGATCTCGCGCGCCGAGATGTTGGCCGCCACCTGGCCGTTGCGGCCCACGGTGACCCGATTGCCGGCCAGGTTGATCGAGCCTTCCACCTTGCCGTCGATGTACAGCGACTCGGACCCGGTGACCTCGCCCTTGATGACGAGGCTTTTACCGATGGTGGCCTGCTCGCCGGTTGAAGCGCTGGAGGCTGCCGGGGCTGCCGCAGGGCGAGGGGTGGATTCGAAACTGGGGGCCGACGGCGTTGCCGGCCGCACCGGCTCGGGCGTTTGCGGTCCGGTGCCGCTTCCGGTCTGATTGGGTTTCCACATAGCTGATGATTCCTTCCTTCTCGAGATGATTTGGCTGTCCTGGCCTGCCACCATGCCGATCCGTGGGTTCCAGGCAGAACTGTGCAACGCCGACCCTCGTCCCTCCGGAGTCTCTTGTCTCTCCGCGCAAATGCCGCCGTTACCTGCATCTTAAACATCCCCGGGGAAAATAGCACCATTCCCCTGTGCGAACTTTGTGGAAGGCCGGACGGCCCCGGCCGGCGAAGAATTCCACAGCCGGGGCGCATGAATCTCCGGGCCCGGCCGGGTTTCCCCGTTTCCTCCGCTGCGCCTGCCGCATCCTTACGTAGGACACACACTTGCAGCCCGGGCGCCGATTCCGGGAAGACAAAGGAGAACCGAAGATGGTGAAGTTTGCGCTGTATGCATCGCTGGAGCCGAAGCCGGGCAAGGAAGCTGAACTGGAAGCCTTTTTGAAGCAGGGCGCGGAACTGGCCAGAAAAGAGCCGGCCACGGTCACGTGGTACGCCCTGAAAGAAGATGAAGGCCACTACAGCATCTTCGACACCTTTGCCGATGAAGAGGGGCGGCAGGCGCATCTGAACGGCGAAATCGCCAAAGCGCTGATGGCCAGGGCCGACGAGCTGCTGGCAAAGCCTCCGAAAATCCACAAAATCGATCTGGTCGCCGCCAAATAGCCGGAAACACGCCGTCCCGAAGCCGA
>DATJQW010000164.1:0-10716 GCA_035505395.1 Acidobacteriaceae bacterium
GTGCTCCGATCTCCGTCCATAGTCCTACCCTACCGTCCTCTCCGCGCCCTGACAAATGCGCGCCGCCGCCCGCAGTTGTTTACAATTTTTTATGTCGGCACTCTCATCCCATTCCCATTCCTGCGGAGAAAATCTTTGAGCGGTGAAAAACGTATCGCCCGCGCGCTGCTGAGCGTGACGGATAAAACAGGCCTCGTCTCCTTCGCCCGGCAGCTCGCCTCTCACGGCGTCGAGCTCGTCTCCACCGGAGGCACCGCCAAAGCCCTCCGCGACGCCGGCCTCGCCGTCCGCGACATCGCCGATCTCACCGGCTTTCCTGAGATGCTCGACGGCCGCGTGAAGACCCTCCACCCCAAAGTCCACGGTGGCATCCTCTTCCGCCGCGACGATCCCCGCCATCGCGACCAGGTCGCCGCCCACGGCATCGAGCCCGTCGATATGGTGGTCGTCAATCTCTACGCTTTTGAGAAAACCGCCGCCCAGCCCGGCGTCGCCTTCCCCGAAATCATCGAAAACATCGACATCGGCGGGCCCTCCATGGTCCGCTCCGCCGCCAAGAACTTCGAGGACGTCGCCATCGTCACGTCGCCCGGCGACTACCCCTCCCTCGCCGAAGAGCTCGCCGCTCATCACGGCGCGCTCTCGCTCGAAACCCGCTGGCGCCTCGCCCAGCGTGCCTTTGCCGCTACCGCTGCCTACGACACCGCGATCGCTAACACCCTCGAACGGCTGCCCGCTCCCCAGGCCGGCGCGCACGCCCCCGTGCAATTCAGCGACGACTTTCCCGCCGCCCTGCGCATCGTCTACCCCCTCGCGCAGTCCCTGCGCTACGGCGAAAACCCTCACCAGCGAGCCGCCCTTTATGTCGACGGCTCCGGTGCCGGTGTCGCCGCCGCCGAGCAGCTTCAGGGCAAGGAGCTCAGCTACAACAACCTCGTCGACCTCGACGCCTGCTGGGCCCTCTGCCAGGAATTCGACGATCCCATGGTCGCCATCATCAAGCACACCAATCCCTGCGGCGCAGCCACCGGCTCCGACGTTCTTGACGCTTACCGCAAGGCCCTCGTCGCCGATCCCGTCTCCGCTTTCGGATCGGTCATCGGCGTCAATCGCGAAGTCGACGGCGACGCCGCCGAAGAAATGTCTGCGCTCTTTGTCGAAGCCATCGCCGCTCCCGGCTTCACTCCCGAAGCCCGCGAGCGCTTCGCCGCCAAAAAGAATCTCCGCCTCGTCATTGTCCGCCCCGCCGCCGACAAGCGCGTGCTGAAGCAGGTCTCCGGCGGACTGCTTCTTCAGGACGCCGATCTCGGCCGCGTTTCTGCCGCTGACGTGAAAACTGTCACCCGCCGCGCACCCACACCCGGCGAGCTCGACTCGCTCCTCTTTGCGTGGAGAATCTGCAAGCACGTTAAGTCCAACGCCATCGTCTACGCCCGCGACGGCCAGACCCTCGGCGTCGGCGCCGGCCAGATGTCACGCGTCGATGCCGCCCGCTTCGGCGCCATGAAAGCCGTGCTCCCGCTCGCCCAATGCGTCGCCGCTTCCGACGCCTTCTTCCCGTTTCCCGATGGTCTCGAGGTCGTCGCTCAGGCCGGAGCCACCGCCGTCATCCAGCCCGGCGGCTCCGTCCGCGACAGCGACGTCATCGCCGCCGCCGACCGCCTCGGTCTCGCCATGGTCCTGACCGGCATCCGCCACTTCCGCCACTAAAGCAGCGGTTGCCCCGCCCAGGTCAAGTGCCCCACCCTTGTCGCCCGCAATTGACGACAGAGTGGCATTCCCTGCTCCCTGCACCCCGCTCCCTGTAACCTGCAACCTGTAACCTGTTCCCTTGGTCCCGCCTGCTCCACCCTTGTCGCCCGCAGTGGACGACAGGGTGGGCCCATCCTCAACTCTGTGTTCTCTGCGTCCTCTGTGGTGAAATTCGGCCTCCCACCTACCACCGAATCTTTCCCTCCGGATCATCCACCAGCGCCACGTCGAACTTGTCCAGCATCGGCATCAGCGTGCCTTCCAGTTCTTTCCGCCACAGCTCGCCTTCGTAGAACTTCGCCTTCATCGCCTCCCGCGAACCCAGGTCGGGAAATCCGCGCATGAAGAAAAACGCATCCGGATCTTCCACCGACAGAAACGGCCCCAGAATCTTCATCCCGATCTCTTCGTGCGCCGGCACAGACTTGTGGCTGAATATCTCCAGAAACTCGCCTCGCCGCCCCGGCTTCGTCTTATAAGTGCGCATTTCTATGATCATTGCATCGCCCTCCTGCTCAATGCGCGCCTTCATCTCCCTGAATCATGGCTCTTCACAGCGTCAGCCCTGCTCTTGCCTTTCTTCTCAGGATAACTTCTCCGGCTATATTAGTAACCCTGCCTGGATTACTTCTATCATCGCACCCGATTCTGCCCAATCCAATAGATAGGGCGAAGCTATGAGCCCTCACCTGCTGATGATGAAAGGTCCGCAATCGATCGAGTCCGGATACCTCGCGCCCGCGGCTACCGCCTCATCCGGCAGACCATCACCGCGCCGTTCCGGTACGGACACGCAAAGCTCGTCGCCGCATCCGGCCTCAGCAGCACCCACGTCGCTCCCAGCGGAGCCAGCGCCGCCACGCGTTCGGCGTCCGTCATCTCATCCACCCGCAGCTCCGCATTCCTCTGCTCGGCCCATCGCTCCGCCAGCCGCGGAACTTCCGCCACCACCCCGGCATCCTTATCGTCCGCCAGCGCTTCCCGCTCCGCGATCGCGCGAAATCCCTGCTCGTCCTCGTCCCGCAAATAATCCAGCCGTGGATCGAACGCGAACACCGCATCCCGCGGCGTGTTCTCCCGAATCCACAGGAACGCCTGCACGTACTCGTTCGCCGGCCTCGCACCCGGCCATTCCACATGCCGGCATCCCGGCCACGCAGCGAACTGTGCCGCAATCATCCCCGCAAACGCCAGCGTCGCCAGCGCGATGCCCGCCCATCGCGCTCGCTGTATCGCCGTCGCCAGCACCCCTCCGCACAAGATCACGCCCAGCGCGTAGATCACGTGAAAGCTGCGCAGCACCTGCAGCCGCACCAGCAAAGCTGGCCCCGCCGCCGGCACAAACCACGCAGCCACCGCCACGCTGCAGTTCCCCAGCAGCACGCACGTCAGGCACACCGCGCCCCGCCGGCCCGCAGTTCCCAACTTCCACACAGCTATCCCAAACAGCGCCAGCGGCATCGCCAGCCCCAGGTCCTCATACCATCGCCATCGCGACAGAAACAAAAACGATCGCGGCGCCAGATCCACCGCTTCCCGGTACGCTGCCGAATCCGGCGTCGCGTGCGCCCACACAAACGCCGCACCGCACGCCGCAATTCCCATCGCACACATTCCCAGAGCCAGCCGCCGCCGTCCCGCTCTCAGCGCCGCGCACAGCACAACAAACGCAACCGCGTACGCCGCCATCAGTGGATGCACCACCGCCGCCAGCGCCAGCCACAGCGCCGTCCATCCCCACTCGCCCTCCAGGCACGCCGCCACCGCCAGCAGGCACAGCGGCGTCGAAAACGACCGCGCCGTCACGTACGGATCCATCAACGGCAGCGCCGTCCCCGCCACTGGCAGCGTAAAACACGCCGCCGCAAGGATCACCGCGCAACCCCTTGCCCGCTCTTCCTCAAACAGTCTCGCCGCGACGGCCCGGTTCGCAGCCAGGAACAGAAAGATCGACAGCAGGTGCGCCGCCAGCAGCGCCCACGCGACCGGCAAATGCGTCACCCGCACCGCTACCGCCATGGCGTCTGCAAATATCGACCACCGGCTGAACGCCGTCACCAACGCCGCATTCACCGGATACAGCGACGGGTCCAGCGCATGCCGCACCCCCGCCACGTAAATCCCCGCGTCGCCCGCAAACGGATGGAATCCATCTCCCAGAAACACTGCCGCCGTCAGCAGCAGCATCCATCCGCACCCCCGCAACTTCGCCCAGGCGCGTTCGCCGCGCTTTGTCTCCCCGCTTGCGCCGATCTCCGGCCGATCTGTAACCGCGGTGCTCACAAATGGCTCTCGATCAGCGCCGTCGCCTGCTCCCCCGCCGCGGCATCGTCTCCGAATTCCCGCAGCCAGTGCACCTCAGCCTCGCGCCGGAACCACGTCATCTGCCGTTTCGCGTAATTGCGATGTCCCTGCGCCGTCGCCGCTATCGCTTCCGCCTCGCTCATCTCGCCGCGAACCACAGCCCGCGCCTGCCGGTACCCCAGCGCATCGAAGGCCCGCGGCTCCTCGCCGTAGCGCGCCATCAGCCCGCGCATCTCCTCCACCAACCCCGCCGCAAACATCCCCCCCGCCCGCGCATCCAGCCGCTCGTACAGTTGCGCCCGCGGCGGATCCAGCCCGATCCGCAAAATCCGGAACCCCTTCAGCGCATCGCGTCCCGCCTCCCACGCCGCGCTCAGCGGCTGCCGCGCCGTCAGGCAAACCTCGATCGCGCGAATCAGCTTCGGTTCATCGTTTTTGTGGATCCGCTCCGCCGCGCTGCGATCCAGCCTCGCCAGCACTCGATGCAGCCATCCGCTGCCCCGCCGCTCGGCGCTGCGCCGCAACCGCGCCCGCAGTTCCTCCGACCGCTCCGGCCCCGCGAACAGTCCTTCCAGCAGCGCCCGCAGATACAGCCCCGTCCCCCCGCTCACAATCGGCAAATGCCCGCGCGCGGCAATCTCTCCCAGCGCCGCTCGCGCCATCCGGCTGTAATCGCCCGCCGTGCAAAACTGATCCGGCTCCAGCACGTCGATCAGATGATGCGGCGCCAGCCGCCGCTCCTCCGCCGTCGGCTTCGCCGTGCCCAGTTCCATCCCTCGATACACCGCCACCGAGTCGCAGCTGACGATCTCTCCGCCGAACCGCTGCGCCAGCCTGAGCGACAGCGCGGTCTTGCCGCTGCCGGTCGGTCCCGGCAGGGCTACAAGGATCGGCTCCATAGGATCAATGTCAGACTACAGGCTGCGCAAAATGCGCGCTCCGCCATCAGCAGGCGCGCTCCCTGCTCCCTGTTCCCCGCTCCCCGTAACCTGCAACCTGTAACCTGTTCCCTTTGTCCCGCGTGCCCCAACAGGCAGAGCCCACTCCCAACTCTGCGCTCTCCGCGTCCTCTGTGGTGAACGTCTTCCGTCGATCCCAGCACGGCTCCCAACCCGCAGCCACGAAACCAAACGGATGCACCAGTCCCTACACCCTAAACGCTACCCGCTACCCGCTGCTTCACTGCACTTCCTGCCGCGCCCGATACCCGTCCCGCGCGATGATGTCGTACTTCAGCGGCTTGTGCTTCTCATCCACCATGCGCAGCGGATGTCCTTCGTTGTCCACCAGCTCCACCCGGATGCGCCGGTACGTCCCGTCCATCTTCGGATTGCTCGGCTTGTACGTGATCTGGTACTGGTTCCGGATCGACGCATTGATCTGCGCGAAAATGTCCGGGAACTCCGCCTGGAAGCGCGGCTCGAACCACATCCCGCCCGTCATCCGCGCGAAGGTCTGCATTTCGTTATCCGCCTGCAGCATCGTGATCCGCCCGCTCGAGCCGCCGAATCCCGGCATCCCGGTGTACGGGCCCACGCTGTCATCCGTCATCGCCCGCACATATCCGCCCGTGCTGATCGTAAAGATCGTTACGTTCGGCGTCTCCTTGATCTTCTCCAGCATCTTGTCCAGCGTGATCTTCGAGAACGTATCGATCCCCGACCCCACCAGGATGATGTATTTCCGCCCCTCCACCCGCGACAGCCGATCCAGCGTCTCGTACAGCGCGTCGAACATGTTCGATTCGTTCCACGTCGGAATCTGCAGCGAGTTCAGCGCCTGCTGGACCACCATCTTGTTCTGCGTGAAGTCCGTCAGGATGTTCGTGTGCATGTCGTAGGTCACCACCGCCACGTAGTCCTGCGGCTCCAGTTGCTGCGTAAAGGCCCACGCCGCGTTCCACATATCCTGGATGAACCAGTAGCTGTTGGCCGCAAATTCCAGCAGCAGCACCGCCGTGATCGACGCCTTCACCTGCCGGAATCCGATGATCTGCTGCGGAATGCCGTCCTCGAATACCCGAAAGTTGTCTTCCTGCAGATTGGGAATGAACTGGTGCGTCTTTTCCGTCAGCACCCCCACGTCCACATTCACCACCGGCACGTCCACCCGCAGCGAGTAGTTATTCAGCCCCGGAGGATTCTTGATCGTCGTCGGCGGTGGCGGGGGTGGCGGCGCCGGCGCCTTCTTCGGAATCGCAATCGGCCCGTTATCGCTTCCCGGTCCTCCCGCCGCCGGCGTGCTCTGATCCGTCTGCTGCTGAGTCTGTTGCTGCGATCCCGTGTTTTGCTGTTGGCTCGTCTGCTGACTCGACCCGTCCGATTGCGCCTGTAACAAATTGCCCGCAAACAGCGTCTGACAGAACAGCAGGGCGGCGGCAGCCATCACCGAAGTTCCGCACCGTGTGACCCTCATGGCAAAATCCTCTCGATTCATTGTCGAGCCGCTTGTGTCTTGGCGACAAGCGCGCAACAAGCTTAGTCTATGGACGTGCGAACAGGCCTGAAAGATATCCGCCGGGCAGCCGCTCCCGCGCTGCTCCTCGCCTCCGCCTGCGTGCTCCTCGCGCAGGCCCCCGGCTCCGCTCCCCTCGCCTCCTTCCCCCCCGCTCCGCCCGCCGTTACCAAATTCTTTCCCCTCAGCCAGATTCATCGCGGCCAGCAGGGAGTCGCCTGGACCGTCTTTGAAGGCACCAAACCCGAGCCCATGGGCGTCGAAATCCTCGGCGTCCTCCACAACGCCATCGGCCCCCGTCAGGACATGATCCTCGCCCGCCTCGAAGGCGCCAAACCCGACTACACCGGCGTCGTCGCCGGCATGAGCGGCAGCCCCGTCTACATCGATGGCCGCCTCGTCGGCGCGCTCTCCTACCGCATCGGCATGTTCAGCAAGGAGCCCATCGCCGGCATTACCCCCATCGAGCAGATGCTCGGCGTCGAGCACCAGTCCGCCGCTCCCGCTGAAGATGTCGCCGAGGCCGCCTTCCAGCCCGCCGCCCTCGCCGATCCGTCCCCCACCGCCGTCAGCGCACCCGGTTCCTCCCAGCCGCTCATTCAGCCCATGGATACCCCGCTGACCTTCAGCGGCTTCAGCCCCGCCGCTCTCCAGCTCTGGAAAGAACACGCACCCGCCGGCCTCATGCCCGTTCAGGGCATCGGCGGCTCGGCCGGCGACGATCCCGGCCAGGGCCCGCTCATCCCCGGCTCCGCCGTCAGCGCCGTCCTCGTTCGCGGCGACCTCGACATCGCCGCCACCTGCACGGTCACCTACGTCGACCCGCAGAAGATGCTCGCCTGCGGCCACCCCATCACCCAGTTCGGCCCCGTCTCCATGCCCATGACCAAGGCCGAGGTGCTGGCCACGCTGCCTTCGCCCTACGACTCCTTCAAGATCATCAACACTACCCAGACCATCGGCTCCATCACTGAGGACCGACAGTCCGCCATCATGGGCGTCTTCGGCCGTCCCGCTCGCATGATCCCCGTCACCCTCCGCGTCTCCCGCGACGGCGTCTCCGACGGCCAGCCCGACCAGACCCAGGCCCTCCACTTCGAGGTTGTCGACCAGCCCCAGATCACCCCCACCGCCGTCATGGTCGCCGTCTTCCAGGGCCTGATGCAGCAGAACGGTTACTCCGCCCTCACCACCTATCGCGTCCAGGGAACCGTCAAGCTCTCCGGCTACCCCTCCGTCACCATCGATAACCTGGTGGCCCCCACCGACGCCATTCCCGCCAACATCCTCACCGCCATCGATCTTGGCCAGCGCTTCACCCGCCTCTACGACAACGCCGCCCGCCGCACCCCCATTGAAAGCGTCGAGCTCGACGTCGCCGCCATTCCCCGCCGCCTCACCGCGGAGATCGAAAGCGCCCAGGTCAGCCGCACCCTCCTCCACGCCGGAGATACCGTCACCGTCAACGCCACCATCCTTCCCTGGCATGGCGAGCCCCGCAACGTCCGCATCCCCGTCACCCTCCCCGCCAATCTCTCCGCCGGCCCGGTCCGCCTCCTCGTCAGCGACGGAGCGACCCTCGACCGCCTGCTCCAGCCTCCGCTGATGCGCACGCAGTCGCTGAACATCTCAGAAACCATCGCCCAGCTGAACAGCTCCCACCCCAGCGACCGCCTCTACGTCACCCTCCTCGCGCCCGAGGCCCAGGCCGCCGTCGACGGCCGCACGCTCTCCGCCATCCCGCTCTCCTACGCCAATATCCTGGAGCCTCTGCGGGAAAACCGCGGCATGGCCCTCAATGGCGAGTCGGCGCTTCCCATGGCCTCCGTGCCTCTGGACGCCGTCCTCAGCGGCCAGCAGGTCCTAACCCTCCAGCTCCAGGACCAGTGACGATTCACGGCCGATGAATCTCGCACATCCAATCGCAGGCCAAACCTTTCGGAAAGCCGAATCTACGGCCATCCCGAATGACCGCGCAGCTTGCTATCCGAGCCCAACACGATGGATCAGATCCTCGAATCGAGGATCGCTGCGGATCGGATCGAAGTAGGGATGAGTTTTGACGAATTGAAGGATATTCGACTGCTCGCGCCGGGCCTGGTCGAGCCAATAAAAGGCCTCTTCGTTGTCGCCGAGGCCGAGGTAGGCGTTCACGAATGCGGCTGCGGGAATATAGCCCGAGTTGCGGCGCTGTTTCAGTTTGGCGAGCAGCCGCAGCGCGTCGCTGCGCCGCCCCGCGTGGGCATACGCGCGGATCAGGATGCCGGTTGCGGCGGGGCTGCCCTGGGTGAGCGATACGACCTTCTCCAGTACGGGAACGGCATCTGCAGCCTGGTTGTTGGCAATCAGCGAAAATCCCAGATCCATAAGAGCGCCGGCATTGTCCGGCTCCACAGCCAGAACGCTGCGGGACTCCCGAATGGCCTCACCGTAGCGGTGGGCCTGAAAGAGGATCCACGAGACGCTGTCGCCGGAAACGCCCAGCGGGTCCAGAGCGCGAGCCTCCCGGATCCAGGTCACAGACTCGTCAATCCGGCCCTGGCAGGACAGCCAGGAGGCAAACCCAGCGTGGGCAGACGCGTCGTTTGGGCTCAGTTCAAGGGCGCGCTTGTATTCCGACTCGGCTTCGGTCCACTGCCATTCTTCCTGAAGGACATCGGCCAGAACGAGGTGCGCCCCCACAAGATTCGGATCCAGTGAGAGCGCCTGGCGGGCGAGGCGAACGACCTGAGGCCTGGTTTGCTCCGGAGCCACGCCCACGAAGACCGTTCCCATATCGCTCCACGCCTCGGCCGCTCCCAGGTAAGCGGGAGCAAAGCTGGCATCCCGGTCGATCGCATCCTCAAAATAGCGGATGCTTTGCTCAACGTCGGCCCTCCCATTTCCATGGGTCAGCGCAAACTGCCCCTTCAGATAGCTTTCGTAGACCTCGGGCTCGACGGGATGGGCGGCGGCCAGCCGTTGGCGCTCCTCCCCGGTCACCGTTACCTCCACTTTGGCGGCGATGAGCTGAGCCAGTTCGCTTTCCAGGGTGAGCGCGTCCCGCATCCACCGGTCGTAGCTCACCGACCAGAAGTGTTCATCGGTCGCTCCGCGAATCAACTGCGCCGTCACGCGAATCCGGCTGCCCTCGCGGATGACCGATCCTTCGACAACGGCGTCTGCGCCCAGAGTTCTTGCGATTTCGGGCACCGATTGCTGCGGATTCCTGAAGCGCATGACTGAAGTGTGCGAGGTCACGCGGAGGTCATGGATGCCCGAGAGGCGCCCGATCAGGGCCTCAGTGATGCCGTCGGCCAGGTATTCCTGCCCTGGATCCTCGGAAAGGTTGCGAAAGGGCAGCACGGCGATCGATCGGATCGGGGTCGAAGTCACGACGCTGGCCCGATGCCGCAACAGGAGCCACCCGGCCGTCACCAGGCAGAGGCAGACAAGAGCGCCCAGACCAAACCAAAGACGTGCGCTCCAGGCTTCCCGTGCCGGGCGCAGAACCACAGGCATCGGGATCACTGCCGTCTCCGGCTCTGTTTCCGGCTCGTCCACCGGCAAACGGCGACTCTCGATCCATGCATCCAGCTCGCCGGCGAGAGCGTATACGGAGCCCCGCTTGTCATGCCGGTGACGATGGACCGGCATCCCCTCCCGTTTTTCCCATCGCTGAACAGTCGTTATGTCGCGGCTCAGGTAAGCCGCGATCTCTTTCCACGAGTCCAGCCGCCGATCCGGGGACTTTTCCAGAGACGGGACATCATACGACGGCTCAGCCATGGCGATCTCCTGGCATTCCAGCGTTGGTCGCAGAAGATGGGGAGATTGTAACGCCGGCTGGCCGGACTGCAAGAGGCGGTATTTGACGGTATAGGGCCCCCTCCGCGTCTTGCCGCTTGAAGAAGTCCGCACCATTGCGGGAAGGTGTGGGACAGTTCAGGCGCCGCACGCCGTCACGCACGCCGCAGGTCGTTCCCGGAGAGTCCCCGGCTGACCAGCGGTACCGGCTGCCCGGCGCCCATCTCAAAACCGGAGATTTTCCATGAGAATGCGCGGCAAAACGCCACTATGGATATTCAGCCTGTTGCCCGTCCTCCTGCTCGCCGGATGGCCAACCCACGCCCAGGTGCGGCAACCACCTCTGGTGCAGCTCAGCGGTCTTCTTAACGACTACACCCCCGACACGGTGACGAACGGCCCCTACGAGATGCGCGGCAC